>JACNKR010000057.1 GCA_014381925.1 Fidelibacterota bacterium | reverse complement strand
GGAGAAAAACCTTTTTAATGTTAGTTAATAATATTTCTATAAAATAAGGAGAAATGGAAATGAAGAAAGTTATGGTATTGTTAGTGGGACTAATGATGACTTCGATGTATGCGGGAGGATACTATCCAAGTTATGGTCCAGGAGAACAATGGAGTCCATCGGTTTCGACTAGTCAAGCATTTATATTATTTGATGATATAACCTTGAATGGTGCAGCTGTTGATGCAGGTGCTGAAGGTGGTGGTACTGGTACATGTGATACTGAAGATTGTGATATCATTGGTGTAATGTACGATGGTCAAAATGTTGGTTGGTCTTACCTGCCAAAAGTAAACAATGTAATTACAGTCGTTGCAGAATTTAAAGATGCAAATACAGAAGCTGCTGCTGGGTATCCAAATTATGTACCTGGTACTTATGATCCTGTTGTTACATTTAATTTTTATGATGCAAGTGAAGGCAAAATGTACTACAATGTAGGATCTAGTGCTCCAGCTGCTGGTGGAATGACAAGTGCTGGTGTACTTGATGTAACAGGTAGTGGAACTGCTTGTAGTAGTGATGGTTTTGCATTTGGTGCAACTGATTTTTGCTTAGCTGGTGCGGGTTGTGACCTAACATCTGGTGGTTCAGCAGGTGCTTGGGATACATTTGATGCAATTGGTAATGGTACTGGTGCTTGTGCATATAATGGTTGTGGTGATGCCACTGCTGTTAACGCACATGCGGGTGCTTCTGCTGGTGATGCAATAAATGATGATGGTTCATGTCTATATGCAGGTTGTTCAGATGTTAATGCAACAAACCACTATGATGATGGTTTTGATTGTGCAGGAGATGCAGGTGCTGCAGATCAAAGTTGTTGTACATTTGCTCCAGCTGATTTAGCGATTAGTTTTAGTTATTACGGTTTTGAAGTAACTGCAAACTGGGCTGGTTCAGATAGTTATACGTGTTCAGTAGATGGCGGTGCAGCTGTTGCTTGTGCTTCTGGTTTTGGATTTGATGGAGCATTTAATACTGATGCTACATTAACTGTTACAACAGACAATGGTGCTGTTGATGCAGGTGGTAATAGTTTAACTTATGGTAATGATGCTATAGCAAACCCTGGTGATATGCCAACACCTTCTGTTAATTCAGTAGATGTTACTGCAGGTGCTGATGGTTGTGTAGATGTTGCATTTACAGAAGACTTTGGTTACAATGGTGTAACTGTAACTGTTGATGGTGAATCTACTACATGGGCAACTTCTCCAACTACATTCTGTGGTTTACAAGCGGGTACTTCTTATGATGCAAATGTAACTTCAGGTAACCAATCAGGTAGTGATACAGCTACAGGTTCTGGTTCAACAACTGCTTATGCAGCAGGTCAATTAGTAATTAGTGCAATTGAAATTTCTACATATTCTATTTTAGTTACTTTCTCAGGAGCTGAAAATTATGGTGGCGATGCAAACTGGATGTACACAGCATGTGCTGATGACATTTGTAATTCATCTCCAAATACATCAATTTCAATTTCTGGTTTAAATCCAACGACTGAATATGCAATTACAACTTCTGCTTCAAGTCAATATGGTGCATTATCTGGTGATACTGGTGCTGGAACAACAGCAGATCCACCAGCTGGTGAAGTATGGAAATTTGACATTACCGCAGAAATGACTGTATTAGGTCAACAATATATTAATGATATGAATAACCGAATTGGTTTCTATTACGAAAGCAGTCAAGCTGCTTCTGCTGCAGGAATTACAGAACCACTTCCTCCAGCATCTGATGGTTATGATGCATATTGGGATGTGCCTGAAATGAATGTTGGTAATCCAGATAATGAAATTCATTTCTATATTGAAAATAATTGGGATGAGCAAACTGGATGGGGTCGTCAGTGGGCTTATGATATTAGAGCATTAAATGATGATCATTATGCTTCTAATAACCAAACAACATTTAATGGTGTTGTGGTTGCAGAAACGGGTGGTTTAGCTACAGTTACTATTTCCCCAGGTGGAGTTACAGATGGTTTAGTATCAGCTGCAAACACATATGTACCTGTTTATGCATTAGTAAATGGTGGTGGACATAGTGGAGCTTACTACAAGCTTGAAAGAGATGCAGTCACTATTCCATTAACACTTCAATCTAATACACCGGTATCTATTGATTTTATTGTGGGTAACTTAGTACCTGAACAAGCTGATGGTTTATCATCAAGTTCAGATGCAAGTGCTTTAGCTTCTGGTACAGATTGGAAGCCAGGATCTGATTTAGGTTTTGACACAGATGATTCATGTGATTCTGTTTCAGTAGAAGGTGTTGATTTTGATGATCCAAACGGTTCTTTAAGTTATGATTTAACACGATGTAATTCTTTTGAGCAACGATATCCAGCTACTAGTTATACTGTTACATCTTCAAGTGGACCTGGTTCAACTGGAGATGGTATGGCTATTGGTTCTCATGCTGCAAGTGCAGATGGTTCTTTAGCTGATTCAGAAGATGATCTTGAATTTTCTACATCATATACATACACAGTAACTGCACATAATGGTGCAGGTGAAGGTGCTTCAACATCAACAAGTTTAACAACTGTTGCAAATGTTGACCCTGCATTTACTGATTTATGTACAAATGATGGTAATAATAATGATTGTGATTCTGTAATTTCATCTACAGCTTCTGGAGAAGGAAGTGGACCAGAAACAGACGAAGGTCTAGTAACTGATGGTTCTGATGATGTTTACTTATATCACACATATACAACAGCACATGATGGTATCGGTAGATTAAGTGCTGGTGGTACTGATGCTGATGGTCTTGACCAATCAGGTACACCAATGACAATTAATTTAGCATCCGCTTATACAGATCATGAAGGATATACACTTGACGCAAGTTGGAGTGGTGATATTGATTTTGACACTGACAGTGATTTTGCTGATGGTAACGGATCAGATGTTACATTCACAGTAACTGAGCCAAACTCAGGTAGTGGATCAAGCTATAACTTTGATTTAGCTGTGACAGATAATAACTGGTTAACAAATGGTGGAAATGGTTCAAATACCATTAACACAAATATTACAGTTACTATTTTACCAGAACCAAACCAAGCTCCTGAAGCTGATGTATCTGTTCCTGCAGGTCAAGCTGATGAAGCAGGTGGTGGTTACTGGCAGGTACCTCATAATGCAGATAATGAATACACATGTGATGATTTATTAGCTTATGATGACCAATCTTGTGACGATAATAGAGCTTCTATTACATTATCTCATGATGGATCATTTGATGCTGATTGTCCTGCAGAAGACCCACTATGTGAAGAAAATGATTTCTGGTGGTCAGAAGCGGTGATGGGTATGAGTTATAATGACTTAAACATGAACGGCGAATATGACGCTGGCGAGCCATGTAATGATGGTTGTTTATGGGATTTTGATGAAAATGGTATTGCTCCAGCAGTAAATGATGGTGCAGAATCACATGCAAATGATCATCAACAAAGACATGATGGTGGAACAGGTAATATCTGGACATTAACAGTTCAAGATAACTATGGTGCAGAAAATACTGCAGCTCGTGGTTTCTATGTATTACCAGAACCAAATACAAGAGCATATTCTTCATCTGCAACTGATGCAAATTCATCACATAAATATGATGGTGATGCTGGTGGCGATGATGATGATGTTCATTATTTACCAGAAGGTGCAGATGTTACAACAGTAACCGTTAACACAGGTGGTGTTTCTGATGCAGATGGTGATAATATTACATTTACAACAACATTGAATGGTGAAGCTATTGCTGAATCATCAGGTGATTGTGGTGGATCATGTGAAACAGGTGGATTTAGCAGAGATTTAGGTCCTGGTGAATATACAGTTACAACATGTGCTCAAGATAGTTATGAAGGTTATGAATACTTAATGTATGCATCTCCTGCAAATGGTGCAACTGATGCTGTAGATGCATCTGTAGAAACAACACAAAATGCTCCAGAATGTACATCATTCTCATTTGTTGTTATTGCTGAGCCTGCAGCTGTTGATGTAACATCATTAGCAACAACAGACCAAGGTATGAGTTATATTTCAATGTCTTGGGATGCTTCAGATCATTCTATCAATGGTAATACTGCTCAGTTAAGTGAATTAGGTGAAAACGCAACTCATTATGTAGTTGAGAGAACAACTAATCCAACGAATACTGATAGCTGGTCAACAATTACAACATTAAATGTTGTAAGAGAATATAACAAAAGAGATTGTTCAGGTAAAGAGGATGTTTATGATAATTTCTCTGATGCATGTGAAGATCCAACAAGTGCTCAAGCATCTGATGATGGTGAGTGGTACTTTATGGGTAAAGATGGTGGAAGTTTCCATTTCTTAGATGAAGGACTTGCTCCAAACACTACTTATAATTACAGAGTTTTTGCTATAAATTCTCATGGTAGATCAAGTGGTACAGGTAATGTACTTACTCATTCTACAGAAGCAAAGCCTGAAATGTCATTTAGTCGTGATATGTCTGCTGAAATTTATGCAGTAGGTGATATGACAAATACAATGACAGCTTCATTCTCAGCAGCAGATGGTTTAGGTGGTCATAATATTAGTTCAGTTACTTCTTCATATACAACTTATGAAGGTACAAGTTCTAATACAGATGGTTACCATAATGGACCTGCTGGTGAAGCAGTTGCTGGACCAGATGATGTAAACTTCTCTTATGCAGTTTCTGCTTGGGAAACAGATCACGGTCAATCAATTGAAGTATGTTTCTTAGATGCGGGTGACTTCTGGGGTTATGATAAAGAAGGTGCATGTGCGTCTTCAGCTTCATTCACAGGTTCTGAAGAGTTTTTACATAATCCATACACATACAACGGATGGCATGTATTTGGTGCTCCAATGTATGCTTCAATTAGTATGGATAACTTAATGTCTGCTGGATTATCTGATTACTCAGCAGGTAGTGATTTTGTATGGTTTACTCAATCAGGTGCATTTGGTGAAGCCCACATGTATAACTTTGGTCAAGCTTATTTCTTAGGTTTAAATCATGAATTAGTATCATTTACAATGGAAGGTAATATTTTATCTTCACAAGAAGATACTGATTTAGAAAATGATTTAAGTCTTTCTGGTCATTCTTTAGTGCGTGGTTGGAATTTAGTTTCACCTAAATTAGTTAGACCTGTTGATGTAGATATGTTAACAATTACAGATGATTTAGGAACACACACATGGGCAGAAGCTCAAACACTTGGTTTAGTAAGTGGTGAGGTTCTTGGAACTAATGGATCTGCTAACTTCGAATCTGATTCATTTAGTCCTTGGACTGGTTTCTGGATTCATGCAAGTAAAACATGTGAATTAGGTGTTGCACCTCATGCATTTGATCTTGCAAAAGAAGAAGTTGAAGTTGATTACATGGTTTGGAACATGAATATTGAAGCTTCTCCAGTTAGCGGTAACGCTCGTGGTGATATCATTAAACTTGGTTTAAGTGATATTGCTTCTAACGATATTGTAAACGGTGAAGACACTGAAGATATTCCTGTGATGACAATGGCTGATTCTTATTTAGATCTTTATATGAAAGATGCTAATGGAATGAGATTCTGGAAAAACACAAAAGCAATGATTACTCCAGACCAAGGTCAAGCATGGTCAATTAATGGATATTCTGCAAACTCATTATCTGATGTTCGATTAGAATGGACAATGGATGAACTTGATGTTGCATACGATATCACAATGTTTGTTAATGGTGAAGCAATTAACATGAGAGAAGAATCAAGCATAGTCGTTTCTACTGAAGCATTAAATAGCATTACAGTTATTGTTGGTAATGATCCTTTAGCTTCAGGTTTAGGAACTCCTGCTTCATTTGCTCTTAATGATGCTTATCCTAACCCTTTCAACCCTGTAACAAGTATGCAGTTATCACTTGACGCTGATGGTTTTACTTCTGTAAAAGTATATAACCTAATGGGACAAGTTGTTGATGTACTTCATGAAGGTATGTTACAAGCTGGATATCACCAAATTTCTTGGACTGCTGATGTAGTGCCAAGTGGTGTTTATCTTGTTAAAGTTGAACAAGGTGATAAGATTGCTACACAAAAAGTGATGTTGATGAAATAAGTAATATTGTAATATCTTTTTATAAATTAAAGCCCCGGTCATTGATCGGGGCTTTTTTTGTAGAAGTATTAATTATCATTTGTCTTTTTTTTTCAATTTTACTTTGTGAGTTAGCAATGAGGTATTTAACCATTTTATTACATTAATAATTTAACATAAATTTCATGATTATTATTTAAATTTAAAAATGTATAAAAACTATATGCAAAATCTATATTGAAAAAATTATTGAAAAATCGATTTTATTTATATTTATTCTTCACATTTAGAATATTATTTTCGACCAATATTGATAGTTTAGAAAATGAGGTTCTTTTCAAAATGGTTAACCACGAGAAAGAATTTGAAACACTTTTTCAAATAAATGAGTTAATCAAAGCATGCATCCATACAAATCCAAAGGATGGGATAAAATGGGGAATGAGAAGTTTAGAATGGGCGTCTTCTAAAAAAGTAGTTTCTGTAGAAATGGCAAATATATATAATAGCATTGGCAGTTGTTTCTTAAAATTAGGATTATTTACCCCGTCTATTGAATATTATCAAAAAGGCATAAAAATATTTAATGACCTTGATTTGCTACCACAAATTGCCTGGACGAACATAAGTATTGGCAATGTTTATTTTAAAAATAAATTATTTAACTTAGCTGGATCCCGATATAAAAAATCTCTTAATATTTTTTTAGAATTAAATGATACAAATGGAATTGCGTTAACAAATTTAAATTTAGGTCTAATTGCAAATGAACTAGGTGAAAAACAAAAAGCAAATAAATATATTGAAGAGTCTTTTCAATTTAGGAAAAATAATGAGATACCTTTTATTCGTGCTGAGACCTATTATTATTATGGAGTCCAATTTAAAAAAAATAACGATATTGATAATGCAATTTTAAATATTAAAAAATCAATTGAAATTTGTGAAAATGTTTGCGAAGAAGATTTAATTTCGAAATATATTTATCAGTTGGGATTAATACATTTCGACTTGCAATATTATCAAGAAGCAAAACAATATTTTAAAAAATGTGTTCAATTTTCGGATGTTTTTTATCAGATTAATAGTAAAATAAAGATAGCAGAAATATTGTTTTTTGAAGAGCATAATACGAAAGCAAAAGACAATTTATTGTGTGCATTATCGTTAGCAAAAGAACATAATATTTTGGAAATTCAATTAGAAATAAATGAAAAATTAAGAATTTATTTTGAAAACAATTTGCAATATCAAATATCAAATTTATATTTAAAAAATATTATAAAAATTAAAGATTCACTTCAAAATGCATCTATAATTGAATCTATAACAAATTCTGAAATTTTATTAGAAATTAAAAATTGGTCGCATCAATTAGAATTAAAAGATATTCAAGTATCTCAGAAAAATACGGTAATAAATTATTGGATTCTCGCATTTACCTTAGGTGTATCTTTACTTATATTAATAATAAAAATATATCAATCAGAAAAACGACATTCCAATTATAAAAGAAAACAAGAACAAAAATTACATCTGAAAAATATGAGTTTAATAGAAAAAGAAAATCAAAATATAATTGACCAATTAGAAATAAGACGAAGAGATCTTACCAGTAAAAGTTTGGATATCATTGAAAATGATAAATTTCTTTCCGCGATTGAAAAGCAAATTGATATATTTAAAAATACAAATTCTTCTAAAGTTAATTTTATTAAAACAATGCATACTATTATCTCTTCTAGAAAGAAACATGTTAATTATTGGTATGAATTCCAATTGATGTTGGTTGAGATTTATCCCGAATTTGAAGAAAAATTAAAACAAAGATTCCCTGCATTAAATCAAAATGATATTCAACTTTGTGGTTTATTAAAGTTGGGATTCAGTTCAAAAATGATTTCAGAAATTCGTAATGTCTCAATTCGTGCTATTGAACAACATCGGTATCGTCTGCGAAAAAAAATGGCATTGGATAAAAATAAAAAACTTCCCGAAATACTCAATGAAATATAATAAAACTATATTTTTCGTAATTTATATCACTTGTGAGTTTTTGTCGTAGTAAATTAATTTAATATTCTGTATTAATTTCTATAAAATAATTGTTATTCAGTTTACATTATTTGATAATAATTTTTAATTTAGGAATTTTCCAATGAAGGATTTATTCCTATAAGTAATCATCAATTTTAGAATCTTTTACATTAAGGAGAAATACAGAATGAGAAATATGATAACCCTTTTAAGAAGTTTAATTTTTGTCACGGTATTATGTACTGTAACATTATCACAAACCATTGCCGTCCAGGGGATATTAAGAGATCCATCAGGTAAAACTGCACAGGATGGTAATTACACTTTAACATTCAGGTTATATAATTCGGATACCGGTGGTGGAGATTTATGGACGGAGGCACATCCAAGTGTTCCGGTGAAACATGGGGTATATGCTGTGGAATTAGGTACAATTACTAATTTTGATAATTTGACATTTAGTGAACAATATTATATTGGTGTTACTGTTGGTGCGGGTAACGAATTGACACCAAGAGTAAAACTAACGACTTCACCGACATCAATGGCGGTATTTGGGAAAGATAATATTTTCCCTTCAAGTGGCAAGGTGGGAGTGGGAACAATAACGCCTACTGCTTTACTTCATATTGAACAAACGAATACGACTGATACGACTGATTTATTGATAATTGATAATGGCACCAATACTATTGAAGTTTCTTCAGATGGTGTTATGCATATTCCAAGCTCAATTCAATTTAATGATGGCACTTTTCTTTCCACTGCACAAGGTAGTTCAGCCTCTTCGCTTTCATCCTCCGGAGATGCTATTATTGCCACGGATAATGATGAAGACGGTACGGGTGATATATTATTGCGTACTGGGCAAAATACACAGATGGTCATTAAAAATGATGGCAAAGTGGGGATAGGTACTACTACACCAAGTGCTAATTTGGAAGTTGAAGGTGAAACTATATTTAATGGTAATGTCGGGATTGGATTAACATCTCCAAATTATAAATTAGATGTTGAAGGTCATACAGGCTTAAATGGTATTCTTTATATGAATGCGAATGAAGCAGCTGCTATTATGGCACCAAACGCTTATTTGGATTTAAGGTCAAATCATGATCTATATGGTGTTCTTATTCGTAAATCTACCGAAGATCTTACATGGGGGAATATTGAAGTAAATGATGGTAATCTTGGTTTTAGTTATCAAAGTTCTACTCCTCATATGGTTATTGCAACCGGTGGTAATGTAGGGATTGGGACGACAACACCAAGTAGATCTTTAGAAGTTGTGGGAAGAGTAAGATCATCAGGAAGTATTGCTGGTCTTGAAATTGATGATGGCACTTCTACGCCTTGGGGAATTGTAAATGATTTTGATGAAGATCTGTCATTTTGGAATGATGTTTACAGAATGACAATATCAAGCAATGGCAATGTGGGAATTGGGACGATAACTCCATCAGCTCCTTTAGACATAAAATCAGCTCCAGGTGGCACTTTAGGATGGTCTTCCTGGCCAGAAACAATAAATTTACGTGATTCAGAAGGCGTATTAGGCAATGAAGGATTAGCTACAATCCAAGGACCCGGTCATTTATTTATTGGATTTCATGGTGTCGAGAACAAGTTTTATTTTGGAGACAATAGTCCAAATCAATATTTTGGAACAGCGGGTTCAGGTGGCTTTGCAACTTATTCGGATAGACGATTGAAAAAGAATATTAAACCACTTAAAAATGTTATTAATAAAGTAAAAGCAATAAATGGTGTTACTTATGAGTGGGATTGGGATGAACCTGAAAAAGATAAAGAAGGAAATGTTATTAGGCACCTTGGAGTAATTGCACAAGATGTAGAAAAACAATTCCCTGAACTTGTAGAAACAAATATGGATGGCATGCTGGGTGTGAATTATGGTGGGTTATCTGCTGTTTTAATTGAAGCATTTAAAGAACAGCAAGGAATTATTGAAACTCAAGCAAATGAATTAGAAGATTTAAAAGCACGCTTGGCAAGAATAGAAGCAAAGCTGAAGTAAATATTGTCAACAAATAAAACAACTGTTATTACAAACACAGTGAAGTAATCTAAACACAGGGTTTCTTCATTCATCGCAATGGCGGTTATTTGAAATGGTAAGAAAAATGAAAAAATATATAAATAAAATAATAATTTTAATCACATTGTTAATTTCAACAGGGTTTAACCAATCCTTATGCGAACCAATATACAATGTAGAACGCCAAATATTGACATATTCTGCCGGTAAGCAAATGTTTCCAGATGATTGTAATCCTTCTACGGATACTTGTGAAAATACTTTTATTATTGTAGGACAACCATTTATGAACACGGCCAGCCAACATACCGATGCTAATAATAATTATTTATCGATAGATATAATTGGCGAACATCCTTATACAAGTTCTAACACTAATGCTGATGGCCAAAATTCATTTGGCTATTTTAATGATTATATTGCCGAACCAAAACCCCCAATCGTAAAAGCATCGGACGGAGATTTCCAAGAAAAAGTATTAGTGGAATGGGAAATTCAAGGATGTCATATTGATGATTCAGATTGTGCTTCCACCGGTCCCCAAATATCCGAAGGTGTAGTTACTTTATATCGAAATGGTTATGTATTGACTACACTACCTATTGCGCAAACAGAATATCAAGATTTTAATGTTTTTCCCGGTGAATACTATACTTATGGTGTAACCGTAGCAAATAATATCGGAAATAGTCAAAAAGGTGTAGATGTTGGATTTTTAAATCCAAATGGTGTGATTACCGGAAATATAGAAACACCCAGCGGTACACCGATGGCACATACAAAAGTAGTTCTTTCTCCCAATTTAGGAAGAAGTGCCAAATTTAATGGGGATGGTTATGTGTACTGGTTTGATGATGTTATCAGCGGTAATCGTCAATTTGATCAATTAAAATCAGATTATACAATTGAATTTTGGTTTGAATCCATTTTTGAAGATTCTCAAACATTGTTCAGTGCCGTCGATTCGGGAATGGGTACAATAAGCGTAGAAATATTTTTGGATGCGGAAGGTCATGTAAATTGGCATCATGGAGGTCAATTATTGACATCCCATAATTCTTATATCGAAGATGGTGAATGGCATCATTTAGCCGTCGTCAAATCCGGTATTGATATGACCATGTATATTGATGGTTTCTTAATTCGAGAAAATAGTGATGCAATGGATATTAATAATCCGCATGGCAATAATTTAGAATTTGTACTTGGAAAGAAAAGTCCATTAGAACATAATAATTATTTTACCGGTCGTTTAGATGATTTCCGTATTTGGAACGCTGCCCGTGAGTGGGATGACATTTTAAATCTTATGGATATCACCCTTTCCGGATCTGAAGAAAATCTTTATGCTTATTTTAAATTTGATGAAGTAGATGGTGAAACCGTTTTTGATTTAACCGCTGGCAACAGAGATGGAAGTACCTGCCGAGTTGAGCGTGATGATCAATTCGCACCGGTTTTCCAAGGGGCCTTAACTGATGAGAATGGAAATTATGCAATTCAGGGAATTTATTATGCCGGGGGAACCACTTTTACTGTAACTCCTGAAAAATCTACTCCTATTGGGCGATCTGTAGAACTGGATGGTAATGATGATTATATCAGTTTTGGTGCACAACTTATTGATTTGTCGTCAGCATTTACAGTCGAAGGGTGGTTTAAATCTTCAGAAAATAGTGAACAAGTCATTTTCTCAGCGGTAGATTCGTTGGATAATTCGGAGTTTGATTTATCCGTAAGATTAAACACTAACGGAAATATTGAGATGATTTATGGAAGTGATCAGTTAACATCACAGGAAACATTTAATGAAGGATTATGGCATCATTTTGCTGTGACTTATATTGATAGTTTAGATTTGGTTGGTTATATTGATGGAATTGAGTTTGCATCAACTCCAATTACCTATCTAATTGAGGACGATTCTAAAATTATTTTTGGGGCTGATTATGATCAATCTTCCAATTTATTTTCAGGTCGAATTGATGAATTTCGTATATGGGATCTGGTACGGAACCCTGAACAATTAAATGGGGCTATGGATCAAACCTTAACCGGTGAAGAATTTGGATTAGTACATTATTGGCAAATGAATGACGGTACCGGAACAATATTAACCAATTCAAAATCAACAATTGTAGGAACCTTGAATGGTGAAACTGATGCTACTAATTATTGGTCTAAAGATATTCCACTCAATGAATATTTTGACCATTGGTATGAACCGGAAAGTCGTCAAGCCACTTTGAATCACACCAATACCTCTATTGATCAAGTCAGTTTCACCGATCAATCCTTAATCCCAGTAAGTGGATATGTGCGTTTTGATGGAACCTCTTGTTTTCATGAGGGAGTTGAAATCAAGTTAAATGGGCAGTCAACATTTCCTATTACTATGACCGATGAAAATGGAAAGTTTATCGTTGAAGTTGAGCCGGGTTCAATTGGGAATATAATAAAACCCTATTTTATGGATAGTTTTTCTATTTCTACATTAAATTGTTCAGATGGAATTAATAGTTGTGATGGTTTAAGTGAAAATGACTCTTGTGGAATCTCTGGAATATGTCAATATCAAGCTGAATCAAATTCTGAAGAAGCAATTTTTACTCCAGGTGAAATAAATCTGCCAATGGTAACACAGCCACTATCCGGATTATATTTTAACGACAAAACAGTAAGAGAAACAATGGGGATTGTCGCTGGAGGGACATGTAATATGAGTATTCCACCTTCACAAGGGAATATTATGGTTAGCATAAATTCAATTAATGGATGTTATGAAAATCAAATTATTTTTGATAATGATCAAATAAATTATAATTTCAATAATTTACCTCCATTACAATATAATTTAACGGTGTCGCATCCAGATCCTTCTATTGATGCCGAATTTCAAGGTGAATCAATTGACTTGGAAAATCAAAACTTTTTTAATTCAGAATTTATTTTTCAACCTGATATTTACATTGTTTGGGGAGATATATTTAAAGCAAAAAGAAATTCAGAAAATGAATTAGAGGAGGATTATTTAAATCTAAATTCAGGTTGTAGTGACTTCCCACTAGAGCTTAAATTGGAAGAAGAATACCTAATTTATTTTAAAGTAGAGGAAAGATATAATGATAAATTGTGTGACTTAAAAAATTATAATTATGAAATAATTGATAATATATCAGACACTCAACATTCTTCTCTTATTAATTCACAAATGTATAATGTAATAGGTGATTCAGATTATATTCATGTTAATATATCTCCTAATGGAATAAATTTATTGGAGGGAGGAGAACACCCATATCAACAAAACCTACAATTAAATATATTTTCAAATGATAGAACTGTTTCATCTGAAATTTGGGCGTTAATAATTGGAACAGAAACATTAGATGTAAATACATTTATTGTTGAACCTCAATCTAATGTTGATTTTGTTTTAAGAGTACCACCTGGTGATGGAAGTTATTCCTATATAGAACAAGGGCAAAATTGGTGTAGTACAGAAAAATTAGTATATAAAAATTCAACAGGTATTGAAAAACAAGCTAAATTAAGAGCCGGACTCCAAAGAGAGATAGAGTTTGGTGCTGGTTTTGTATCTACAAGTATACCATTGCAATCTACTGTTGAATTGGGAATGGGGGTTAATCTATCCTATGGGCATGAGTCATATAATGAGATTTCCAAATGTATTTCAACTAATGAAACATTTACTGCATTTGGAGATGGGTTGATTTCTGGAAAAGATGCTTCAGTATTTATAGGTTCTGGGTTTACTTATGAAATTGGCATGGCAAACGAGTTGACATTAAATTCTGAAGAATGTGAAATTGAAATAAATCCAATTTTTGAAGTAACTACGGATGAAGTTAGAGATTCATTTATTCACTCACGATTTTATATTTATAATGTATTGATACCTCTTTCCCAAGAAATTGGCGATCAAATCAGTGAGCAAATTTATGATTTAATTGAGGAAGAGGGAGGTCCAATAATATTAGATGTAAATGAATGCAAAGAGTTTGATGTTGATTCTATTTATGTTAATGAATTTGAAATGACAGTTCAAGCTCAGACAACTGCAAATTCTTCAACAACAATATACCTTTATAACACTCCTGATGATGAAGAGAATCCTCAAGAAATACTGATTTTTGAGGGTGAAACTCAAATTACAAATAACAATGCAAATAATTTTTCATTTGATTTAGATAATTATCATTATGTAGATAAAATTAAATTATGTGGTTGGTGGAATTCATCAAAAATATTAGCGTTTAATTTTGGAATTATTCAAGGCAATGATATTGCAAATCATTGGATAAATATTTTAGATGAAGAAGATGAGAGGGAGAATACTGCAATTAATTCGGGAATGATTGTGGGTGAATTAGAAGAAAATTATTGTGGTACAACCTTTTCTGCAAATTGTGTAGAATTTACAGAATTTGATGATTATTGTGAACAAAGTGTAATTTGTGATGAAGATGAAAACATTAGTATAAGTTATGATGCTGGAGCAACTTATGAATATAATTCTAATGTTACAACTACTTCTACTAATTCTTTTCAATATGATTTTCAAATAGATATTAATTTGGGTGTTGAATGGATAACACAAATAGGTGGATGGGCACACGAAGTTAATAATAGTATAAATTTTTCTCATACTGAATCTGCAGTAAGAGAAAATTCACAATCTGTAGCAAAAACAGTAGGTTTTGTATTAGCTGATGGTGATCCTGGTGATGGATTCTTTTTAAATATAAAAAGTGATAATGATTTTGATATGCCTGTATTTGATTTAATAGGTGGTCAATCATCCTGCCCATGGGAGGAGAAAACTTTAAAAAGACATAAATCTCAATTAATTGCATCTCCATCAGTTGTTTATGATGTACCTCCCGATGAACCTGCCATTATTACTCTGTCATTAGGAAATGCCAGTGAATCGGGTGATGATAATTTCTATAATTTATCCTATTTAACCGGAACAAACCCTGATGGGGCATTGTTATGGACGGATAACAATTTAGCACTAGGTGTGGATTATTTTTTAATTGCAGGGGGATCTCATGAACTGACCCTACAAGTATTCCGTGGTCCCGAAGCGTATGAATATAATGATATCATACTTCAATTAGCGCCCCCCTGTGAAAAAGATATTGCTTTTGAACTTGGAAAAGAAAGACCTGAGAATTCAGATCGCATAAATATTTCAGTCCATTTTCAAGAACCGTGTACGGAAAGTAATATTGTTGTGCCGGAGGACGGTTGGCTTATTGACGGCTCAAACACAGACCAATATTTTTGGGTTACAGTGAATGGTTATGATCAATTTAATGAAAATTTAGAAAGTATCGATCTGCAATACCGTCAAGTTGGTGGTGGGGATTGGTTTTCTGCCTTTAATGTACCCAAACCAAACGGTGAATGGGATGAAGGTGAAAGTTTTACAGATGCAGATGGTAACAGCGAGTTTGATATTGGTGAGGATTTTGTAGATGTTGGCTGTACAATATATTGTGAAACGGATGAAAGTGGAGATGAAATCTGTGAAGAAGTATGTCTCTCTGATGATTATATTCTTTTACCGTTTATTATTGATCCCTCAATAACCATTGATGGTGAGTATGAACTTCGCACCCAAGCCATGTGTGGGGGTGGAAAATATCCCGGGACATCTCAAGTAGTGAGCGGAATCATTGATCGATCTGCACCGGAGATTCTAGGTTTACCGGAACCCATAAATGGTATTTTGAGTTCGGATGATTTGATAAAAGTGACTTTAAATGAAGATGTACAATGTGGTGAAATCAGCGCGGGTGCTGGGGATATAGCACTATTTAATACCGTAACCGGAAATCCTGTAGATTTTGAATTTACTTGTGGAGGTAATATTATCACAATTGAACCGGTCCCTGCAAATATCTGGCTTGAAAATCAAACGCTTCGTGCAGAAATCCATAATTTAGAGGATTTATATGGAAATAAGAGGGAAGTTGATGAACCAATTGTTTGGGAATTTTTTGTGAATCGCAACCCCATTGAATGGACAGGAACAAATATAGATAATATAGTCATCCGTATTGACGAAGAATATTCAACGACCCGACAATTAGTCAATAATGGTGGCAGTAATCGCTCTTACGAAATAATTGGCGGACGAGAATCCGGATTAATGAGTGGGGATCCATTGGAATTACCACCATGGTTAAATATTAACCCAACTGTAGGCACGCTTACACCAGGATCTGCTCAAAATATATCCCTCGGTTTAAATGAAGGATTGAATTTTGGACATTATCAATCGACTATTTTTGCATCTGGAACGATGGGTGATGAACCGCTGATAATTGATATTCGTAAACTTTGTCATGATCCGTTATGGTCTATAAACTCTTCAGATTTTCAATATTCGATGAATTTAACCGCAACATTGACGACAGATGGGGAGCAATCCATAGATGAATATGATTTTGTGGGTGTATTTGTTGGGGATGAATTAAGAGGAGTTGCCCAAGTTTCTCATGTACCTGCAATTGAAGACATATTGGATGTTGCACCCTATGAAGTATTTTTAACGATTTATTCAAATGAGCCTACCGGTGATGATTTAGAATTTAGAGTATGGGATGCTTCTGAATGCACTGAATTGGGCCATATTGAAGAGGATTATACATTTAATTCAAATTCAGTTGTGGGCTCTTTGGTAAGTCCAGCCAATATTACAGCGACCAGCCAAATAATTTCCAGCTTGGCTTATCCGCAAGGATTTACCTGGTTTTCAATAAATTTAAAAACTGAATCGATGGATTTGAATTCATTATTTAGTGGAATGAGTTTTGTACCTGATGATATCATAAAAGATCAAACTTCATATTCACAATATTCTTTTAATGAAATAACTGGCTTATTTGAATGGGCAGGATGGTTACAAGAAATTGATCCACAGTCGATGTATCTGATAAATATACAGAATGAATTTACGCTGGAAATGGTTGGATATGCAGTAGATGTTGAATTGGATACAGTTAATGTTTCAACTGGCTGGAATTGGATTGGTTTTACTCCGCAGTATAGTATAGCCATAAATGAGGCATTGGAGTCATTAAATTCTGCAACAGGTGATATCATTAAAAGTCAGAATTCCTATGCTGAATTCATTGAAAATTATGGTTGGTTTGGGAGTTTATCTTATATGGAACCAAAGGATGGATATATGCTTCGTTCAACTTATGAAGGAGAACTTTTATACCCGCATGATATCCGTTCAAATATAAATCCAGATGTTGTTATTTCGGAACCTTTATTAGCTGAGAATGCGCCTTCCTGGGATATTAATATAAATCAATTTGAACATTCGATGACGGTTACTGCTATTGGGCAAGTAAATGGAATTTCTTTAAATGACGAAATGGATATGCTCGGTGCTTTTGCAATGGTCGAAACCGAAAATGGATTTATAGAAGAATGTAGAGGCGTTACTCAACCTATCTATGTAGAGGCGTTGGACCAATACATTGGATTCTTGATGGTTTATAGTAATATTGAAGGAGAGGATATTTATTTCAAACTGTTCGATGCTAATCAAGATATCGTTTGGTCAGTATATGAGAACAGTGAATTTTCATCTAATGAAATCGTTGGTGAACTATTTGAGCCATATCACTTAAATGCAAAACCACCTATTGGAGATGTGTCGTTTGATGGAATTCTCAATATTCAAGATATAATGAAAGTAGTGAACTTTATATTGGATGTTGAAAACCTTTCCATTGCAGAATCAACGGTTGCAGATTTGAATGATGATAATGAAATAAATGTTGCTGATATTGTGGAAATGATTGGATTAATTTTAGATTCTCCACTTGTAAAATTGGATGATGATATTATTGTAGAAATTCGAATTCAAGGTCAAGATGTTTCAATTTATTCTGATAATAGTGTGAGTGGCTTACAATTTAATTTGCCGGGACATTTTGAAATTCAGTCAGATTATGATGCATTTTCAAATCAGAAAAACGGTGAGTTAGCAACCGTTATTACCAATCTAAATGGCAATAAAATTTTAGATGGAAAAATATTTGAATTTTTTGAAGACAACATAGAATTTAATGATTTAATTATTATTGGAAAAAATGGTGAACAATTGGATTTTGAAATAAAATATTTACCAACAGATTTTGGTTTATCTCAAAATTATCCAAATCCATTTAATCCGGAGACGACCATTAATTTTGAATTACCTGAAGATAGTGAAATCACGATACGGATTTATGATATTAATGGACGGTTAATTAACGAAATATTAAATTCATCTTTACAAGCTAGTTATCATTCATTAAACTGGAGAGCTGAAGATAAATCTGGATTACCATTATCAAATGGAATTTATTTTTACCGAATGATTACGCCTCAGTTTACAGATGTAAAGAAAATGTTATTAATTAAATAGGGAAGTGGTCAGTAGAAAATTGTAAGCAATTACACGACCTTACATAAGGCATTTATGTAAAAAAACTACTTATATATTTGGCATTTTGCGTCTGATTTTACTGTTGAGCGGAAATGTTATTCTTAAGTAACCGTTTAAAGAATAAAGGTGTACAAAAATTATAAGGTATATGTAAATTATTTAGTAAATTGAATTTATTCATTAAAATATTATTAATCGCTTTATTGGGAAATATTCATGCTCAAAATTGGCAAGTAGATCCAACCAATTTTGAGTTACAAATGACAATTACAGGAATTTTGTCTATAAATAATGAAATTTCTCAAAATGATGATTATTTTATCGGTGCATTTGTCGGGGATGAATGTCGTGGATATTCAGAGTCAATATCTGTATTTAATAA
This sequence comes from Fidelibacterota bacterium, assembly GCA_014381925.1. Taxonomy (GTDB): domain Bacteria; phylum Fidelibacterota; class Marinisomatia; order SCGC-AAA003-L08. The sequence goes on along the minus strand of JACNKR010000057.1, from coordinate 20,727 downwards.
TGAAATGTACTTTCTTACAATTTATTCTGATTTGCCAAATGAAGTAATTGAATTTAAAGTATTTACAGATCAGGAGTTATTAATTCAGGAAACTGAACCCTTTATTCCATTTGAATCCTTAGGGACTCCCGGTAATCCTTATTTATGGAATGTTTATATGGGTTATGATTTCCCTCCTTCCTTAATGGATATCCCTGACCAAGTGATTGAACAGGGGTATTCATTTGATTTAATTGATTTATCTCAATATATCATAATTCAAGATGAAGATTTAGTATCAACTTTTATTATAGAAAATGAAAATTTAAATTATGAAATTGAAGATAATTTATTAAATATTTTTCCGTTTTCTGAAGATTGGGTTGGAACAGAAGAAATCCAACTTGTAATTCAAGATGTTACGGATTCAGGACTGAGCGATACGACTAATTTAAATTTTACAATTCTTGCATTAAATCATGAACCGATAATGTATTTAATTCCAAATCAAATGATTGGAATAGGTGGTCAATTTGAATCCATAGATTTGAATGATTATTATTTTGATGAAAATAATGATGAAGTAAATTTGCATTATAATGTGGTCTCCGAATATGAAGAAGAAGAAAATCCAAATTGGCAAATTAATCCGACTAATTTTGAACTCTCAATGAGCCTGACTTCTATTATTTTCAAGAATGGAAAAGAAGTTATTGGAGACCAACATCAGCTGGGTGCATTTGTAAATGGTGAATTAAGAGGGGTTACACATGCATTGGATGCGTTAAATCGTTGGATTTTTTTTCTAACTATTTACGCCAATGAAAATAATGAAGAAATTGAATTTAAATTTTTTGATAATGATTTAAATGTCGTTTTTCCAACTTCTCAATCCATCGATTTTCATGCAAATGAAGCTATTGGAAATCCACAAGCTCCATTTGAATTTACTGCAGGATTTCTTTCTATTGATATTCTAAATAATATTGCAAACATTCAAATTGTAGATTATAATTGGTTTGGAAGTGAAGATGTTGAATTTGTTGTTTCAGAAGAGAATACGCTTCAGCTATATACCGATTCTGAAATTACAACTTTTACGGTTATGCCAGACCATCATCCACAGGTAATGGAAATACCAAATCAAATTATAGAAGCTGGAGATAACTTTAATTCAATAAATTTATTCAATTATTTAATTGAAGAAGACGGTGACGAAATTGAATGGACCGTTTCAGGAAATAATTTTTTGAATGTTGAAATACAAAACCAAACTGTAAATATTAATTATACCGATTGGGTTGGAACAGAAACAATTAATTTTACGGTAACAGATCAAACTATTAATGGATTCTCTAGTTCTGTTGAAGTCGAGTTCACCGTTTTAAATTTAGATACTCAACCATTTTTAATTATGCCTGACAGCCAAACCGTTGGATTTAGTGGTGATTTTGAAGTCATTAATTTAAATGATTATCTAATAGAAAATGATGGAGATGATATTGAATGGTCTTATAACCATCAAACAATTTCTGAAGACGAAAATCCTAATTGGACTATAAATCCTTTTGACTTTGAATTGTCAATGACAATTACAGCGACAGTTGAATCTTTAGGTAAACCATCGAACGGTAGTGAAAATACATTAGCCGTTTTCTCAAATGGAGAATTAAGAGGTGTAACAAATGCTATTTTCGCTTTAAATAAGTGGATATATTTTTTAACAGTTTATAGTAACCAAAATAATGATGATTTAGTATTTAAATTTTATGACAGCCAAAATAATCGGATTTTACCGGTTAATTATCAAACACAATTTGTTGCTAATAATTCTATGGGTTCACCACAAAGTCCAGTGGAGTTAAGAGCCGGACAAATTTTAGTTGATATATATGACAGTAATACAATGGATTTTACAATTGTAGATCCATTATGGTCAGGAGTAGAGATTATTGATATTATTGTTAATGATGTTGGTACATTAAATAATTTTTCAGCCCAAACTCAAATAATACTTACAGTTCTTCCGGATCATGCACCACTTCTTTCAACAATACCAAATCAAGAAATTGAAACTTTCCATATTTTTAGTTCATTCTTTATTACGGATTATTTAACTGAATTAGATGGTGATTCTATTATTTGGACAATAGATAGTGACTCAACTTTAATTGTATTTGAAACGCTTGGATATGTTACAATTTCACCAGCAGATTTTGACTGGGTTGGTTCAACGGTTGTAACTTTTACCGCAACGGATAATACAACCAATGGACTATCTTCTTCTCAACAGGTTACCTATACCGTTTATGAAACGGATAATGCTCCTAATTTTATAAACTCACCCATTTTAGAAACAACTTTAGGAACTCCCTTTACACCTATCAATCTTGAAGGTTTTGTTGAAGAATTAGATGGCGATTCTATTTGGTTTGACTATGACTTTCCAATATCTGCTAATCCAATTATTAATCCAGAGTGGAATTTGAATGTGGGTGATTTTGAATTATCTATGACAATGACAGCTAAAGTAAGTTTGGCTTCAATGGATAAAGTTGGTGGAGAACATATTATTGGTGCATTTTCAGGAGATGAACTCAGAGGTGTTGCAACTGCCGTTTCTTTTGCAAATAACTGGGTGTATTTTATAACAATTTACTCCAATAGCAATGATGAGGAAATTCATTTTAAATTTTTTGATAATGATAAAATGGTGATTTATCCAACAAATTCAGAAATACAATTTAGTGCAAATACATCAATTGGAAACCCTCAAAACCCCAATGAAATTATCGCGGGATATGTATCCGTCAATATTAATGATAATATTGCAAGTTTCAATACGATTCCTCAATATTGGACAGGAACTTCGTACATTGAATTTATTGCACAGGATGTTGGTTCTTTGAATGAGTATTCCGATGTAATTATAGTACCATTAATTATAGAAAATGATTATCCTATTATAAATACTCAAAATCAATATGATATTTTGGAAGATACACAAATTGAACCGCTTATCCTGAATCAATTAATTTCAGATTTTGGGACGGAATTTGAAGATTTGATTATTGTTGTTTCGGAAAACCAATTTATTAATCCTGAATTAATTGAAGGTGTTCTTCAATTTAACATAAATGAAAATTTTAATGGAAATGAAATTGTATCATTGGCTATTACTGATAATCATTCAATTAATCCAAAAACAACAGAATTTAATATTTATTTTAATATATTGGCAGTAAATGACCCGCCAATTTTTAATTATAATAATATAAATTTGAATGAAGATTTTTTTGGACCAATAAATATTGAAATTAATGAAATGATTCATCCGAACAATGAGAGTGATCAAGAGATAGTTTTCTCAATTGATGATATTCAAAACAATTTAATTAATATCGAAATCAATCCGCAAAATGGAACAATAATAATAAATCCAATTGAACACCAAAATGGGGCTTTAGATTTATTAATAATTGCAAATGATGGGCAAGAGGTTAATAATATTTATCAATTTGAATTATCAATAATTATTAACCCAATTGATGATCCACCTGAAATTATATCAATACCACCAGATATTGCTACTATAGATATGTTATTTAATTATCAGATGAACACAAATGAATATGATGGTGAAGAGCTTAGTTATCAATTATTAATTGCTCCTGATGAAATGAATATTGATCAATTTGGGCTAATTTCATGGTTACCAACAGAAGAATTTGAAGATGAATTAATATTTATTGAAGTTTCTGTATCAGATTCAAATAATTCAACAATACAATCTTTTTACTTAGAAATTACAAGTAAAGTGTATATTCCAATGAATTTTGATGATGGGAACAATTTGGTATCATTTCCTGGAGTGATGGAAAATAATAATTCAATAAATTTTATCGAAGCATTATCACAGGAGGACGGAGAAGTTAATTTTATTATTGGGAATTCAATTGGTATGTTTTCTGTTGAAGATGGCTGGTCTGGTAATTTAAATACTATTCAACATGATATGGGATACTGGATTAATTTTGTTACGGATGATTTGCAAATAGTAAATAGAGAAATTGAATATTTAAATTTAAATCAAAATTGTTTCGTTTACGAATATATTAGTGGCAATAATTTATTTTCATTTAAATGGGGTGATTATAATGCAATAAATACATTAGATGCATTAGGAGGAATTGAATATGCAATTGATCATTTTAATTTTATTATTGGGGAGGGAGTTGGTCTTTTTAATTTGGGAGAATATTGGTCAGGAAATTTAATATATTTGGAAAATAATTCTGGATATTGGATAAATATAAAAGATGATATTGATGAATTTGATTTTAAATGGGGTATGGAAAACTGTGAGAATCCAAGTAACATTCTTGAAAAAATAGATCCACATCAAGAAATCTATGATGAATTTAAAGTAAATCAATCAACTTCTCAGGCTTTTTATTTAATTAATGAAATTGAATTAGAGCAATACCAACAGAATACGGGAGATATTATCTTAGCATATAATGGAGATGTGTTAATTGGTTCTGCATTGTGTAGTATTCCGATGACAACTTTAACTGTAATGGGAAAAGACTTAAGTGATAATACAACTGGATATATTGAAGAAGGGCAAATACCCCAATTGAAACTTTATTCGTCGTCATTAGATATGATTATTGATTTACCATTTAATCTTCAGGAATTTTCAAATTTACTTGTAAGTGAAGTAGATATAGTTCCTGTTAAAAAAGGAATTATTCCAACTGATTTTGGTTTGAGTGATGCATATCCAAATCCATTTAATCCTGTTACAGGTATGAAATTATCATTAATTGACGATGGTCATACTTCTGTGAAAGTATTTAATTTAATGGGGCAGGAAATTGAAACAATTCACGATGGCTTTATGAATGCAGGATATCATCAAATAAATTGGAATGCGATTAATGTACCCAGTGGAATTTATCTTGTTAAAGTTGTTCAGGGTAAAAATATAACATCTCAAAAAGTGATGTTAATGAAATAAGTAATATTGTAATATCTTTTTATAAATTAAAGCCCCGGTCATTGATCGGGGCTTTTTTATTTATTTAAAATAATTTAGTAGTATCAAGGCACGCCTTGATTATTTCATTAAAAATATATTTTTAATTAATTTGTAGAAGTGACACAAACATTGAGACAACGTCAATTTTTTATTTATAATTTTAAGTAACGAAGTGTAAAATTGTTATTTTTTTAATTTATCTATTTCGTAATTTTAATATCTTAAAATAATGAAGGAAATAACAAAATGAAGAGAATAATTTTAGTTTTATCTATAATAACTGCATTAATGAGTGCAAAAGAAGTAGTTAAGACATATAATATTGATGGGATGATGTGTGGAATGAATTGTCCTAAAAAAGTAGTTAATTCAATTATTGATGTCGAGGGTGTAAAATCGTGTGATGTTAGTTTTGAAAATAGTAATGCAGTTGTCACTTTTGATGATGCAAAAATTGATGAACAGACTATTGCTAAAACAATAGCAAAAGAAACATATTACAAAGTTGAATTAGCCTCTACAAAAAAAGAATCTTTTTGGACTCGATTATTTGGTAAGTAAATTAACTTATAATAAAAAGCTCTTTTAATAAAGAGCTTTTTATTTTGTTATCTCGAATTTTTCTCATTAAGCAACAACATTGTTGTGGTCTTGAATGTACAATGTGTCCCTATCTTCCAAAGCATTCTGGAAATACAGAAACCATTTGTCCCGATATTCTTAAAAACCTTGAAGACTGGGAAGTTTCTGAACTAAATAATAACATCCAACAAGCTAATAAATGAAATTTATATTATTCAATCTTATGTTATTTTTCACATTTGTCAATGCACAAAATTGTCAGTGGTGGCAAACTTGGATTGATGACATACCTACTTCCATTGAAGTAGAAGAAAATGAACATTGTTTTAGCACAAATGATTTAAATATTTTAACAGATATAATAAATTTAAATTCTAGTTTAGATGGTTTTAATCCTTTAGATATTGGCTCCCAAGCATGGGAAAATAATAGAATTAATTATTTAAATTTATTTGCTATGGGTATCGATTCCTTACCACCCAGTATTGGCGATTTTTTATTAATGATTAACTTATATTTTTCTTCAAACCCCATTACAACTATTCCTGATGAAATAGGAAATTTAGAATTTCTTGAACGATTATATTTCCATACATGTATGGTTACTGAACTTCCTGAATCAATTGGACAATTAGATAACTTAGAAGTTTTATGGGCATATAATAATCAACTTACATTTTTACCCGACAGTTTTGGGAATTTAGATCGGCTTAATAGTTTAAAATTAGCGAATAATAATATTACATTTCTCCCTGAAAGTTTTGGAGATTTAGACCGACTAGATGATTTTGACATTATTAATAATTCGTTAACTACACTACCCAATAGTTTTGGTGAGTTAATTGAACTAAAGGAGTTAAATTTATTTAACAACCAATTAGAGAGCTTTATTGATAATATTTCAAGTTTTGAAGAATTAGAAGTACTTAATTTAGAAAATAATCAAATTGACTCAATTTCAAATGGTATTTGTGATATTTATGAAAATCTGAATTATTTTGCAATAAATAACAATAATATTTGTCCTCCCTACCCTGAATGTTTATCAGAATTTGTTATTGGTTATCAAAATGTAGAAAACTGTATGATGTGTGATGAAGAGTATATTTGGATAAATAATATTCCAGCTCATATTCAAATAGAAAATCAGACCAATTGTTTTTATTCCTCGGATTTATCTGTCATAAATGATATTTTAAATTTAAATAATATAAATAGTAATGATGAATTTTATAATTTCCCTCAAGTGTGGAATCAAGGACGATTAATAGAATTAAATATTCAATCTAATTCAATTGTGGGTTTACCCAATAGTGTTGGAGAATTATCAGAATTAAAGTATTTTGATCTTTCTAATAATCAATTATTTTTTATTCCAGAAAATATTGCAAACGTAGAAAAATTAGAACATTTAATATTATTGAATAATCCTCTTATGGAAATTCCAAACGCAATTGACAATTTATCAAACTTAAAAAGTTTTTCTATAAATTCTCCCAATTTAGATTTACTTCCTGAAAGTTTTGGAAATTTAATTACCTTAGAAAATATATTTATAAACTCGACACAAATAACATATTTACCTCAAGGAATTTCAAATTTTACGGAATTAGCTGAATTACAAATTTCGGGAAACCAATTAGAATCATTACCTGAAGATTTATGCAACCTTCCTTTAGCTTGCTCAATAAATGTGTCCAATAATAATTTATGTGAAGAATTTCATTTTGATTGTATTGATCAATGGGAAAGTCAAAATTGCACACCTGTTATTGAATGTTTACTGGGTGATGTTGATAATGACGGGTTAGTAAATATAATGGATATTTTATCCGTAATATTATGCATTTTAGAAGATATTAATTGTAATATTGACTGTTCAGATTTAAATAATGATAATTTGATTACTGTAAATGATATTATTTTGATGATGAATATTATCTTAAATTAATGGTATTGAATTTAAATTTTTAAACAGGATCTATTAATAAAATGAAAAAAATAATATTATTACTTAGTTTGCACATTTTATTTGGAAGAACATTAGAAGTTCAATTCCATTCTGAAAATGATTGGCTTTATGGTAGATCTTGGTCTGAAGGCACTACTTTTTATAATAGTATTTCTCAGGGTGGAGGGTTAACGGGGCAATCCACATTATCTGAAAATGAAATGGTAAATGTTACAATTCACTTTTCTCAAAATCACGATAGTTTATCCGTTGCACCTGTATATTCGGTTGTTGATAATTCTTTTTTAGGACTCGGAAATTTTCCAGGAATAGTAGTAGATATGAATAACCCTGATAGTCCACGCCGAATAAATGTAGCATTTTTTGAGGAAGAAAATGATAATTTATTTTGGGATCCAGACGACATTCAATTTGGTGGATATGAATATTTACTTATTATGCTTTCAGATTATGATTCCTCGGGGACTACCTACGACATAAACCCTGCATATAATGCAGATGTTCAATATTTCTGTTGGCTGAGAAGGAGGCCAGGGCAAGATTGGTTTTCAAGTATTCCTGCTCAATTAGAATTTAGTAATATTTGGGAGTTTTCAAATTTTCATTTAACGAGTGATAATCAAGAAATTAATTTATTTTGGGAACATGAAAATCCTGAAATTGAACAACATGAAATTTCTACCTATCAAATTTACAAAGGCGAATCTCAAAGTAGTATTGTACTCATTGAAGAAGTAAATTCAAATATTCATACATTTAATGATTTGAATGTAGAAAATGGAATTTCGTATTCTTATTATATTATTGGTTTAGATGAAAATGGTGAAAATATTATTGAAAGCGAGGTAATATCAGGAATACCAAATATAAATATTTTTAATATGGAAATTATTGCAAATTGGGATGGTGGAAATGAAAATTCTTTTCTCCCCTATGGGGTTTCTACTTATAATGATATTTGGGGATATGACGATGGAAACGGTAATGAATATGCGTTAATTGGTGGTTTTGATGGAACGTATATTGTTGATGTTTCAACAACACCCTCTTCACCTCAATTAGTATCATTCATTCCAGGAAGTCATTCTACACATAGAGATATTAAAACGTATGGAAATTATATGTATGCAGGAACAGAAGCAAATTTACCTGACCCTGTAATTTTAGATGAAACAGGTGAAGTGTATAAATTACCTCAAGGGGTTCAAGTTATTGATATAGCCGACCCTGAAAATGCAGTTCTCATAAATGAATGGGAAGGCGTGGTTCAATCTCATAATATAATGGAAGCAGACGGATATTTATATGTAATCGGTTCTACTCAAATATATTCAGATGATGGAGAACAAAATTCATGGGGTATTGACGATTTAATTATATTAGATTTAGAATCTAATCCAGAAAACCCCATTAAAATTGGTGGATGGAGTGGTGAATATTTGCATGATGTGTGCATTCATAATGATATATTATATGGAAATGGAATTTATAGTGCTTCAATGATTGCTTTTGATATTTCAGATAAATCAAACCCAGAAATAATAACGCAATGGTATGGAATTCCATCATCTCACGCTTGTTGGGTGTCGGAAGATGGTAACACTTTATTTACAGGCTCTGAGACAAGCGGAGGGCACATAATGTCATGGGATGTGAGTGATATTGACAATGTAGAATATTTGGACGAATGGATGCCTCCTGGGGGCGAACAATTTTCTGCACATAATATTTTTGTAAAAGGTCAGTTTTTATATATTAGTTATTATGTCTATGGATTACAAGTTTTAGATATTTCTGATCCTTCAAATTTAATTTATGCTGGAGCTTTTGATACATATTTAGAAAATTCAAGTTATATTTATTCGGGTGCATGGGGAGCATATCCATTTTTACCATCAGGGAAAATTTTAATATCTGATAGGCAGACAGGTTTATATGTAACTCATTTTTTAGAGGATAATTTATCAACGAGTCAAGATTTATCTCTTCTGCAAAATTTTGATTTAATAAAAAATTATCCTAACCCTGCAAACCCTAAAACGAATTTAGTTTTTAATATAAATATTCCCGGCAAAGTGTTTATGGAATTTACAGATGTAAAAGGGCGGGTAATATATTCAGAAAATTTAGGTGAATTATCAATGGGACATTATGAAAAGCCGATTAATTTAGAAAATTTCTCATCTGGTGTATATTGGGTAAATTTGATTCAAACATTAAAAAATGGTAATACTCAATCTGAATCCTTGCCGGTAACCATATTAAAATAAATAATAAAAATCATCGTATCTTTTTTACAATTTTAAAGCTCTATTTCAATAGGGCTTTTTTCTTAATATTATTTTTATTAGTTAACTTTTCTAACTTTAACCTGTCCATATTTACAAACCTTTATGGATGATTATACGTTAATTAAAAGATTTTTGGGTGGTGATAAACAGGCATTTGATGAAATTGTAATTCGCCATAGAGATTGGGTCGTGGGAATGGCTATGGGGTCATTAGGCGACCCACAAAGAGCAGAGGATATTGCTCAAAATGTATTTGTAAAAATGTATTTTAAATTACATCAATTTAGGTTTGAAGCTGGGTTGAAAACATGGATTTATAGAATTGCCATGAATGAGTTAAATCTTTATTATCGAAAAGAAAAAATGATTTCATGGTTTAGAGAAGATGAAGAAGAACATTTAGTTCCATCTTATAATCCAGATGATGAAAGTGATGTAAAAAAATATGGAACCGTTGTAAGAAATTTGGTAAAAAAATTACCAAAAATTCAACGAAGTATAACGGTATTAAGAATTTATCAGGAATTACCATTTAAAAATATTGGAGAGATTCTTGGGATTTCTGAAAATTCTGCCAAGGTTAGTTTTTATAAGGCAAAAGTAAATTTAAAAAAATGGATAAAAAATAAATGATGAATGACCAATTTTTAAAAAATGTGCATAATAAAATTAATAAAAAACAAAAGTTAAATTATGGGTTAACATTTGCCTTTTCATTTGCTCTGATGTTTGTTATGACATTTACAAGTATGAAATTTATAGATAAATCTAAAATGGAGTTTTCGTGGAAACAATTTGAGGAAGTTGAATTCGCACAAGATTCTTTTGAATGGGAAAAGCCAATTGAAATATCTCAAGATGATATTTATTATTATCTATTAGAAGAATTAGATTTATATAATTTTATTGAAGAATTAGCAGAAGAGGAACAAATCGTGTTTATTAATAAAATTAAATTAGAAGGCTAAAAATGAAAATACTTAAAATAACATTATTGATAATAATTACAATTGCTTTTATGAATGGTAGATCTCCACATAAAAAAGGTGGGGAAAAAGCAAGAATGTTAATGAAATGGAAGCTGACTGAATATTTAGATATTTCGGAAAAACAAGGAGATAGTTTTTTTCCTAAGTATAATACATTTCAAAAAAAACAAAATTCAATTCATGAAAAAATTGGAAAATTATTTGATCAGGTCGAAGAAATGATTGATGATGGCAAAATTAATTCAAATGAAGTAAAAAACATACAAAATGAAATTAATGATTTAGAGCATGATAGTCATATAATAAGAAGTGAATTTATTAACAATTGTCAAGATATTTTATCAGAAGAGCAAATTGCAAAATTAATTGTATTTAAACATAAATTTACTCGAAAGATGAAAAAAGAATTAAATCAAAAAGATGATCACTTTAGAAGGAAAAAGGGGAACAAAAGAAATAGTCATCGCTTCTAATTTGTTATAAGATTCCTCCTCTGACTAAGACTAAAGGGCCTCAATTAATTTTGAGGCTTTTTAGTTTCTATTGTAATCGAGCTTTCATTTCTTCTGTAAGATATTCATTTTGGTCATTTGAATAATTTGAATTATCATTAATTGCATCTTGAACCGCTTTTAAGATATCTCGTCTAGAAATTATTCCAACTAAATTATCACCATCAACAACAGGAATTCGCCGATATGTATGTTTGAGGAATATATCAGCAACTGTAAAAACATCAGTTTCAGGCTGTACAGTTGTAACTATTTTAGACATATAATCAGAAACATTTGAAGCAGGTAATGCATGGAATGACCCATTTGCAAAAATTCGTAAACAATCTTTTTCAGAAAGCACGCCCACTAATTTTCCATTATCATCAATTACAGGCGCACCTGAAATTTTATTTGATAATAGTGTATTAATTGCTTCGTACACAGGTTGATTTTCATTTATCTTGATAAGCTGAGTTGTCATATAATCTTTTACAATAGATTGTTTAACTGACATCATATTCTCCTTTATTTTAAATAAATAACTTGGCGATAATATTGATTATTATCAAATTCAAATTTAATTAAATATACACCTGACGGAATTGATTCAGGTTTCCATCGTAATTCATAATTTCCTTTAACTAAATTATCATTTAAAATTGTTTCTATTAATATCCCTCGTATATTAAACACAGATATATTAATAATACCATCATTTTTGCATTGGTAACCAATTTTGACAGCAGGATTAAATGGGTTTGGATAAGGCATATCTACAGTAAACGAATGAATAAGTGAATTTATTTGAGCTTTTATTAATTTTTCATTCCATCCAGAAACAATTATACTGGAAATAGATAATTGCCCTGAATATTTTAAAATAGTTTTAGGATTGGTTAAATTTTGACCATTTAAATTTATAATTAATAATCTTCCATTATGATAATAATGTTTCCAACCATTTTCTAAATTAATGCCTTCGATATTAAAATCACCTGTTAATTCTAATTGAATCCCTGCAATTGGATCTTCTGTTAATAATTTAATTTCTTTATCTGAAATTTCAAATTGAGCAATATCTGGGTTAATTATATGTTTATGTGTTTGATTTAATATAATATTCACTAATGCAATAACATCAATCACATTTACAATGCCATCTTGATTCACATCGGCAACATATAATTCATTATCTGTAGGAATGGTTATACCTAAAATAATATTGACAATACCGATTACATCAACAACATTTAATTGACCATCAAAATTAACATCTCCTAAAAGTAAATCAATTGGCTGTGCATGAAGAATTGTATTGAATTCACCAATTAATCCATTTTCAGTTTCGGTAAGTGGTAGTATTCTGTCACCTGCATTTTGTGCCCAAGGGTCAGATGCAATAAATGGATCGCCTTCAAAATATAGTTGAGTTATTAATGTTGTACCATCTTGAGCCGTAAATTTGATATGAAAATGTTTAGGTCGAGTTTGATAATGTCCAGGTTGAATCGTATGAAATTCATAATAACCTTCTGCATTTGTAAGCATTTTTCCGCGTAAATGAAATTCGTCATTTTCAGAATTACCAGTATCACACATTTGAAAAATGGAATAACAGCCATCAGCATTTGCATGCCATACTTCAACTAATGTATTTGGGAGAGGAGTCTCACAGTCATCCCCTGTAATTATCCCCGAAATTGTTATGCGAGTCCCTGGTTCATCAAGTGGAGCAAGTTCAGTTCTGAATGGAGCATTTTCATCATAATATGGACCTAAAATATCATCGGTTGTCAATTCACATTCTTGAGAAAGAAGAAAATTGGGAAGCATAATTCCACCTGCTGTAGCAAGTGAGCTTAGTTTAATAAATTCTTTTCGTGATAACTTTTTCATTCTTTTCTTTCTTATTTTATGGATTATCTAAGTTTAAAAACCCTACTTGATCAAGTAAAAATGCATATTCTAATGCAATTAATTGGTAACCTGAAAACCGACCACTTGGACCAGAATGGCTTCCTGTCATATCTGTTGATAAAATTAGAAGATTATTATCAGTTTTATATTCTCTTAATTTTGCAACCCATTTTGCAGGTTCCCAGTACCCCACTTGAGAATCATTATAACTTGTGGTAACAAACATTGCGGGATAATCCATTTCTTTAACATTATCGTAGGGTGAATATTGTTTCATATAATCAAAATATTGGCGAATTTCAGGATTTCCCCATTCTTGGTATTCTTGAGTTGTCAGTGGAATTGATGCATCTGACATTGTAGTTAATACATCAACAAATGGGACTTCTGCAATTATACCTTTGAATAAATCGGGTGCTAAATTTGCAACGACACCAACTAATAATCCACCAGCACTCGTCCCCTGTGCAAATAATCGTTCATTCGTTGTAAAATTATTATCAATTAAATAGTGAGCACAATCAATAAAATCTGTAAATGTATTCATTTTCTGAAGCATCTTTCCATCATTATACCATTGCTTTCCTAAATCACCACTTCCACGGACATGTGCAATAGCAATTGCGACTCCTCTATCTAATAGGCTAATATAAGAATTTACAAAATAAGAATCTGTAATTGAGCCATAGGCCCCATATCCATATAATAATACAGGATTTTGCCCATTTGGTTGGAAGAAGTCATTATGATAAATAATCGTTAATGGAATATCAATTTCCCCTGTATTGTCTTTTACTAACTTTTGTTCAATTGTATAATTATTAGAATTGAAATATCTATTAATTTGTCGTTTATGCTTTGGGATAAGTTTAAGTGTTCTCAAATCGTAATCATAAATAATTTCAGGTGTAATTGGTGAACTATATTCAAATCTAAAGTGCGTGGCAGTATTATCTACATTATCTTTAAAATCGATATAATATAACTTCTCATCAAAAGCCAATTGGAATGTAGAATCGGTTGAAAGGTTTTGAATTAAAAAAGAGGGGTTAACTCCTGTCCGTTCTAGAATGATTAAATGGTTGTCTATAATAATAAAGTTTTCAAATGTTTGGTTTTTCTCAGGTGTGGCGATTGTTTCTAATTTGTAGTTCTGTTGTGAGTCGATAGATAACTTATTAATTTCAAATTCGATATTATTTTTATTCGTTAACACATAAAATGAATTATTATACTCCATTGGATAATATAAATGATTTTCTTCACGGGGTATAAGTGCCTGAATGTTTAAATTTTTATCATCAAAATCTATATATGAAAATTCGGTTGCATTTGTACTTTCACTACCAATAAACATATATTGATGAGATGATGACAGACTTAAATACACTGAAAATTTAGAATCTTTTTCTTCAAATAAAATTTTATCATCATCCTTATTAAACCCAATCCAATGTTCTTTTATATATAAATTTCGGTTGGTGTTATCTTTTTCGGAATAATATATTCGATTATTATTAGGGTGCCAGACACATTTTCCCCATGTATCTGCTATATTTTCATTTAATACTTTACCCGTAATTAAATTGATAATTTTAATATAAAATCGATAATCCCCTTTTGAATCTAAACCAAATGCTAAGTATTGGTTATTTGGACTGGGTTGAATCCAGCCAATATCGATATAGTCATATTCACTTGCTAATTGATTTACATCTAAAATAATTTCCCATGGTCCATCTTTAAATTTTCCGATTTGACTTCGTTCATATATTTCATAATCATTATTTTTTAGATATACTTTTCGGTATTTATATCCATTTTCAATATATGGTACCGATGTTTCTTCATCAGAAATTCGGGATGTCATTTCATTATGCAATACAGTTTGAAGCTCATGTGTGTGCTTTAAAATTTCATCTCTATAATTATTTTCTGAATTGAGATAATCTAATACCCAGTCATCATCTTTTTGATTCATCCAATAATATTCATCATTTCTGACTTGATTATGAATTTTTAAATTTTGAGGTAATTTCTTTGCAATTGGTGGGTCAATTGCCATTAAAAGTTGAAATATAAAAAAAGTATAAAGTATTTTTTTCAAAAGCTGTCCTAATTAATTTAAAATTTAATATAAGTATTGGTATGAAATTACAACAAATATATGTAAAACTTTTATGAGAATTATTCAAATTTTAGATGATGATATTATATATGTTTATAATCTATGATAGATAAACAATTTTAATTAAGTTTCCTAAAAGCGTAACAATATGTAAAAAAAGCAAATATATTTTGGTTGGAATTATTGAATGGTTAGAAATTATGGTAGCAAATGAATATGCAAAAACACATATTAGACACTAGCGGATATATCCCTGAAATTTTTCAGAAGGTTGACCCTACACTTAAAATAAATGTAGAGGTTGTAAATTCATCAAATCCATCATGGACAGAGATTGTTGTACACATTGCTCAATTTAACCAATATAGTATAGAAAGATCAAAACAAGAAATAAATGAATTACTTGATTTAGGGTTAACAGAAAATAAATCAAGTATTTATGCTGGTTTAGCTAAATGTTATATTGCTGAAGGACATTTAATAGATGCAATAAAAACACTTGGTAAATCGCATTCATTATTAACGAATAACTCAGAAGATAAATCATTTTTACTTTTAGAAATGGTAAATTTAATGACTTTAATTGGTAATTATGATCAATCAATATTACTTTTGAATGAGATTAAACACTTAAAAAAATCAACTTATCTTAGCAATTTAGCTCATTATTATGAAATTGTAACTCAAGTTCGAAAAGGTAATATTAATGTTTTTGACCGATTAGTAGATTCATCAAATAATTTTATAGATGATAATCAAACGGCAACCTTAGCTTCTCATTATAAAATAATGGGAAATTTACAAGGGAAACAAAAAAAGTTTAAATTAGCTGAAGAATATTATCAAAAAGGGTTAGAAATTTGTGGTGATTCTCATCATCATTTAATTGATGCCATTCACCATGATTATGGAATGTTAAAATTTAGAAGTGGAAATATTGATGAAGGAATTGATCGACTAAAGAAAAATTATTCAAAAGCGATTAGTTATTACACAAAATCATATACCATTGGTAATATTGGTTTTATATATTTTCATCAAAAACAGTATGAAAAAGCGAGTGATTATTTCAATAAAAGTTTAGAAATTTCTCAAGATAATGGTGTATTTCATTTGATTCCTGGAATTTGTTATTATTTAGGTAAATGTAATTCAGGTGCTACATCGGTAGAGTATTATAAAAAAGGAAGTGAAGTTGCTTTAGAGCTTGCAAAGTATAATTTTCCATTAAAAGGTGAAAAGTTATTAGTCCTTGAAGAATATTTAAAATCAAATGATAGTTCAAGCCCTAATACCAACAATGACCATTTTGATTTTTCATTTGCTATCGATAAATCATTAAAAGAAATTAAATCAACATTCCAATATTTAACATTGAAAGAATTATTAAAAAAGACCGGGTCAGTTGCAAATACGGTAAAGCATTTAAATATTTCACCTTCAACATATTCAAAAATAGTAAATAAAATAGAAAATGAATCAGATCTATCCAATTCTGCAGGAATTATTCAGTTTATAAATCAACATCAGAATAAGGAATGGAAAGAATTAAATTCAGAATTTGAAAAAATATTATTTGAATTTTTATATTTGGAATATGGACTAAATAAACGAGTAATGAGTGAAAAATTAGATGTGAATTATACTCGTTTTGTAACAAAAATGAATAAAATGGTGAATACAAATAAATTGGAGAAAAATTAAATGAATAGTTTTACAAAAATATGGTCAATTATATTCTTTTTTCCAATTATTGTATTTTCACAAGATAGCATTTATATCCATCTTGAAAATGTAGATTTTATTGAAGGCACTGCATCGGTTAAATTATCAACACCAGAAACGATTTCAAATATTTCACTAAATTTTAGTTGTATCCATATTGATGAAATTTGGGGAGGGCTTGTTGATGAATTGGCAATCACTCCATTTGTGGGTATGAGTTTTGTTAATCTTCAAATGGAAAATAATCAAATTATTTTACCAGGGGATTATACACTTTTTGAAATAAAATTTAATTCAAATCAAAATTCGATTTGTATTTATAATGGAGCTGTATTTTTAGATGGAATTCAAAGTGAATTTGTATATTTAAATGATTGCGAATATGAGGAAGATGTAGAATGGGGTGAAGGATGGCAAGGCTGGGAAGATTGTGCGGAACTTGAAGAAAATATGTGTTATAATATTCCAATTTGTGAATTAGATTCAGATGGATCATGTGTTGATTCAGAAAGTGGTTGGGGAATGTGGAATGACGAAGATTATGAGTGTGAAGCATTACTTTTTTATGAATGCAATTTTCCGACTCCATGTGAATGGGATTTTGATAATAGTATTTGTCAGGATATCGAAGAAGTTGAATGCAGTGAATTGTTACCATTTGAATGTAACTTCCCTTCGCCATGTGTTTGGAATGTTGATGATGGTTTATGTGAGGATATTGGTGAATTTGAAAATTGGAATACAAATTTTTGTACGGATTTAAATATGTGGAACTGTGAAAATTACCCTGCATGTATATTAGAAGATGGCGAATGTTCTTCCATTTTTTATGATGACTCAGAGAATTATTTTTCTGATTTATTAAATGGATATTTTGAAGAATATTTAGATTATAGTGATTCAACAAATAATGGAATTATTGCTTATGTAACAATAGAAACTTCAGATGATTTAGATTTTGGAGATGATATTGGTGTATTTGATTTAGAGGGTGGTAGCAATTTTGGGGATTGTGATAATAATGTTGAATCCGTATTAGTTGGAAATGCAACTTGGCAAGACGGCCCATTAACAATTCCAATTTATGGGCATATAAATGATTGTGATAATGGAGGGTTTCAATTACCTGGTTTTATTGAAAATAATCCAATTGAAATTCGTGTATGGGATGAAAGTGAGTCTGAAGAATATACTTTAGTTATCAATCGTGAAGAGCTTTTATTTGGTGAAGAATATATTTTAATCAATAATGTTGAAATGACGGTATTAAGTAATAGTGAAATTTATATTCAAAATTTTAAATTAGATTTTATAAATAATTATCCAAACCCATTTAATCCACACACAACATTTGAATTTAATATTCAGAATAGTATGGACTATAAAATATCAATAATAAATGTATTAGGTAAAGAAATTGAAATAATTCATAATGGGTGGATTAATTCAGGAAATCATTCAATTACATGGAATGGTGAGCATTTAAAGAGTGGAATTTATTTTTGTAAATTATCTTCTTTAAATGGGGTATTAACGAAAAAAATTATTCTTTTGAAATAGTTAAAGTAAAAAGAATAAGATGAAAACGGCTGAATATAAATACGAGGGAATTTGAAAGTTATTCAATAATTGAATAATCAATCAAAAACCCCCGCAACCAAGGGTTTAAATTTATATTGAAACAGCCAAATAACAAAAACAAAAAACGAAAGGAAATACAATGAAGAACTTAAAAACTTCAAGTATAAGTATAATATTATTATTAACAATAGGCGTTGTTTTTGGACAACCAGGTGGCTGGATGGGTAATGACTCAACTGATTTTGGTGGTTGGGGTGGTTATACCCCATGTGTAGAGCTATCTGCAGAAGAATGTGCATCAAATGATTTATGTGAATTGGATGATGCGGGTGAATGTGCTTTTGTTGGTGGTTGGATGGGTAATGACTCAACTGGATTTGGTGGTTGGGGTGGTTTTCAAACATGTGCAGAATTAGATGCTGATATGTGTGAGACATCTCCATTCTGTGAATTAGATGCTGATGGTGCATGTGTAGAATCAGAGTTTGAAGGTGGCAATTGTGGTGGTGATTTTGTTGCCTGTGCAGACATGACTGCTGAAGAATGTGCATTAAATGAGTATTGTGAATTAGATGATGCAGGTGAATGTGGATTTATTGGTGGTTGGGGTAGTTTCCAATCATGTGCTGATTTAGATGCAGACATGTGTGAGACATCTCCATTTTGTGAATTAGATGCTGATGGTGTGTGTGTAGAATCAGAATTTGATGGTGAATGGACTCCTTGTCATGATTTAAGTGCAGAAGAATGTGAAGATTATGATTATTGTACGCTAAATGAAGAAGGTGAATGTACTTTTGCTACTGATGATGGTAGTGATAGTGACGGATTAGATCCTGGTGATGGTGAATTTGAATCATGTGCAGATATGACTGCTGAAGAATGTGCATTAAATGAGTATTGTGAATTAGATGATGCAGGTGAATGTGGTTTTATTGGTGGCTGGGGTGGTTTCCAATCATGTGCTGATTTAGATGCAGAGATGTGTGAAACATCTCCATTCTGTGAAATAGATGTAGATGGTGCATGTGTTGAATCTGAAGGTGGTGGAATGACCCTATGTGTTGACATGACTGCTGATGAATGTGCATTAAATGAGTATTGTGAACTCGATGAAGCTGGTGAATGTTCATTTATAGGTTGTGGTGGATTTCAAGCGTGTGCAGATTTAGACGCTGAATCATGTGAAGCATCATTTTTCTGTGAACTCACTGAAGATGGTTGTGTTGATGGTGAATGGGGCGGTGGATTTGAAGCGTGTGCTGATTTGGGTCCTGAAGCTTGCGAAGAAGCTTATTACTGTGATTTAACAGATGCAGGTTGTGTTGATCATGAATTTACAGGTTTTCTAACTTGTGCTGATTTAGACGCTGAAACATGTGAAACATCTCCTTTCTGTGAATTAACAGATGTGGGTTGTGCTGACTCCGAATTTACTGGATTTCAATCATGCGCAGATTTAGATGCAGACATGTGTGAAACATCTCCATTCTGCGGATTAGATGCAGATGGCGTATGTATTGAAGTTGAATGGGATGGCTGGGGTATGGGCCATTGCGAAGAAAATGCTGATGAAGAATGGGGTTGTGGTGATTGGACTTGGGAAGATGGTGGATTCTGTATGGGTGATATCAATACAGATGAATTTGTAAATGTTCAAGATATTATTCATCAAGTCGGATTCATATTAGCTCAAGAAATTCCAACAGATTATGAATCATGGTCTGCAGATATGAACACTGATGCATTAATTAATGTATTAGATGTTGTAAGTTTATCAAATGTTATTTTGGGTAACCGAATAATGAACGATAATGCATCTGTTGAAATTGAAGGATCACTCTTAACTACAAAAGGTGATATTGGTGGTATTCAATTTAATGGTGAACTATTATCAAATGTATTTGGAGATGACATTGTTATTTCTGCAAATGGAAAAACAGTGATTTATAATTTGAATGGACTTTTAAATACGGATGTATTTGAATTAACATCAAATTATTCAGATGTAATTGTGGCTTCATC
>JACNKR010000055.1 GCA_014381925.1 Fidelibacterota bacterium | reverse complement strand
AAACTTTAGTAAAAAAATATAAAATTTAATAAAATTAGCAAAAGCCGAAGAGAATTCTGGGTTTATTAATTCAATTTAAAGTAATTTAAAATATAGAAATGAATATAAAAATTCAACAAATCACAACTACAGATGCAATAACAATCAGAGCACCAATTCTGAGAAAAAACCAACCGCCAGAATGGGCATCTATAAAAGAAGATGATGATGAAAATACAATTCACATCGGGGGATTTGATTATGAAACAATTATTGCGACTGCAACTATATATCCTGAAAATAGAGAAAATAATATGAATGAATGGCGACTGCGGGGCATGGCTGTCCTAGAAAATTATCAATCCAATGGTATTGGTGAAAAATTATTAACTAAATGTTTTAATATTATTAGATCTAAAAATGGTAAAGTTTTATGGTGTAATGCACGAATTAAGGCTGTCAATTTTTATAAAAAGTGTGAATTTACAATTTGCAGTGAAAAGTTTAATATCCCTAATATTGGGGCACATTTTCAAATGGAGAAAAAAATATGAATCAATCTGAATTAATTTTACCACTATTCAGTATGGTTTTTTTAACATTACTTGTGACATTATACTTAGGTGTTTCAAATGCGTTAGCAGTCCTTTCAAAAGAAGTACATATAAAACATTTAAAACTTTTCAATCGAGATGAAATACCAAAATATTTAACAACTATTTCTCAACATTATAAAAATTTATTTGAACTTCCAATTTTATTTTATACTTGGATTGGGTTATTATTAATTTTAAATCAATGGACTCAAATTGATGTATATCTAGCATGGATATTTGTATTGAGTCGATATGTTCATAGCTTTATCCGTGTACCAAATAATAAAGTACATTTAAGATTTTATATATTTTTAATGGGTTTTACTACAATCTTGATTTGTTGGATTAGAGTAGGATTAAACTTAATTTAGAAAATTCTTGTTATACCAATTCAGCTAACCAATTTTCTAAAAACTGTTGAGCGGTTTTTTCTTGTCGGTTTGCATATTTAATTGAGTCTTGACGCAATGATTGAACGGTAACACCTTCTTGAGCTTTTATTGAAATTAAGTGACCAATAAACCATCGTTCTAAATTTTTCAAAGTGACTTCAGGATGAAATTGAATTGCCATAATATTTTCTCCAACGCTAAATGCTTGATTTGGCGTTAAATCTGTACTGGCTAATCTCTGTGCACCTTTTGGCAAATCAAAAGTATCACCATGCCAATGTAAAACAAATGGGTTTTCATCGAAAATGGAAAAAGATGATAATTCACCAAAATTAGATAATTCAATCGGTTTCCAACCAATTTCTTTTTTTCCAGTAAAATATACTTTTGCATCCATCGCTTCTGCAATTAATTGGCTACCAAAACATATTCCAAAAGTAGGTAAATTATTATGAATTCGTGATTTAATTATTTCAATTTCCTCTGTAATAAAAGGGTAGTCTTTTGCATCATACACACCGAGTGGAGCTCCTAAAATAAATAAAATATCAGGAGAATTACTATTAATTAAATTTAAATCATCAACTCCTGCATCCAAATATTCAATTTCATACCCTTTTTTTTCGAACACTTCTTCAAAAGAACCAAGACACTCATATAATACATGGCGAATTGCAATAACTTTTTTATTCAACAAATGACTCCATAAAACAATTTATGAAATCAGATTTATTTACGGTATATGGATGTGTTTGATGACATGAATCGATTAATGCTAATTCTGATAATTTTTCAATATTTGATTTAGAAATGTTATGATATTGAAGCCCTAATTTTATTCCAAGGGAAACTATAAATTCTTGAATTAACTTAGGTAATTCTTCTGCTGTTGCGGTTGAATGAAATAATTTAGCAATTATATTCAATTTTTTATCTAATGATGGAATTTCTTTAGATTTTTCTAATGTTTGTTGAACACAAGCAGATAAACATAATGCATTTGCAAGACCATGATGTGTACCAAATTCAGCTGACATTGGGTGAGCCATTGAATGTGTCATACCTAATCCTTTTTGAAATGCAGTTGCACCCATTGTAGCTGATAATAACATTTTCCCTCTTGCCGTAATATCATTTCCATTTTTTAAAACTAATGGTAGGTTTTCTAATACTAGTTCCATACCTTTTATTGCAATTGCATCTGCCATTGGGTGGAAACTATCCACAATAAAGGCCTCATAGCAATGAGTAAAAGCATCCACACCCGTTGCAGAAGTAATATGTGGTGGTAAACCAAGTGTAAAATTAGGATCAAGTATCGCAATATCTGGTGTTAAATCTGGATGGAAAAATATTGTTTTTTTACCTGTAGATTTTAAAGTAATCACAGAGCTTCTTCCGACTTCACTTCCTGTTCCAGCTGTAGTCGGAATAGCAAATAATGGTGGTAATGGATTTATAATTAATTTATCTCCTCCAAGTGCATCATCATATTGATCTAATGGAAAATCATGAACGGCCATAAAACGAACTGTTTTTGCAACATCCATTGGGCTTCCGCCACCTAATGCAATTATACAATCACAATTATATATTTTATAAAAGTTAACTCCATTTACTACATCTTCTTCTAATGGGTTAGCATGAACCTCTGAAAAAACATTTATTTTAATTGATGTATCTTCAAATACAAATTTAAAAAAGTCAACAAGTCCAGCAGATATTAATCCAGAATCTGTCACAAGCATACAACTTTTTAAATTTAATTCATTTAGCCTTTTGGGTATTTCAGCGACAGAATTCTCACCAAATAAAACAACTGTTGGAAAATTATATTGTACCATTATATTATTTCAAAATATCTATTTAACATCCAATTCCAATCTACATCTGTTTTTTTATTTTCTTTATACACCTTTGACTCCCATTCTCTAGATATTGTAAAATGGTTTACCCATGTATCACCAAAAATTTCTCTCATGATTTTACTATTTTTAAATTTTTCAGTGGCTTTATCTAATGAATTTGGTAATTCTAAATTATATTGAGATTTTTCCAAATCATAGGCATTTCCTTTCACCGGTGATTGTAATTCCAATTTATTTTCAATTCCATATAATCCACAAGCAATTGTTGCTGCTAAAACTAAATGTGGATTTCCATCTGCAGCAGAAATACGAGATTCAATCCGTTGATGTTTAGGTGCACCCGAAATAACTCTCATTGCACATGTTCTATTTTCAAAACCCCAATTTGAATTTGTAGGAGCCCAAAATCCTTTTATCATTCGAGTGTATGAATTAATAGTTGGTGCAATCATTGGTAAGACTTCAGGTAATAAAAGTAATTGTCCTGCTAAAAAATATTTCATTGTTTCGCTCATACCAAACTCATCATTAGCATCATAAAATACACTTTTTCTATTTTCATCCCATAAAGATAGATGTAGATGCCCACTTTGGCCAGGAAATTCAGGCGACCATTTTGCCATAAATGTAGTAATTAATTCATGTCTTTGAGACAAAACTTTTGAAAATGTTTTAAATAATCCTGCTTTATCTGCAGATAATAAACCGTCATCAACACTTAAAGCAACTTCAAATACACCTGGTCCTGTTTCAGTATGAATTCCTTCAATCTCAAAGTCCATTTCATTTGCCATATCTATAAAATCATGAAATAATTCTGAATTTACCGAATTTCGTATTGTTGAGTACCCAAACATTCCGGGTGTTAAAGGGTTTAAATCTTGATAATTCTTTTCTCTAACAGTCTGTGCGGTTTCATTAAACATAAAAAATTCATATTCAAATGCAGATTTAACTGAATAACCCATATTTTTAGCTTTATTTAATACAGTCTTTAATAATTGTCTTGGGCAAACAGGATAAGGTTTTCCGTCTGGAGATTCAAAATCTGCTAAGAAAAATGCGGTATTTGGCTCCCATGGAATTATTCTTTTTGAATGAATATCTATTTTTGCAGGTGCATCAGGGAAGCCTGTTTCCCAACCTGTTACAGAAGATTTATCATAAAGCTCATCTTCAACATCCCAACCAAATACAACATCACAAAAACCAAATCCATTTTCTAATGCTGAAGCGAATTTTTTCAAATTGATATATTTCCCTCGTAATACACCATCCACATCAAAAATACCAATTTTGATTTTATTTATTCCATCTTTTACTAATTCATCAATTATTGGATGTGACAAAAGTCCTCCATTTATATTTGTTTAAAATTAAAACTTTTAGGTCGGGTCAACTGTTGAATTCCAATCTCACCTAAACTTGCACCATGACCACTATTTTTCACACCTACCCAAGGTAATTCAGGATCGAGGACATCACAACGATTTAAAAATATAGTTCCTGCTTCCAACTCATTTGCAATAAACGATGCTCTTTTTTCATTCTTTGTCCAAATTGAAGCAGTTAATCCAAATTGACTATCGTTCATAAAATATAAAGCCTCTTCATCCGATTTTACCTTCATTATCCCAACAATTGGTCCAAATGATTCTTCCATCATAATTTCCATATCATGGGTGCAATTAAAAGCAATAAATGGTCGAATATAATACCCTTTTTGTGGAATATCCTTAGAATATTCAATTATGCTAGCACCTTTTTTAACAGCATCTTGTTTTTGATTTTCTAAAAATTGTACTGCTTTTGCACTTGCTAATGGTCCCATTGTCGTTTCTGAATACATTGGATTTCCAATAACCAATTTTTCCATTTCTAAAATTGCACCTTTGATAAATTGATCATAAATCGATTCATGAACATAAATCCGCTCAACCCCACAACAAGATTGCCCAGCATTATAAAAAACACCATCCATTATATTTGGGATTACAAACTCTAAATCTGAATCTTCACATATATATGCTGGATCTTTACCACCAAGCTCAAGGCCTAATCCTATAAAATTTGATTTATTTGCTTCTGAAACACTTCTTCCACCATTTACGGAACCCGTAAACGAAATATGATCAAATAATCCTAATTTAATTGCAGTCGCTAATGTTTGATGACTACAAATAATATTTTGAACTAACCCATTTGGTGCATTGCAAAAATGGAAAGCTTTTTCAAAAATCTCCCCACATAATGGTGTTGTTGAACTATGTTTTATTATTACGGAGTTTCCTGCTAAAATCGAAGCAATTACAATATTTACAGCAATTAATAATGGATAATTCCATGCTGCGATATCTAAAATAACTCCTAATGGTTCTCGAATAATTTGGCGAGATAAACTATTAATGTTTGGTAATTTATTTTTTTCTAATGCATTTCTGAAAATATCGAGCAAACCATTCATTCTATAAATTGCACCGTTCACTTCATTTATTGAATGTGAAATAGGTCGTCCCATTTGTTTTGTTATATCTTCAGCAATACTAATTTTATTATCTTCAAAATATTGAATGATATTACGAATTAAATTTTCTCTTTCATTTAAAGAAGATTTTTTCCACTTAAGAAAAGTATTGCGAGATTGAACTGCAATATCTTCAATTTGTAATATGTTTAATAGTTGAAATTCCGCAAACGGGGTTTCTGTTGCAGGATTTATTAGCTGTAATTGGTTTGAATTGTGTGTATTTTTATCCATAATAGGTGGCAAAAATACTCATCATTTATAGATGTAAATCAACAAAAAAGGAGGAAAAAGTAAAAATATTTTAAAAGTCTTATTTTATGTCTTCAATTATTCATTAGATTTACAAATAGTGGGAATCTAAACTTTCATAATTCGAGTGATTGGGTAAAATTTAATAATACAAAAATTGGCATATTAATTTCAATACTTTCATTTTTAATTCTATTTAGAAATTAATTTATTTGAGAGAGGATTTTTTTTTGAGGACAATTCTAAATAATTTAGTCAATTTTTCTTTACTCAAATGTTCATACTTACAAAAATAATTTATAGCAGATTTTTTATTATCTGCATCAATACACACTTTGTATTCATTCGAATTTTGTATTTTTAAACAATAAACCATGAATGATATTAATCAATTTCATAATATATATATTTAATTTAGGTCACAAATATTAATTACTTTTTATAAATTTAAACTCGTTTACAGTAATAAATGAACCAAAAACACCGAGGCCACCTTCTATTCCAAAACTTTTTGCAGTTGAACCGGGTTGACCTATTAAAAAATTCATAAATTCATCTTCATCGTATAGTACAAAATAATCAAAATAATTTTTATCATACTCTCTTAATTGAATATTCACACTACTAATAAACTCATTATTAAATTCAGTATCATAATAATAATCACATAATTCTAATTTAAATATATCTGTTGAATCATTCATTTCATAATATCGATTTTCATTATTTATACATACAAATTCTTCAAAATGATTGTTTTCTTTATATATAGAAATCCCCATATTATTTTGGCTTGGAATCCAATTTAATGTAAAAGGTTTATTTATAGTGAGTGTGTCAGGTAATTCCATCATATTTAATTGTGGAAAATTAGGTGTAGTTAATTCACCCTTTGCTGATAATCCCGAAACAGAATCGCTCACACTTAAAAAATATGTCGTATTTGGCAGTGGAATAAAATCATCATTTGTATATTGATTTGTATTATAATAATTATTATTACTATTTGTTAATTCAAATTTAATGGAATCATTATCTTCTTTAATAATATATACTTCAGCGGAATAAATATTTATATTCGCCGGATTATCATTGTAATAATCATAATAATCTGAATTTATATTTTCATCTAAATTTGCAGTTCGAGTAACAATAATAAAACTTCCACTTTCATCCTGTGTTAAAAGACCAAAGATATTTAAAACTGGTTTATAATCCGACGATACAAGAACTGCACCCCATTCACCACAACCAAAAATAAACAGAGATAATATTATAATTTTTATTTTCATATTAAAATTCAAACCTTATTCCAAAAGTGGGTAAAATAGGAAACATAGGAACACTATATCTTGCAATTCCTAAATTTGTCCATTCACCATTTACATATTCATATTTATTATCATGATAATACATTAATGGATTCATATGATTTGTAACATTAATAATTTGTAAATAATATTCTACATCTAAACCAAATAAAGTTGAATTCCGTGTAAAACCAATGTCCCATCTAAAATAAATAGGATATCGTTTACTATTTTTTTCTCCAACAAGGAATTCATCATTTTCATACCAATCATCTTCTCCGTTCCAATTACTTTCATCCCAATAAATTACTTGACCAATAATAGGAGTATATGGATTTCCTGAAGATAAATTAATGGTTGTGCTAAAATGAGTTTTAGTACTTAATTCCCAATCTGATACAATGTTAATCGTATGTGTTCTGTCAAACTTTGGGGAATACCAGCCCCAAAGATCTGTTCGTTTCATCGTTTTTGCAAATGTATAACCAACCCAACCTTTTACTTTACCCGTTGTTTTTTTAACCAATAATTCTAATCCGAACGCAAATGCATCAGTATTCCAGAATTCATTGAACACTTCCAGTTTGAATAAATCACCTTCATCTACAAATGGATTTCCTTGTTTTAAAGTAACTAAATTTTCAAAATGTTTATAATATGCTTCTGCTCTAAATAAAACATCATCTTGAGATAAATAATCAATACCGATAATTGTATGTTCGGCAAAACTAGCAGGTAAATCTTCTCTCAAGCCCATCCAAATATCAATAAATCTAAAATTCTCATCTTGTGGATTTGCAATTGTTAAAAATTGATGATACCGACCAAAGTTTAATTTAAATGCAGTATATGATGAAAAATTATATTTGAATGTTAGCCGAGGATCAAAATAAGTTTTATTATGAAGATTATAATACATTGATCTCAACCCATATTGAATTGTAAATAATGGGTTTACTTTCCATTTATCTTCAAAATATAAGGCTGTTTCGGTTGTTTTTGAATTCATATCTAATGGTTTTAGGTCTATCGTATCTACTCCAGACTCCTCAATATGGAATTTCATTCCTAAATCAAATTTTACATTTTTATGTTGTAATCCTCCCGAAATTTTATGGGACTTATTACCCTGAAAAATAAAATTAATTTCAGAGGTTTTATCATCTACAATATCAAATACATCTATTTTAAATTCTGAATTTAAGTTTTCATCTCCAATTGAATGATAAGTATATTCATCAATATCAATCCAAAATTTAAACCGACTTTGTGCAAAAATCGTTTTAAATATTAAATCAGGTTTAGCAATATATCGCCAAGTAATACTATTTGAATGATTCCCCCATTTCCAATCGAAAATATTTTCATAAGAAGTCACTTCTGCATATTCACCATTCACATAATTATATTGATTTGAATATTTATACTCCCAATCAATTATATCATCACCATAAAATCGACTCAGAATTATGCGGTTATTTGCATTTATATCCAGATTTACTTTTGCTTCAATATCATAAAAATAATAAGGAAAGATATCATTAGGTGTATCTTGAGTATCTGATTCATTGTTAGATTTATATGCTCTCCACACCATATTCGCAAATATATCAAAATAGGTTCTGCGCCCAGCTAACATCCATGATCCTTTAAGCCCAAGCATTTCAGGAATCGGCCCTTCTAATAATAATTTACTTGATATGAGTGAAATATTTCCACTCCCCGTGACTTTTTCAGTATTTCCTTCTCGATTTACAATATTTAAAATTGAGCCCATTCTTCCACCATATTTTGCAGAAAACCCACCTGCATGAAAATCTGCATATTTTATCGCATCCGTATTAAAAGTAGAAAATACACCACCCAAATGAAAAGGATTATATACCGTAATTCCGTCTAACATAATTAAGTTTTGGTCTGGCGTAGAACCACGAACATAGAGAGCACTTGAAAAATCATTTAGAGTTTGTACACCGGGTAAATTTTGAAGTGTACGAAAAACATCAGCCTCTACAAATGCAGGTGCCACTTTTATATCTCTAAAATCTAAGGTAATTCGGCTGGGTTCTGCCCAATTTATGAATGATTGACGAATTCCAGAAACAGTAATCTCTTCACCTTCAATTGATGAAATGGGTAATCTAAATTCTATTCTATAATTTTTATTAATGCCAATAGATATAACCTGTTCCGTTAGTCGATATCCAATTATAGAGGCCACTATAATAATTTCACCGTCAGGAATATTTGGAATTACAAAATACCCATCTTGATTTGTGGTTGTCCCAATATCCAAATATTTAATAAATACATTAACATAGGCAAGAGGCTCACCATTGGAATCATCTCTCACAAACCCATTAATTGATTTACTAAATAACGGAAATGTAAGTATTAAAAGAAGAAGAACCTTTTGAAATTTCATAGGTTTAAATTAATCAATATTATTTATATATAAAGCAATTAAAAATTAAGAATTAAATCAAATTTCCCATCCTTTTTAAGGAGTGGATTAAGGGGTGGTAATATTTAATAATTAACCCGTAGGGTCAAGGCATGCCTTTACTTTATAATAAAAATATAGGACGCTGATTTTCGCAGATAAATAAAGATAAAAACAATTAAGCCTGTCCTGATTACCTTGACAGAGCTATGTATAAAAATAAAATTTGTAAAGACGAAGTGGTGTCAATTTAGCAATAACATGACCAATTTAAAATGTCACTTTAAATAAGACATAACCGTAGAATAATTATGTTTTAGGAATGAATATAGTAAAAAAGTTGATCTTATAGTTGAGAAATTATTGTTTAAATCAATTATTATTTGAATTACTAAAGTTGTGTAATTTTATATATCATTAAAGAAGATGAAAAGGAAAATTCTAATGAAAAAAATATTTATTATAATACCAATTTTATTATTTTTTTCTTGCGGTAGTACACCAAGTAAATTTAACGAAGTTGAATATTATAAATCAGATAATAAAGACAGGATATTTTTATTAACTTTTAAAGAAGGCACTACTGAAAGTGAAATAAGACAAGAAGCCTCTCGGAAAATGAATACTCAAGGAAGAATGACAGGGGTTTACTTTTTTAAAGAAAATGCAACATTGCCTTCAATTTGGAATTCTTATAATATTTTTAATGCCAACGAAAGGATATTTAGCCATAAATATTCAAGTCAAATTAAATATGGATATATGAAATATAGAGTTGGAACTATAGAATTTATTAATTGTAGTGATAACCCAAAACATTTATTATGCGGAGGAGACAACTAAATTCATACTTTATTAAATGAATATTTTATTATTATTTATCAATCTAATATCTCAGAGGGTGTAGAGTCGAATTTCATTTTATATACTTTGGGACATACCGACAGAATTTTTCTATTATTTGAAATAAATAAGGATTGATTTTAATTTATTATACCAATTTATAATGTTTATAAATGAGTGAGCTTGGGTATCTCGTATATATGTCAATATTTGATTGTTAAATCAGAAATTCAGGGTATAAAAAAACCCCTAATAAAAGGGGTTTTTCGTCGGTGACCCGAGAGCGGCTCGAACGCTCGACCCACGGCTTAAAAGGCCGTTGCTCTACCTGCTGAGCTATCGGGTCAATATTCTCATCAAATATAAAATATGGTAACATAAATATCACCAACTTGACAAGCCCGTAAATTTACATTAACCCATTATATATGTTGAAAAGGTTTTCTTGATTTTAAATTGTATCAATTTGTTTTATATGTGTAGTTCTTACTATAAGTTAAGAAATGAAAAAAGATTAACCTCATTAAAAAATTCTAAATTTGAGTTAATTTATATCATTTTAATATTGTAATATATCAATATGATATATTAATTCATAATAAAAACCCACTAATAAATTATAAACTATAAAAAAACAGGTACTTATATATTTCGGTAAATAATGGCTTGCTTATTGCAATATGAATAATGAAACTTTAACGTTATAAAAGGAAAGAAAAATGAAACAAAAAATACATATTATATTATTAATATCAACTTTACTATCCACTTCAATAATATATGCTAATTATAAATTAGTTAATGAAGATGAGATTGAACAGAATATTGATAAAATTGAAAAAGAGATAGAAGATAAAATTAATGATAAAGTAAAATTAACATTTGATTTTGGTTATGATTATGTACACGGAGAAGACACACCATCAATTGGAGTATATCTATCAGATATAGATTTTAAGGAAGCATATGAATATCATTATAATGAATGTTATGGTGTTCAAATTACAGGATTAGTTGATGGCGGTAATGCAGAATTTGCAGGATTATTATCTGATGATATTATTATGGAATTTGGTGGTGTTAAAGTTCTATATGAGAATCATTTAGTAAATCTTAAACAAGATTATAAAATTGGAGACTCCGTTTTAATTAAGGTTTTTAGAGATGGAAAAGAAAAAGAAATTAATTTAACTTTTAATCCAAAACCCGATGATGAAGCCGATTTAGTAAAAAATGAAAAAAAGTGGAGTGTTGGATTTGGAGGTGGTGGTCCAATGGTTTTAATGCCTCAATTTGATTATACTGGAATTAATTCATATATTTCACAATTTGGATTTAATTCAATTAATGCACAAAGTGGAACTCATTTTGGTGGATATGGAATGGGAACAATTGGTGGGGGTTGGTTTATTGGTGGAATGGGATCTGGCATGTTAATCTCAGAATCAATTACATTTGACACAATAAATTACTCAAGATCACTTCAACTTGAATCTGGATTTGGAGGCGTAACAATAACAAAAAAATTACCTTTATTTACTGAAAAACTAATTTTAAATTTTTCAACATTAATAGGTGGTGGTGAAACGATTCTTACAATCTCACAAAACTCCGGAAATTTTAATTGGGGAAATGATGAAATATCCAATGGAAATAATTGGAGTGCAAGTTATACAAAAAAATTCTTTGCACTTTACCCTTCAGCAGGATTATTATTTCGAATTAAATCTTGGTTTGGAATCCATGCAAGTGTTGGGAATCTTTATACATTAAGTACTCAAGAAAACTGGAAAGTGAGTAATTCTGATAATATTGTAGAAGGAATATCTCCAGAAACCCCAAATGGTTTAACCTATTCGATTGGTTTATTTTTTGGTAATTAGTACTAAAAAAACCTAAATAAGTAACTCAATAATGGAATTGTTTTTTTCTGAAATTACGAAGCAATTGATAACAGGTATTATATCATTCAGTTCAATATTTATTTCATCCATTACAGGTGTGAACCCTGAGTTTAATTCCCCTCAAATAATTATTGAGGGGAATTCTATTTTCATTTCAACTCAATTAATAAATTATTCAACTGAAGAATTAGATTATATTTTTTCCTCTGGCATTCCTGTTAAAATTATTTTTAGTTTAGAAATTTATCCTTATAAAACATATTTAAAACCAATCGTAAAAAAACAATTTATCAGAGAAATAAAATTTGATAATTTACAGCATAAATTTGAAGTAAATCTATTGGATGAACATAAAAAAAATGAGTTTAATTCCATTACACCTGCAAAATATATGTTAACACATTTATCAGATCTTCAAATTGATATTCCAATGATTCCTCAAAATAATAAACCTTTTACATTAATATTATCTGCAACACCTCAATATATTGTATTAAGTGAATTGGGAGAAAAAATTGATTTATTATTATATTGGAATTTAACTCGACCTAAATTATCAATAGAATTATCACGAGAATTATTTATTGAATAATATGAAAATACCATCATTACGAATTCAATTTATTTTATTATCATTTCTATTAATTTTATTTACATCAATTATATATAGAATATTTATTATTGATTCTGTAGATGAATTAGATAACAAACTATTAAAATTAAATAATTCAATAGAATTAAGAAATTATATTTTAAAATATACATCTATTTTACCCGACTCAATCACAAAAAATTTACAAGATGATGGTAGAAAAATATTAGATGTTGAAAAACAAAGAGAGCTTGCAATAACTTTCTTTAAAAGAGATATTGAACGGTATTCAGGATATATTTTATTTTTTATTGTATTCTTATTTGGAGGTTTATCATTTTTTGTAATAACAATGATTACTCAACCACTAAATGAGTTAATGAATGCAACGCGTCGGTTAGCTACAGGTGAAACAAATTTTACTTTAAAACCATATTCTCTTTCCCCAATTCAACCCCTAATTTTATCTTTTAATCAGATGGTTGCAAAATTAGAATTGAGTAAAATAAAATTAATTGAAGCAGAAAAAGAACTATTATGGAAAGAAATGGCAAAAGCACTTGCTCATGAAATAAAAAATCCATTAACCCCAATTCAACTTACTTTAGACAGAATGAAAAATAAATATGATGATAAACCAAAAAAAATACTAGATATTTTTTTACCATCATATTCTGTAATAAAAGATGAAATTTTTAACTTGAATAAATTAGCAACTGAATTTTCTCAATTTGCTCGTTTACCCCATTCAAATTTTAAATCTACTAATATTATTGATCTTATTTCTGAAATATGCAATGGATACCATGAACAATTAAATATTAAAATAATTACATCTAAACAGATAGAAATTATAAAGTTAGATTCGTTACAAATGAGACAAGTATTTACGAATCTTTTAAAAAATGCGATTGAAGCAAAGGCAAAAAATATTGAAATAAATATAATAAATACATCTAAGGGAATAAATTTGATTATAATTGATGATGGAATAGGTATTGATTTCAAACACCAAAAATCTATTTTTGAACCTTACTTTTCATTAAAAAAACAAGGGACAGGTCTTGGATTGGCAATTACCAAACAAATAATAAATCAACATAATGGTAAAATTAGTATTGATAGTAAAATTGGTAAAGGAACACGTTTTCAGATATTTATTAAAGGTGAAAAATGATAGGAAATTTAAACATATTAATAATTGATGATGAAAAAAATATCTGTTTAACATTAAAAGATATTTTATCCGATTGGGGATGCAAAGTTCAAATTGCATTTAGCGGAGAAATGGGGTTAAAAAAATGTAATACAAACCAATTTGATATTATTTTTTTAGATGTAAACTTACCCGGAATAGATGGTATTGAAACTTTTAAACAAATAAAAGAAGTTCAAAATAATGTAGAAATTTTAATGATTTCTGGACAAGTTGGAATTGATATTGCAGTTAAGGCTATTAAAATGGGTGCATATGATTTTATTGAAAAACCAATATCAATTGCACGCATTGAAACAATATTTAAAAACATTTTAGAAAAAAACAATTTAGTATCTAAGTTAAATAATTATTCTCAAGATGAAATTGATAAATATCAAATGATTGGAAATTCAATTCAATTTCAAAATATATTAAAATTGATAGACAAAATTGCACCCACTAATTCTAAAATATTAATCCAAGGGGAAAGTGGTACAGGAAAAGAATTAATTGCAAGAAGAATTCATCGAAAAAGTTTAAGAGCATCAAAATCATTTATAGCTTTTAATTC
The DNA here is from genome assembly GCA_014381925.1 of Fidelibacterota bacterium. Lineage (GTDB taxonomy): Bacteria > Fidelibacterota > Marinisomatia > SCGC-AAA003-L08. Next base: position 25,528 of record JACNKR010000055.1, on the reverse strand, counting down.
CGCAGCAATTCCAGAAAACTTAGTTGAAAGTGAATTATTTGGTTATGAAAAAGGAGCATTTACCGGAGCAGAAAAACAAAAAATAGGGAAAATAGAATTAGCAAATAATGGAACTTTATTTCTGGATGAAATTGGTGATATGAATTTGCAAGCTCAATCAAAGCTTTTAAGGTTTATACAAGAAGGTACTTTTGAGCGATTAGGAGGCAAAAAAACACTTGAGATAGATATTCGAATTATTGCTGCTACACATAAAAATTTAGAAAGTTTGATTGAAAACGGAAATTTTAGAGAAGATTTATATTATCGATTAAATGTTATTCCGATTGAGATACCCCCTTTAAGAACAAGGAGTGAAGATTTAAATGAATTAGTTCCATATTTTATGGAAAAGATATCGATAGAATTAAATCTTTCTAAAAAGAATATTTCAAACTCTGGTCTAAAAATATTAAAATCATATAATTTTCCTGGGAATGTACGCGAACTTAGAAATTTAATTGAGCGACTTTATTTATTAAATACAAATAATGATATAACTGAGAAAGATTTACAACCTCATATAAATAGAATAATGAGTTCAAATAAATTTATAAATGATATTTATGAAATTGAAAACTTAATTGATGCAAAAAAGGAATTTGAAAGAAAATATTTAATCCGTCATTTAAAATTAAATAATTGGAATTTGACAAAAACTGCATTACAAATTGGTATCCATCAACCAAATCTCTCTCGTAAAATCAAAGAATTAAATATTAAAAAAGAATAAATTTTTAATTACGAATTGATACGATTAATTAAACATTTCTAACCTAAAATTGTTTAAAATTAAGGATATAAATAACGAGGGATTTTATACATGAAAAAAATAATTTTTCTAATTTGTTTAACTTTTGCTTTTTCATTCGAATGGATAGAATACAATAATTCAGTAATCGAAGGAAAAACAATTATCTTGAAATTTAATAATTACTTCTCACCGAAACTTGGTATTGAAAATCCATTAGAATGGGATAAATTAAAAGTTGTTGGCCAATTTCCTCAAATTCAATCATTTTCCCCATTATTCCCAACGGCGAAAACTCAACATCATTATGAATTTGAATTACATCAGTATTATAAAATTAAATTAAAAGACCAACTTATAACCTATGAAATTATTAAATTATTTGAATCAATATCTCATATCGAAAAAGTAGAGTTGAGCTATAAAAATAAAATGTATATTACTCCAAATGATCCAAATTATTCAAACCAATGGGATCATGATAATTATGGTCAAGTTACAAATGGAATATCAGATGCAGACATGGATACAAATGAAGCATGGGATTTTACCACAGGTTCAAATGGTGTAATAATTGCTATTTTAGATACTGGGATTGATTTAGACCACCCTGATTATGCAGATAGAGTAATCCCAGGTTATGATTTTATTAATAATGATACAAATGCAAGTGATGACCAAGGCCACGGTACTTCTTGTGCCGGAATTGCAGGGGCAGAAGGAAATAATAATATTGGAATTGCTGGGATTTGTTGGGAATGTCAACTAATGCCCGTAAAAGTATTAGGAAGTGATGGAAGTGGTGATGATTCAGGAATTGCTGAAGCAGTAACGTGGGCAACAGATTCAGATGCTCATGTAATAAGTATGAGTTTAGGCGGTGGAATGTTTGTAAGCTATTTTGATAGTGCCGTAGATTATGCAACAAGTAATGGAACCACTGTAATTGCGGCCACAGGGAATGATGACTTTGGATCATTAAGCTATCCAGCAAGATATGATAATTGTATTGCAATTGGTGCAATGTCACCTTGTAATGAAAGGAAAGATTTTAGTTCATGTGATGGAGAAAATTTTTGGGGAAGTAATTATGGCGAAGGGATTGATTTAGTTGCTCCTGGCGTTAAAATACCCGCAACGACAAATGGAGGGGGATATACCACGCAATTTAATGGAACATCTTCCGCTTGCCCACACGCAGCTGGTGTAGCAGGATTAATATATAGTGTTTCACCTGGTGTAAATGCATACGATGTGAGAACAATTATGCAAGTACAGGCCGATGATATTGGCTCAATAGGATATGACCTTGAGACAGGTTATGGTAGATTAAATGCAAATAAAAGTGTTCGAAATTTACTAAATACACCTGACCTTGTTGTGAGTGATACCGAATTAAATTTTATTGTTGAATTAGAATCAACACAAGAACAATATTTTTATATTGGAAATGCAGGAAGTGTAGATTTATCTTTTAATTTAAATAATGATGGGTATTCATGGAATGAATCAAGTAATGAACATGAAACTAATAATTGGGTTGATATAAATAATATTGGAAATGCAGTGACTTTTCAACATAATGACCAAGGCGTTTCAAATATTCCTATTGGATTTGATTTTAAGTTTTATGATGAAATATATACATCTATAATCGTCAATCCAAATGGCTGGATTGGTTTTGGAAATGATAGTGATGCATGGGATAATTCAGGACTCCCTTCAAATGATGCGCCCAAAAATGCTATCCTTGGATTTTGGGATGATTTAAACCCCGTAAATAACGGTTGTAATTCAACCTGTGCAGGTGAAGTTTTATACCATTCCTCACCAGAAAGATTTGTGGTTTGGTTTAATGATGTTATTCATTGGGTGACTGCTGATTATCCTAACAGTACTATAAATTTTCAATTTGTATTATATCCTGATGGAAAAGTTGAATTGAATTATTCTGATATTAGCGGTCCATTTTCCCCTACAATTGGAATTCAAAATAATGATGCAACTGATGCGGTATTAATTGCTGTATATCAAAATGCTGAAGAAAATTTAATAATTGAAAATAACTCAAGTACTTGGTTATATCAATTTCCATCATGGCTTTCTGTAAATACAACTTCTGGAAATATTACAGGAGGTAATGATATGGAGCTTATATTTACTGCAAATTCACATAATTTATCTATAGGAGAATATTCAAGTTTATTCTGGTTAACTACAAATGATTATAATAATCAACTTATTGATATTGTTGTAAACTTAGAAATCTCAGGTGAAATTGAGCCGTGTTCTGGATGGATAAAAGGTGATTTAAATTCTGACGGAACAATTAATATATTAGATATTCTTCGTTCTGTAAATATTATTTTAGGGATTGATACTGAAATTGAACCGTGTGAAGTATGGTCAGCAGATTATAATATGGATGATTCTGTAAATGTTACAGATATTATTAGTATGGTAAATTTTATATTAACAATTTAATATATAACCTAAATTAAATTAGGTAACTAAATTAATAGGTAATTATGAAGTTTTATTTAACAGTCAATCCACATGGTGGAATGAAAAAGGGACCCAAGATACTTAAAAAGATAAAACCCCTTTTTGATAACGCAAATATTGATTTAACAATTATAGAAACAATGTTTGCTGGGCATGGTAAAGACCTAGCGGAACAATTGGAATTTGATGGGTATGATGGGATTTTGTCCATTGGTGGAGATGGTACTTTACATGAAATTACGAATGGACTAATGTTCCGTAATGATAATTTCAATCTTCCATTGGGATTAATTCCTGGTGGCTCAGGGAACTCATTCATGCATGATTTAGATTTAGTTGACCCAATTAATGCTGTAAAAGCAATAATTAATGGCAATACAATGAAAGTTGATATTGCTGAAGTAAAAATTAATCATGTAACAAAATATGCAATAAACATTATTGGCTGGGGTCTTGTTACTGATGTAGCATATAAAGCTGAAGTTCATCGTTGGATGGGTACAAGTCGATATACAATTTTAAGTGTATTAGAAGTATTATCAATTAAACCAAGACCAGCCGCATTAATTATTGGAGAAAAACGAATTTCAGATGATTTTGCTTTTATTATTGCATGTAATACAATTCATACAGGTAAAGGTATGAAAATGGCACCTAAAGCAAAGTTAAATGATGGATTAATGGATATTATTGTTGTAAGAAGTAAGGCAAGTCGATTGAGGATATTATCAATGTTACCAAATATATTTGATGGTACTCATATTAAAAACCCACTTGTTGAATATTATACAGCATCAAGTTTTTCTTTAATTCCACAGGAAGATGAATTGTTAAATATTGATGGTGAGCTTGCTGGTTCAACACCGATTGATGTTAAGGTTATTCCAAAACGAATAAAAGTATTTTGTAAATAAATTATGTGTACAAAAAAAGGAGTGAATTATCACTCCTTTTTTCAATATAAATTATATCTATCTATTAAAATTCAGGCCAAAGTTCTGTTCTAACTTTTAATTCCATACCAGGTCTAAGCACGCCGTCATTACCTTGAAATACTGCTTCATTATCCCAAAATAGTACAACCCATGCATATTGATCACCATATTCTTTTTTAGATATTGTCCATAAAGATTCACCTCTTGTTACCTTATGAATATAATAGTCAGACTCAAATTCAACTGCATTTTCACTTGGTTTTAATAAATCAAGATAATGATATGGATGAATCATATTTGGATCATCACCAATTTTTTCCTTATTCCAACCGTAAATAGTTCTCCATTCATTTGGATTACCATATTCTTCATACGCAATTAATGATAATGTTTGACCTGGTTTTATCATATATTCTGTCCATGTACTATCGGGAACAATTTCATCTAAATCTTGTACAGGATCTACAACAACCTGAGTCTCTACAACAACCTCTTCCATTGCAGGTTCAACTTCTTCAGATGGCTCTTCAACAGGTTCTTCATTTTCAGTAGCAGCACCAACTTCTTTATCAACCTCTACAACTTCAGCATTCCCATCATTTACTTCAATAACAACGTCTGATAGATCTTCTTGAGGAGTTTCCACAACTTCAACGGTTGCAATTGGTTCTGGAATTTCAGGGATAACTTCCTCAGGTGAAGGTTGTGGTTTTTTTCCACACCCAACAATAATTAATGATGATAATATTGTAATTACGATTAACTTCTTCATGATAAAACCTTTATAAATTTGTTTCCTATAACGATAATATAAAATATTTTTTATATCGTTTATAATAAATTAACTTCTTTTTCCTACCTTTAATCTATTGATTGCTTTTGCAAGTGCCATTTCAGAACGAACTCTATCTTTCTTAACATCATTCAATCTCTTTTTTGCACGATCCTGAGAATGTTCTGCTCTTTCAATATCTATATCACTTGACTGTTCCACTGTTTCTAAAAGTAATTGAGCTTTATTATTATTGAAATCTAAAACACCACCACTGGTTGCCCAATATTCAGTTGAATCTGATTTTTCAATTTTAATTTCACCAATTCCCAATGAGACTAATGAGGCCGTATGATTTTTCATCACACCAAATAAACCATGAATTCCAGGTAAGCGTAAATAATTTGCTGAACCTAAATCCATTTGAGTTGTGGGTGTAATAATTTCAATAGTAAAATTGTTGGACATTTAGAATCCCTTATTTATTACCAATTTCAATAGCTTCATCAATTGAACCAACATAAGCAAATGCATTTTCATTTAGTTCATCAACTTCACCATTAAGAATCGCTTCAAATCCAGAAACAGTATCTTCCATTGAAACATATCGACCTTTTTTACCTGTAAATTGTTCCGCAACAAAAAATGGTTGTGACATAAATTTCTGCATTTTTCTAGCCCTTGATACTGTCAATTTATCTTCGTCAGATAATTCATCCATACCTAAAATAGCAATAATATCTTGTAAATCTTTATATTTTTGAAGAACAGATTGTGTTTGTCTTGCTACATTATAATGACGGTCACCAATAATACGAGGATCTAAAATTCGTGAAGTAGAAGCCAGAGGGTCAACGGCAGGATATATACCTAATTCTGCAATTTTTCTTTCTAATACAGAAGTTGCATCTAAGTGAGCAAATGTAGTCGCGGGAGCAGGATCAGTTAAATCATCCGCCGGCACATAAACAGCTTGTACCGAAGTAATTGAACCTTTATGAGTTGAAGTAATTCGTTCTTGTAAATCACCCATTTCCGTAGAAAGTGTTGGCTGGTAACCTACTGCAGAAGGCATTCTTCCTAGTAATGCAGATACCTCAGAACCTGCCTGGGTAAATCGGAAAATATTATCAACAAATAATAATACATCCTTACCTTCTTGGTCTCTAAAATATTCCGCCATTGTAAGACCAGTTAACGCAACTCTTAATCGAGCACCTGGAGGTTCATTCATCTGACCAAATACCATAGTTGTCTTATCAATTACACCAGATTCTGTCATTTCATTATAAAGGTCATTTCCTTCACGGGTTCTTTCACCCACACCAGCAAATACAGAATATCCACCATGCTCTGTTGCAATATTTCGAATAAGCTCTTGAATAAGTACCGTTTTACCTACACCAGCACCACCAAATAATCCCGTTTTACCACCTTTTGTATATGGTTCAATTAAATCGACAACTTTAATTCCAGTAACTAAAACTTCTTTTGAAGTAGCTAATTCTTCATGTGGAGGTGCTGACCTGTGAATTGGTGATTTTCCCTTAGTTTGAACATCACCTTTTTGGTCAATTGTATTTCCCAATACATCAAATAATCTTCCTAAAGTTTCTTGCCCAACAGGAACCGTAATTGGATTTCCAGAATCTTTAACAGAAATTCCTCTCATTAACCCATCAGTAGAATCCATAGCAATTGCTCTTACCATACTATCACCCAAATGTTGAGCAACTTCTAATACAAGTTTGCCTTCTTCTCTCTCAACTTCAAGTGCATTTAGAATTTTAGGTAAGTTTCCGTCTTCAAAAGCGACATCGACTACCGCACCCATTATTTGTGATATTTTACCGTTAGCTGACATGTATATCCTCTCTTATTTCAATGCCTCGGCACCACCAACAATATCCAATATTTCCATTGTAATTGCAGTTTGTCGAGCTTTATTAAATTTTAATTTTAAATCACGAATCATATCTTGAGCATTCGTTGTCGCATTTTCCATCGCGAGCATTCGAGCTGCTTGTTCACTTGCATAGGACTCCAATAAGTATTTCCATACCTGCACATTTAAATGTCTCGGAATCATATTTAATACTATTTCCTCTTTCGATGGTTCAAAAAGTTTATCAACAACCTTTTGTTCTTCTTGCTCATATTCTAGAGGAAGTAATTGTTCAGAAATTACTGTTTGAGTTGCGACACTCACAAATTCATTATAAACAACTTGTACATGATCAGAAGTGCCTGATGTAAATTGTTCAATGATATTTTTCCCAAATTCAATTGCATGATTAAATTCAAGCTCATTCCAAAAATCTAAATATTCAAAAATGATATTATATTCTCTTCTTTTAAAATGATCTCTTGATTTTTTTCCAATACAAATTAAATCAACATTATCCTTTCCAATTTCATCAATTTCTCTTTGTGCTTTTTTTAGAACATTTGTATTAAATGATCCAGCCAAGCCACGGTCAGATGTAATTACAACAAAGGTATATCTTGATTTTTCTCGAGTGTCTAACAATGGTAGTAAATTACGATCAACATCAGGAATTAAATCCTTAATTAAATCCTTTAATCTACCTGAATATGGTCTTGCTTGCTCCATTCGTTGCTGTGCTTTTCGCATTTTAGCAGCTGCAACCATCTTCATTGCCCCAGTAACCTGCTGGATACTCTTAATGGATTTTATTCTATCCCGTATGTCCTTCAGGTTTGCCATGTATTATGCCACAAATCCTTTTTTAAAGTTAGTCATCGCTTCTAATAATTTTTTATTTAGTTCGTCACTTATTGAACCTTTTTCAAAAATTTCTTTCAATATGGTATCATTAGTCGCCTTCAATGATTCCATTAACTCCACTTCAAATTTTCTAATTAAAGGAAGTTCAATATCATCAAGAATACCATTACTCGCTGCAAAAATAATTACAACTTGTTCTTCTACACGCATTGGTACATATTGGCCCTGTTTTAAAATTTCAACCATTCGTTGACCACGCGTTAATTGAGCAAGAGTAGATTTATCTAAATCAGACCCAAACTTTGCAAATGCTTCTAATTCACGAAATTGAGCAAGATCAAGTCGAAGTGTACCTGCAACTTTTTTCATTGCTTTAATTTGAGCAGATCCACCCACACGAGAAACAGATAATCCAACATCAATCGCAGGTCGAATACCTGAATTAAATAAATTTGTTTCTAAATAAATTTGTCCATCAGTAATTGAAATTACATTCGTAGGAATATATGCAGATACATCACCTTCCTGTGTTTCAATAATAGGTAATGCCGTAAGAGAACCACCACCTAAATCATCTGATAATCGAGAAGATCTTTCCAATAAACGACTATGTAAATAGAACACATCACCCGGGAAAGCTTCACGCCCTGGAGGTCTTCTTAAAATCAATGACATTTGACGATAAGCAACAGCTTGTTTAGATAAATCATCATAGACTATTAATGCATGTCCACCACTATCTCTAAAATATTCACCCATAGCAGTTCCACTATATGGTGCAATAAATTGTAAGGGTGCAGCATCTGATGCATTAGAAGTAACAACGGTTGTATATTCCATTGCACCATTTTCTTCTAATTCTGCAACTAAACTTGCTACGGTAGAAGCTTTCTGTCCAATTGCAACATAAATACAAAAAACAGGTTCGTCTGTTTCATGTGTATATTTTTGGTTAATAATTGCATCAATTGCAACAGCTGTTTTCCCTGTTTGTCTGTCACCAATTATAAGCTCTCGCTGTCCTCTTCCAATTGGAATCATACTATCAACAGCTTTAATTCCTGTTTGTAAAGGTTGGTTTACAGGTTGTCGTTGCATTACACCAAGTGCTTTTCGTTCAATTGGTAATGTTTTTTCAGCTTTAATTGCACCTTTTCCATCCAAAGGTTGTCCCAAAGGATCAACAACACGGCCAAGCATTGCTTTTCCTACTGGAACTTCAACAATTTTCCCTGTTCGTTTTGCAATATCACCTTCACGGATTTTTCTTGAATCACCAAACAACACCAAACCAACATTGTCTTCTTCAAGATTCAAAGCCATTCCAAAAACATCATTTGGCAATTCAACAAGTTCTGAGCTCATTACATTTTCAAGCCCACTCACCCTTGCTACACCATCACCAACCATAATAACTTCACCAACTTCTGCAACGTCTAAATTTGGCTGATAAGCCTCAAGTTGTTGCTTCAGTAACGAAGATATTTCGTCTGTAGTTACTTCCATTAAATCTCCAAATCAGTTCTAATTAAGAACTAAGTGTTCACGGATTTTTTCCAACTGTCTCTTGATGGACCCATCAATAATAGTGTTATCGATTCTAAGAACCATACCACCAATTATTTTAGGATCTACATCCAATTGAATATCTATTTTTTTATTTAATTTTGCCTCAATTGACTGCTGCAAATTACTCTTTTGTTCACCATTTAATTCATCTGAAACGATCACAGATACTTGAGCTGTTTCCATTTTTTCTGAAACGAACAATTGGAACCGACTGTTTATTGCCGGCAATTCATTTATACAATCATTAACCAGTAAAATTTCAATTAACTCTAATGTTATTATATTTACCTTATTTGAAAGTGAATCTTTTAAAATCTTTATTTTTTGATTTTTATTAATTCTTTTCGATAATAAGATAAATCGAAATTCTGGATTTTTCCTATATAATTTCATCAATTGTTCTAAAGATGATTTTACATCAAATACATTATTCTTCTTTTCAGCGACAGAATAAAGTGCTTGTGCAAAGCGATTTGCATTTCGGCTAATTGCCATTAAGCTTGTCCAAGTTGATTCAAAGTATCATCAATGAATTTTTTATTATCATCGGTTGTTAAATTACGCTTTACTACTTTTTCAGCAGTTTTCATTGTTAATTCAACAGCGATATCATGGATTTCACTAAGCGCTTTTTCTTTCTCTGCAACAATTTGCTCTTTTGCTTTTTCAGCAATATCTTCAGCACTTTTTCTTGCAGATTCTTCGATTTCAGCTTTTAGTTTAGCCCCAACTTTACGACTTTCAGCAACAATTTCTTGCCCTTCAGCTTGCGCTTTTGCAACAACTGCTTCATAATCCTTTTGTGCTTTTTCAGCATTATCTTTTGCCTTATCAGCTGCATTTAAAGCATCTTTTATTTCTTTCTCTCTTGTTTCAAGAGCAGAAATAATTGGACTCCATGCAACTTTTTTAAGTACAACTAATAGAATTAGAAATGTTATTACTGTCCACGCGAGCAGTCCTCCATGTACTTCTAACATGTTATTACTCCAGGTCTAATTATTTACCTTGTAATAAGAAACATGTTGCTGCAGCAAATAAAGCAACACCTTCGATCAATGCAGACATGATCAATGCCGTTGTTCTTATATCGCCAGCAGCTTCAGGCTGTCTTCCTGTTGCTTCAGCAGCAGCAGCTGTAATTTTACCAATTCCGTAACCAGCTCCAATTGTAACTAAGCCAGCACCTAAACCTGCTGCAAGATATGCGTATCCTATTGCATCCATTATTATTAACTCCTATTGTTATTTAGTGATGTTCATGTTCAACTACTGCCATCCCAATAAATATTGATGACAGTAAAGAAAAAATGTAAGCCTGTAAAAATGCAACAAATAATTCAAGCATATTTATTGCTATTGCCATTGGTACTGCACCTAAAGCGGCACCGTAACTTTTCATGTTTATTATTATACCTAAAAATGCAAGGATAATAATATGTCCTGCATTCATATTTGCTAATAATCTGACCGAAAGCGCAAAAGGCTTTGTAATTAATCCAATAATTTCAACTGGAATCATAATTGGCAATAACCATAAGGGTACTCCTGGTGTTGCAAATATATGTTTCCAAAAATCTTTATTTCCAAAAAGAATATAAGTAAAAAAGGTAATGAGAGCTAATCCAATTGTAACACTAAATGATGCCGTTGCTGTCGCACTCCCTGGTACTAAACCCATCAAATTCAATAATACAATAAAAAAGAAAAAAGTTAATATTAGTGGTAAAAATCTACGTCCCTGCTTTTCACCCATATTTGGATAAACAACTTCATCTCTAATGAAAATAACAAAAATTTCTAATAAATTACCTAATCCTGATTGTACTTTTTTCTTTTTATCATACCCAAAAGTAAAAGCAAGAATTAACAATAGTGATGCAAGAAACATCATTACGCTTTGCTTTGTGATAAATAATTGTTCAGGATCATCTTCTATTCCTGCACCAGAAGCAATCCAACTAAACCAACCAGCTAAAGTCGGACTTATATCATTCCAAGTTGTTGTTAAGTTTATTTCAATTGGGTGGGTGGGGTGTAATGGATTAAATATTTCAAATACTTTTCCATCCTGAATATGATGCATAATAACTTTACCTGTTACGCCACTATCATGATGTTGTTCTTCTCCATGGTGGTTTTCACCATGATTTGAAGTTTTATTATATGAACCATGATGCTCTTCTGCAAAGCTAATTGCTAAACATGAAAAAATAATTATAAAAAATAATGAGTTAATTTTATTAATCAACTAACTTGCACCTTTCTTCCGGGTAATACTTTTAACCAACTTGAAATTTCTGTCCATTGATGTATAACATAAAAAATCATTAAAGACATAAAAAATGGTATAGTTTGTAATATACCTGTTTGAGTCATATATAATGAAAAACCTAAAATAAATACCATTCGAACTAACATTCCACCATATACATTTTTATAAAAAGTTGCATTATCAGAACCATGAAATTGTAAAACCAAAATATAGCCTACCATCGCATTAACAAGGCTTAATAAAAAAGCACTTAAAATTTCTAACTTATATGCAGTTCCCCATGACAAATAAGGAAAAAAACCTACAATTGCGATTATAATAGTTTCCAGCAATAATGTTTTAAAAAATGGTTTCAAAATTTACTTACTGATTTAATTAAATGATAAATTGATGCAAAAACGCCAAACATGATTCCTATAAGTTGACCCCAGGGTGGATTAACCCACCCTTTCAATTCTATTCTCTCACCAAACCACCAACAAATCATCATTACTAAAACCATTTGAATTCCTGCACCAGAAAACCTCATCCATGCATTTTGTTCAAATTGTTTTTTATCCTTCTGATTGATTTTGCTTTACAAGTGGTTTTGTTTTACTTCCTGGACTTTTAACCATATTACAAAGTCCATCAAACCGAGCACCTTCCTGAATAACTAAAATACCCGCTGTTAAATTTCCCATTAAATGTGAATGAGGCCCTAAAGTTACTTTTTCATTAACAACAACATCACCTTCAACATTACCATTAATCACGGCTTCAACCGCTTTCACATCACCTTTAATAAAAGAGTTTTTTCCTGTTCTTATTGAACCTTTCGATTCTACAGAACCAAATACTTTTCCATAAATTAGCATACTTCCAGAAACTTTTAAGTCTCCATATACTTCTACATCTGCACTTAAAATTGAGCTTGATGATTTACTTGGTTTATTTGATTGAAACATCTCTTGTCTTATATAATTCTATAAAATTTCTTGGATCTAAAATCTCATCATTTTTCCACATCTCAAAATGCAAGTGAGGTCCTTCTGAATTTTCAGATTTACCTACCGTTGCAATTTTTTGTCCTGAACGAACAAAATCTCTTTCATTTACAAGATTTTCTTTATTGTGTCCATATAGTGAATAAACACCATGAGTATGAGAAATAACAACTAAATTTTCAAATTTTTCACTTACACCTGAAAACACTACAAATCCATCTAATGGCGAAATAATTTTAGCACCAAATTCTGCAGCTATATCAATCCCACTATGAATTATTTTTTTTCCGTTTTTTTCAATCCCTTTTGTAACAATACCATTTACAGGTGGATTAATTGGTAATACCTCACCATCATCTGAAAAAAAACTACGAATTGAGTTTTCAAGATTTTCTTCCATCACAAGTTTTTCAGCATTTAACTCATTTAACAAAACATCTGTTCGATCTTTGTATTTATTGAGTTTATTTAACTCTTGTAATAGGCTTTCCTGACTCAGCACTTGCCAAAACCCAAAGGTTGCAAGTAAGAAAATAATTATGCCAAAAATCAATATAAATGTCAGGAAAAACTTCGAAAACTGAAAAGATCGTTGTTTCCCATCATTTTCAGATAAAAACCAAAGCGTGAATTGTCGATCTTTCACTTAGTTCCGAGCCTGAAAATTTAAGATTGTATTTAATTTCAATACAAACAATTTAATCTAAAAATTAATTTGTTTCAATTTCAGTTAATAATTCAAAAATTCGTTCAAAATCTTCGTGTGAAAAATAGTCAATTACGATTTGCCCCTTACCACTTCCACGATGACCTTTATTTCTCATCGAAACTTTTGTACCTAATACCGAACATAATTGAGATTCAAATTTCGTATTTTGATTATTTATTTTAGTAGAACTCATTTTATTATTTTTAATTGATTTTTTTACTTCGTGTAAACTTCGGACTAATTCTTCTGTTTTTCTTACACTTAATCCATCTCTTGTAATTTTTTGAAATACGCCTATCATTTGACCATTCGTTGATAATCCCGCAAGTAATTCAGCATGTTTTTTTGAAATTAAACCATTTTTAAGTGCGTATCGAATTTCATGTGGTAACTTTAATAATCTCATTCTGTTTGTAATTAAGGGACGACTTTTCCCTACTTTTTTCGCAATCTCTTCTTGTGTTAAATTATATTTTTCAACTAATAGTAAATAGCCCTCTGCTTCTTCCAGCGGATTTAAATCTTCTCGCTGAATATTTTCAATCAATGCCAATTCCAACATATCTGAATCACTTTTCACATCCAAAATATATGCAGGTAATTTCTTTAACCCTGCATTTTTAGATGCTCTATATCTTCTTTCACCTGCAATTAATTCAAATTTACCATCTTTGACTTCTCTAACTGTAATTGGTTGAAGAACACCTTTTTCTATAATTGAATTTGTTAAATCAGTTAGTCCATCTTCAGTGAATACCTGCCTGGGTTGATGGCGATTTGGAATAATTAAATTTATGTCAATTCCATCTTCTAATGCATTCTCAACAATTGAAGATTGAGATTTAATTAGTGCTTGAAGCCCCTTTCCTAATGATTTATTCATTCTGATTTAAAACCTCCGTTGCAAGATTCATATAATTTTGTGCACCATTACAGGATGCATCATATAATAAAATTGGCTTACCATGACTTGGAGCTTCACCTAATCTTACATTTCTTTTTATAAATGTATTATAGACTTTTTCTCCAAAATAATCTTTCACTTCCTGCACCACTTGTTTTGACAAATTGAGACGATTATCATACATCGTAATTAAGATTCCTTCAATTATTAATTCTTTATTCAAATGTTTTTGAACTAATCGAATGGTATTTAATAATTGTGATAGACCTTCTAATGCATAATATTCACATTGAATAGGAATAAGAATAGAATCAGCGGCGGTTAATACATTCACTGTTAGCAATCCTAATGACGGCGGACTATCAATTAATATAAATTCATAATCATTTGCCACCTCTTTAATTGCATTCCTCAGCATTGCTTCACGGGAGAACATATTTACAAGTTCAATTTCAGCACCCACTAATTGTGGACTTGAAGGTAATACTTTTAAATATTCAAGTTTTGTATCTATTACACATTTATTGATTGTAGATTCACCAATTAAAACATCATAGACTGATTTTTCATAGGAACCCGTTTCTATTCCGACACCAGTTGTGGCATTTGCTTGGGGGTCCATATCGATTAATAAAACAGGAACTTCTGTTACGGCAAGATATGCAGCAAGATTTACTGTTGTTGTGGTTTTGCCAACACCACCTTTTTGATTGGCAATTGCGATTGTTTTACCTAAAAAATTAGCCATATATAGGGTGAAAATTTACCCTAAGGAATTATCCTATTCAAAGATTATAAAATTATCTTTTAAGAATTAATTTATCAAATTTCTAATGCGACAAAACGAGATGAGCCATTTCTTTTAACCAGTAATAAAACTGAATCACCTTTTTCATATTGCTTTAATAATGAATGATAATCATTAATGGAGGTTACTTTTTTTCTCCCAATTTTTGAAATTACATCCCCAGATTTAATTTCATTGGAGGAAGATGAATTTTCTTTTACTTTTTTTACGACGACACCATCATTAACATCAATATTTTTTTCCTTAGCAAATTCAGAGCTTACTTCTACTACCATTAACCCTAAAATATCATAATATGAATTTCCCGTTTTATATACTTCTGCCAAGTCTTCTTCTGATGGTCTCTCACCCAAAACTACTTTAATTATTATTTCTTCATTTTCTCTAAGGATTTTAAATTTTACATTTTCACCAGGACGAAAACTTGAAACCATATTTTTTATTTGAGATGAATTTGACACTTCTTTTTCATTTATTGCAATAACAATATCTTGATCTAATATTCCACTTTCATCTGCAGGACTATTATTCAAAACCTGAGAAATTATTGCACCATCTAAAATTCCAATCCCCATTGCTTTTGCTAAATTTTTATCAATATCCTGTATTGAAACTCCTAACCAACCTCGAATCACGGACCCCGTTGAAATTAAATCCTCCACAACTCTCATTGCTTGATTAATTGGGATTGCAAATCCAATTCCCGCATTTGAATTTGACATTCCACCCGTTGCAATTGCCGTATTTATTCCGATTAACTCTCCGTACAAATTATATAATGCACCTCCTGAATTCCCTGGATTTATTGCGGCATCATGCTGAATAAAATCTTCATAATTTAATCTAGAAATCACATCATTCCTTCCAATAGCCCCAATAATTCCTTTTGTTACAGAATGATTTAAATGCAAACCAAATGGACTTCCAATTGCCATAACCCATTCACCTACATTTAATTTTTCGGAATCACCAATAATTGCCTGTGTAAGTCCATCTGATGTAATTTGTATAATTGCAACATCGGAGAGTGGATCTGTACCTATTACCTGTGCCTCAACTTCTCGTTTATCTAATAATTTTACTTTTATTTCATCCGCATTTTCAATTACATGATTATTAGTCAAAATATAACCTTTGCTCGCATCAATAATTACACCTGAGCCAAGTGATTGTCCTCTCCGCTCACTCTCTGGAAATTCCTGTCCAAATGGAGAATGAAAAAATGGATGTATTTTTTGAGTCACTGTTTTTTCTGATATAATTGATACGACTGCTGGCTTGCCCTGTTCTGCAACCGAAATGAATACATTATTTAATTCTTCTGCTATATTTATTGCAAAAATGAAATTTAGAATGATACTTGTTATTAAAATTGATTTTTTCAACATTTGTCCTATTTATTATTTTGATTAATTTCAAGACTTTTATGCAGGTTAATTTTATAAGTTCCAATAAATGAAAATTGTATAAAAAAATTATACGATTTATAACTAAAATAACAACTGTAAATAAATCAATAATTGGAGAATTATGAAAGCAGTATTAATTACAGGGATTTCAACAGGAATTGGTAAAGATGCAACTGAATATTTATTAGAAAAAGGATTTATTGTATTTGGAAGTGTTCGAAAAATAGAAGACATCTCAAAAATGAATTTTAAGAATAATAAAAACTTTATTCCCTTAGTATTTGATGTAACAAATGAAAAAGAAATCTCTGAATCTGTAAAAATGGTTAAAGAAAAATTAAATGGAAGAAATTTAGATTGCTTAATTAATAATGCAGGGATTGCTGTTGGTGGTCCTTCAATTTTATTAAAAACCAATGATTTTAGACATCAATTTGAAGTCAATTTATTTGGTGTAATATCTGTGACGAATGCTTTTATTGAATTATTAGGTGCAAATTTAAATAATAATCATAGAGGTAAAATAATTAATATTAGTTCTGTCAGTGGAAAAAGAGCCTTTCCATTTGTTGCACCCTATACTGCATCTAAATTTGCACTCGAAGGATATTCTGATGCACTAAGACGAGAATTATTACTATATGGAATTGATGTCATTTTAATTGAACCTGGACCAATAAAAACAGCTATTTGGGATAAAGCACCCAGTGAAAAAAATAATCCCTTCAACAAAAGTGATTATAATAAAAGTTTAAAACGATTTTATAAAATTACAATGAGCCGTGGAAAAAATGGATTAGAAGCAAAAGAAATTTCTAAACGGATATTTAAAATAATAAATGCTACAAATCCTAAATCAAGATATGTAATTACTCAAAATAAATTTATGAATTTTATTTTACCCGGACTATTACCCGACAGATTATTAGATAAAATTATGGGTAAACAATTGAAGCTCAATAAATAAAATTATCTGTTTTAAAATTTTGACAATAAAATAAATGATGAAAACTTAAAATTATTAATTTCTAAGTTTACACCGATGGAGTTATTTTTTTATTAAATTTTATTACGGACATATCACCTCTCCGGAGTTTATCATAAATAAATGTTGAATTTTATCATAATATCGCTATTAACTATACACTGAGTTATTGCATTTTTTCTTTTAATTTTCTGTTAAGCTTTACTTTTATTCCTATATAATAATTTATTCCCTGATTTGCTATTTCTAATGATTTAAATCGTGAAAGGTGGTCAATATATTTTGTGTTAAATAAATTATTAATTCCTGTAGTAACTTCTATCGGGTCATTTTTTGTCGGTATTTCAATATTAAATCCAATATTTATTAAATTATAATCATTTGTTTCCGTTTCAAAAAATCCAATTCTATTTTGTTTGAATTTATATAAATGCTGTACAAATACATTTTTTAACCGTACTCTCCCTTTGTTTGAAAGTTCAGCACTTACTATAGAATTTAATTTTGTTTGTGGGATTAATGGTAGTGACTTTCCATTTTCGTCTTCTGCAATAACAGTTGAAAGGTTACTTTCTAAATGAAGCCAATGAATTTTGTGAGGATGATAATGAAAACTTATCTCGCCACCATACAAAAATGCGTTTGTTTGTAAATATTCAAACACAGGACTGCTGTCTATTTCAACAATTGTTGGCGAAAGAAAGATATAATTTTGAATTGTATTATAAAATGGATTTATCGAAAAACTCAAATGCTCGTCTTGATAGTCAAAAGAAAAATCGATTTGAGTCGCATTTTCATGGGTAAGATTAGCATCTCCTATTATATAACGATTAGTTCCGTGGTGCACACCATTTGAAAGTAATTCAGTTGTATTCGGTGCTCGAAAACCACTTGAAATATTCGCTCTGAATTTTGTGTTTTTCAGTTTATACACAGCTCCGCCCGAAAATGTAAATCCTTGATATGATTTTTTTAGTGCAGGGATAATATCCTCTTCATCACCTACATGATCCTCTTCATCACCTACATGATCTTCTTCCTCATGGTGATCAATGAGCATCTCTTTAGTATCAATATTTCGAAAGTCTGCTCTTATTCCGCCTTGAAATTGAAGTTTGTCAAATTTTAAGTTTCCTAAACCAAAAACGCCAAAATCGGATGTGTTGGCATCTGGAATTAATACTTCTTCTCCATTATTTAGGTTGGATTGTGCCAATCCTTGTGAACCAATAATAAAATCAAAGCGGTCTTTATAGGTTGGCGAATACCATTTTAAATTATAGGTATATGTATTTAGTTTTAATCCTAATGCGTGATGATCAATGTCATCTTCAAACTCTTTTCGGTAGTTATTGGTATATCCTAAAGTCAAATTCAATTTTGAATTTCCCGTGAATACAATATTTTCAAAACTCACATTATGATTATCAATAGTCTGAAACGGAAGGTTGAAATCTTTTTTGGTTGATTGAGAATATTCAGCATCTTCAACTATACCATAATTATTTTTAAGAAAACTGTACCGTATATTCGCAATCCAATTTTTAGTATTAAATCCAAATGAACTTTTAATATTTTTTTCATCAAATCGTGTATTAAATACTCTTTTAAAAGATGGCACTTGATAATCTGCTCGAGTAGAATACGCCCCAAACAGATTAAATTTCAAATTGCCTTGATGAATTTTTAAGCCCATATTATTTATAGAACCAAATGTATTTGAAAGGAATTTTGTTTGAGCAAACCCATCAACCGTATTATGACTTGCAAACCGTTCATCAATAAAATAGAGCACACCACCCAAAGCGTCAGAACCATAAAGCAGTGACGCCGGTCCCTTTATTACTTCTACACTTTCAATTCCTACTTCTCCAACTCCCAAACCATGTTCGTCTCCCCATTGCTGATTTTCAATTCTAATACCTTGAGCATACGTAACAATTCTATTTCCTGATAACCCTCTAATGACAGGTTTTCCAATTCCTGCTCCTGTTGTGGTTTGTTCTACTCCAGGAATATTACTAATGGCTTCCGCTAATGTTGACGGTGATGTTTGTCGTAATTCGGTGATTATTTTATGCTCAATATTTACAATATTTTCTCCTTGCAATCTGCCCATTGGTGCAGAAACCACAAATTCTTCTAAATCTAAATGCCCTTGTTTCAGATAAAACATTTTTTCGTTTTCAATATTGAAATTTACGATTTCATCAATGATGTTGTACCCAACAAAACTTATTTGTAGATGAATATTATTTTGATTGAAATGCTCAATTTTGAAAATTCCATCTTTATCAGTGGTTGTTCCTGTTTTTAAATCCACAAAATACACTTGTGCATAATAAATAGGTTCTTTGCTTTCTTTATCTAAAACTATTCCTGTAAATGATTGGCTAAATACGGTGGAAAATAAAAAAAGTAAAAGTAAAGGTTTAATTGATTTTACCCGAGTCATTAATTTCTCTTTCTTGTTTTTTAATTATTATTTTTTATAGAATAATTTTGATTATTAACAAGTATAATAATGAAAAGTTCCAGGTTAAAGGAAGTGTTTGTATATTAATATTTCACCCCTCAATAATTTGGTTTTGTATAAGCCCAGTAGAAATTACTTAATTGAGAATACCTATAATCCCTTCTAAATATCGGATATAATCTTTTACTTTTCCTAGTAAATTTTCTAAATGAAATAATATCTATTTACTTGAAAAAATTTCAATAAATGAATACAGTTTGTAATTTTTAGTAGTGGATTTAAAAAACACTTAACAATCAATTTAGCTATTCGCTTATTGTTATAACTTTCAAATCAACGCTCTCACCCACTTTGCGTATAGCCAATGTTGTTTGTTTGGCTAATTTTAATTCATTTCAATTACCCAAATACCTCGTAATTCATTTTCCTTGTAACCAATCGCTTTATCTTTTGGATAGATGTTTTCTATTTTAGCTAATGTATTATAATCAATATCAATTTTAGGTGACCCATGGCACTGCATACACATTTTATTGGTTGTGATAGGATAATAACCAATTTTTTTATCATTTGTAGTTGACAGTTCTGGATTTACAGGTAAATTTTTTGCCATTAAGTTTTTTGACTTTTTTATATAGGCTAATTCTTGTGCATTAGCTTGATTGTTTGGATTTCTGTTTTTATCAGAAACTCTTTTTATTTTTGCATTTAAAGCAAGAGCCATGCTGTCTGTTAATGGAATAGCTTTAGTTGAACAAAATGATAGCGCATTTTCTGTTCCGTTCTTATTTATTGCTTGTAATAGATTTTTCCCTAAAACACTTTTAGTTTGCATAGCTATTCGTTGTCCTATTTCTAATGGAGTTTTGTTTTCATTTGTGCCTGTGCTATATTTTTGTTTTTCTTTATTATAGTGTTTTTCAAACCAACCTGGTTTTTCAAGCTCAGTATTGTATATATAAGCAGCTATTTTTGTTATTTCATCTTCGCTAAATCCCATCTTTGGCATTAAGTTGAATTTTTGAATAGCGTTGGGTATTTTAGAGTTCTCTTCCGAAGGATTATTTATGAATTTAATTAATTCTTTCGTAAACTCTGCTTGGGTAGTATTATAAGCAATATAGTGCTTCTTTATTGCTACCATAGGTGGTGCAATTCCATTACCAATAGAAGCATTTGGGCTATGACAAGAAAAACAACTTTTTTCGGTCAATGAAAAACCTTCTGCTAATTCGCTATTGTTAATTGTTTTTGTATCACCAACTTTTGGTATTATTTCTGTATGATTACAGCAAAAAATGGTAATCAATATAACTGTATTAATAATTAACTTATTCATATTTATAAAACTTTATTTCTTTTAGTTGATGTGAAATTTTTATTTCTAGCACGGCTCTGTCCCCTACGGCGGCTATGTGCTATAAACTTCAAAATTAGCATATTACCCAAATTACGTATAGCTTTTGTTAGGCCTTTTTGCTTTTACTGTTTGTCAAATAAATCTTCAAAGAATGTTACTTTCTTCCTATAATCTTCATTCATATTTTTATCAAAATAAACTATTTTAATTCTCTTTTGCTCTCCTTCAAGTAATTCAAATTCAGGAACATCTGTAAATCTAAATCGTGTTTTGTCAAGATTTTTGCCTGCTTGCAACACCATTGTTGTGTAATGTGGCTCTAATTCTCCATTAGGCATACAAACTATTCCCATAACAAGAATATCTAAATTATCTTTATCATAAAGGATTGTTACAAAGTAAGTTAAGCAAATTTTTTCTTTGTCTGTTCCTTTGTTATAAAATGTAGGTAGAGATGGTGTATAATCACGATCTTCTTCATTTGCATTACCTTTATTTACAATCATTCGTCCTTTATAACTATTCTGATTAGTTCCAACAAATATATTTTTAGTGTAGTCGCCAATATTAGTTTTTCCTGTAAGTGAAGCACTTACTGTTTTTAAATCTAAATGAATATAAGCATCTTGAACTTCAAAAAACAAATCTGCACCAACAGGACAAGAGTTTGGCTGTCCAATCCCTTTCCCATTTAGCAATGAATAAACAATCCTTTCTGCTCCTACTGCAAAATCTGAAATTCCTGACTTATACAGACCAATCCAGTCATCTTCAATGTCTTGTTTTGTCTTGAAACCATAAAGCAATTCATCTTCTGCAAATTTTAAGAAATGATAATATTTTTCAAGATACTTTTTCTCTAATTTTTCTATTTTCTTCAATTGTTCTATATCCATTTTTCTCCTTTAAGATTTCTGAATTATGATTATCTAAAAAACGTCTAATTTCGATTGCTATTTTATGTGCTAATAAAACAGGAACAGCATTTCCTATTTGTTTATACATATTCCCAATGCTACCTTTAAAAATAAAATCATCGGGAAATGTTTGAATAATTGCACACTCACGAACGGACATCCTTCTTTCTTTATTTGGGTGAATTTCAGGTCCGGTTGCTGTAATCGTATCACTTGGTCTATCCCAATTATTTATTCTTAAAGATTGTTCAAATTTAATCACTTTAAGTTCTAATTCTGTAACTGCTTTATCATATTTATCGTCAAACCCTAATATATTTTTTAATTCCCACCAATCTTTTGGATTAGGAATACTTCCTGAATTATTATCTTTCCGAAACCAATGACCTGCCGTGTGTGCATATCCAAAATGCTCATCAATTTTTTTTGTTGACCATCCACTTTTATTTCGCCAATATTTTAAATAATCACAAATCTCGTGTTGATTAACCTTGTGTTTTCTTCCCCAAAATTTATCAGCAACATTTGTTCGTGCATTGTGATTATATATTGTTTTATTATCTATATCAAAAGAACAGACTCTTGGTCTTTCTTCCGCTAAATGACCAACAACATCTTTGACTGAAACAAATGGTTTTAAATTATTATTATTATTATTATACAACGTATTTTCCTCTCCGTGAGTTTTTATAGGAAAAGGATTTTCAAGTCCTAGTCTATTTCCAATTATAACAACCCTTTCTCGATGTTGAGGAACGCCATATTCAGATGCTTTTATTAATTTGTAGTCAACCTTATAACCAAGTTCTCTAAAATCATTTAAAATCATTTCTATGACTTTCCCTTTTTGCATAGACAATAGACCTTTTACATTTTCTGCAAGGAAAAATTTTGGTTGTTTATCTCTAATTAATCTAATCATTTCAAGATACAAGAAGTTGCGTTCATCCTCCATACTACGTTTAGTATTAGCAACTGAAAATCCTTGACACGGAAAACCTCCAAGAAGAATATCAAAATTATCAGGAATTCCAGAACTCGCTATTTGTGTTATATCTCCATAAACAATATGGTTACCGATATTTGCCTTATAGGTTTCAACGGCTTCTTTAAAAAAATCATTCGCCCAAACAACCTCAAAGCCAGCTTGGATAAAACCTAAATCTAATCCTCCACAACCTGAAAATAAACTCGCTATTTTATATTTTCTATTCATAATTACAAAAATACCTATTTCTTCTTGAATTTGATTTCTTATTTTGTTTTAGTTATTAAATATCTTTTAACATTGATATTTCGTTCTTTTGCATAAAGCCTAACGACGGCGCTAAACGCAGTTCCTATTCGAGGGTGATAGAATTTGAGCTTGCTCAAAAGATAAAGAACCCGGAGAATAGGTACCAAATTGAATTTAGCAAAAGTTATGTGCCGTTAATTATTATCCTTATGTTATTAGAAAAAATGCCTTGTGGCAATAAACATTCTCAATTTGGTTTAGTGCCGTCGTTGATGTGCCTATTTTAAATACCGTGAGTGCAACGAAGGGATTTAAGTTCGCCACAAGGCGAATGGCACATCAACGGTAAATTGTATGAGTAGTGGCAGATTGCGTGGCTCTTACCTGTCAAACCGCTATGCAGTTTGAGCGGGCTATAAACCTTGAATTTAGTAGTTTCCCTGCCATTACTTATACAAAATGTTATGGGCAGGTTATATTTCTCCTATTTGAGATTCACTAAATTTACCTGTATTATTGTTATATTTTAACACCCAAGCAGGTTGCTCACCTTCAGTCAATATAACAGTAACATCTGCACAAGAAGCCAATTTAGCGATATAATCAAATAATTCCTGTTCCATTAAAGGAAGACCAGTTTCACCGAAAAGTATTGTTTTCCAGTCAGAATAATCTAAAAAAACTTTTTTCATTTATTTGAGTTTTAAATTTTCGCCATATTTGTTGACACGTCTGTTCCAAATATTTCAACTATTTTATCCTTAATTTTCTGCTCTTCATTTAATCTATTGTCATTAACAATAAATGTTGTGTTGCCAATTATGAAAAGTTCTTCCATTTCATTTGCTTGCCTGTCACTTGGTATTGAAATATTGGGATGATTAATTGTATGTGGACCTAATTTTAACTCCATAAAATATGAATTTGAACTTTCTGAAAGTTCATAGGTCGAAACAATAAGGGTTGCGTTTTCAGTTTGTCTTTGAACTGCAACCTTATAAAGATTTTCATTCTTCTTCATATTCTTATTTTTTTCTAAGGGTTACACGTTGTCCACCAATTGAAATAGTAAGGCTCTTACCGCTAACATATCCGATTTTCACCATTCCTGAATTGTCATACAGGTCATTACCATTAACAGTTCCGTTATCATATTGGGCATTTTGACTATCATATTCTGACCCAAAACCTGTTACTATCATTGTCTTTCCATACCAACTATCTTCACTGATGGTAATTTCAAGTTCAACAGAATTATCACTATAGGTATAAGTCCCATTAATGGTTTCTTCTACTTGAGTATTAGTAGATTTTGCGTTGTTAGACTTTTCGGAATTATTTCCGCAACCGCTTGCAATCAATAGAATTATTAATGCAAATACTGAATAAATATTTTTCATAAGATTTAATTTTAATTGATTTTTGAAATATTGATTACTGGCTCGTTTTTGCCAATGCACTTACCTTTTTTGTCTGATTTGTTAATCTCAAAAATATAAGTGGGCGAAGAACCTTGACCATCACTCAATGATATTTCCACTTTTATTAAATCCGATTCATCACTTATAATCTTGTATGAACCATCATAGTAATACCGTTGATTGTCTTCTAAATTAGTTTGCTGAAGACTCGCGACATTATTTTCTTTCAATAAGAATTTAAAATCACTCGAAGGTACAGGTACTTTATTTCCTGCAATTATCATGTCATCACCATATTGATTCTTCATGAAATATGATTCTTGAATTCCTTGATAATTTCCAAGAAAATCATCTGATAACTCTATTTTTTGCTTTGGTTGTATTTCTTCCTTTTTTGATTTTGGGTTTTTATTGTTTTCAGAATTACAACCGGTTAGAATGAATATTGCTAAAAATAATAAGGTTAGGTAATGTGTTATATTTCTCATTTGTTACTCCTTTTAATGTGTCCTACTCATTTGGCTTTTCGGTGCCGCCCCGTTTTAAATGGTTTCTGGTCTCCATATTTTTTATTTACATTCATTACGAACTTTCAAGAACTATCAATATAATCCTTTGGAGGTTCACGTGTCTGTCTGCTATGTCTTTTTCTTAACTTGCCCATAACGGTGGCGGTATGAAAAGTTGCCGATTGCGGGCGATTTCCTGTCAAGATACG
>JACNKR010000079.1 GCA_014381925.1 Fidelibacterota bacterium | reverse complement strand
CTGTTGCTGCAACTGTAGGTGAAGATAATACTGATATTTCAGCTACAACATTAGCTACTCAAGCTGGTGCAACTGCCGGAATAGCTTTATTAGATACAGCTATTAAATCACTAGCAAAATCAATTCAAAATGTAGGTGATAATAATGCAAGATTATCTTCAAAAGAAGAATCATTGTCATTAGCTATTTCTAATACTGAAGCAACTCGAAGCCGAATTGAAGATGCTGACTTTGCAAAAGAACAGATGAGTATGATGAAGTTACAAATACTTCAACAGACAACTATATCATCTTTTTCTCAAGCAAATGCTGCACCTCAAATGGTTTTAAGTTTGTTAAGATAATACAAGTAAAATGATTTATTTGGGGTAATACGGATATTACCCCAAATATGATCGATAAATTAAAATTTTAAAGAGAATATGATGAATGCAAATATAATCGGAATCAAGGAAGTAGCTGATTATTTAAATATGAAAGAACAAACAGTTTATCGGCTAGTTCAAAGAGGGAAAATTCCTGCAATTAAATTTGGTGGAACATGGAAAGTAAAACGAGATCATTTAGAATCTATGTTTGATCAATTATTAGAAGAAAAAATGAAGGAACTTCAAATAAAATAATATATATTTTGTAAATTTATAATTTAACAAAAATTATTATAAATGCCATTGGATTCTATATTTAGAACTCAGTGGATTTTTGCGTTTCAAGTAGTTTTTATAATAAACTTAGTATGAATTAATTTTAAATTGGACAGGTGATTTAGGATAATTAAATTGAAAAATAAGAATAAAATGAAAATATTAATTTATGGTGCAAATGGTTATACTGGGAAGTTGATTGTAGAGAAAGCAGTTAATTCTGATTATGATATTACAATTGCAGGTAGAAGTATCAAGAGTATTTCTAAAATGGGTAGGCAGTATAATTTATCTTATTTATCATTTACATTAAATGAAATAAAATCTAATCCAAAAATATTAAAAGAGTTTGACATAATGTTAAATTGTGCAGGCCCTTTTTCTCAGACTGCTAAGCCAATAATAGATGCTTGTGTAAAAAGTCATACTCATTATTTAGATATTACAGGTGAAATTGATATTTTTAGGTTAGGAAAATCCTATCATCAAAAAGCAATCGATTCTAAAGTAGTTATATGCCCAGGTGTAGGTTTTGATGTAATACCAACTGATTGCTTAGCGTCGAGGTTAAATGAATTTTTGCCTAATGCCGATGAATTAATTTTAGGTTTTGAATCTACTGCGGGAAAAATTAGTCCTGGTACAATGGCTACATCTATAGAAAGTATAGGTTATGGTGGAAGAATTAGAAAAAACGGTAAAATTTTAAAAGTTCCTCTCGTTTATAAAAGCCAGAAATATGATTTTGGGAATGGTGAAAAAACAATGGTAACAATACCTTGGGGAGATGTGGCAACAGCAGGATATTCAACTAATATTCCTAATATATCAGTTTATATTCCGATGCACCCAAAACAAGTTCAACAATTAAAACGAATAAATTGGTTTCCATGGTTATTAAGACTAGAAATAATTCAAAATTTTTTAAAGAAAAAAGTTAAAAAGAAAATAAAAGGTCCATCAATAAAAGAAAGAAATAATAGCAAGACTTATGTTTGGGGACAAATTATCAAAGGTAATAAAGTTTTAGAAGGTCAATTAGTTACAAGTAATGGTTATGATTTAACGGTTGATGGTAGCCTTGCTGTTATTGATTATATTTATAAATATAAAAATGATATAAAGGGTGGTTATTTTACACCGTCACAGTTATGTGGTAATGATTTAATTGAGCAATTACCAAAATCATCAAAAATAATAATAAAAGAGGTTTAAAAATTATTCAAGATTTAACCATATTAGATCATCCAATTATAACTCAGGCATTATTTCATCCACGAAAAGATGTGAAGGCTGAAATTGAAAATAGTAAAAATGAATTAATAAATGTTGGAAATGGGGTAGATATTGGTTGTCGATTACATCTAAATGATAAATCATTTTATAATTTAATTTATTTTCATGGAAATGCTGAATTAGTATCTGAATATGATGAATTTGCGGAGATTTATAAAAAATTAAAAATCAATTTTATACCTGTAGACTATAGAGGTTATGGATTTTCCTCTGGGAATCCGAATTTTTCTTCAATGATATCAGATTCAAATAAAATATTTAATCATATAAAATCTCTTTTAAAAATAAGAGGATTTAAGAAACCAATATTTTTAATGGGAAGGTCATTAGGAAGTGCGTCGGTTTTAGAAATTATTCAAAACTATCAAACAGAAGTTGGTGGTATAATAATTGAATCTGGATTTGCCTATGTTGAACCAATTTTTAAATTATTTGGAATTAACCCTAAACAATTCGGGTTGAATCATAAAAATATATTAAACCATATCTCCAAAATTAAAGAATATTTTGGACCCTTATTTATCATTCATGCAAAAAATGATCAAATAATAAATTTTAATGAAGGTGTAGATTTATATCAGAATTCATCTTCAAAAATTAAAACAAAATATTGGGTAAATGGAGCACATCATAATAATATTATTCAAATAATGGGATTAGAATATTTCAAATTAATTCATAATTTTTTATATAATAATTGAATTATTATCAAAAATAAATAAATTGTAAAAAAATAAAAAATAATTTTTATTAAATACATGAAATTGCTGTAATATTTAAGCAGTTCAAATAATGAAATGTCATGTTTTCCTATATTAAATGGGTATAATTGACAACTATTTGTTGAGATAAGAGACCTTTCATCATGATAGGTTTAGTTTTAATTATAATTAAGAACAATAATAAGGTTAATAAAAAATGGCAAAATCAAATGACTTATATAATTCAATGAGTGAATTATGGGAAAGCTTTAAAGAAAATCATGAAAAATTCACAAACTCTGGTAATAAAGCAGCTGGAACTCGTGCAAGAAAAAGTGTTGGTGATTTAAAAAAGCTTGTTACAGATTATAGAAAAGCATCTGTAGAAGAAAGTAAATAATTAGATCCTGTTCTAATTAGATTTTGAAAAGCCCTTCATTGAAGGGCTTTTTGTTATTTATTATAGAAATAAAATAAAATGAAAAATAATTTAAATTTATCAACTTTATGTTTAATATTTATAAGTTTCTCTTTTGCCGAATTTAATTTTACTTTTAATTCTGCCATTTCGCAAATAAATACTCAGCAAATTTTTCCTGATTTAGCTATTGACGATAATGGTATTATTCATGTTGTGTGGGTTGAGCAATCTGGGAATTCAAAAAATATATTTTATAATAATTCATGGGATAATGGAATAACATTTTCTGAGAAAATACAAGTTAATTCTGTAAACGGACATGTTGTTGCTTTTGGTGGTGCAGGACCGAGAATTAGAATTAATGGAGAGAATATTTATATCGTTTGGGCAGACTCAAGAAATGGGTATAATAATACTTCGATATATTTAAATCAATCTAATGATAATGGATATTCTTGGAATGATGAAATTGAGATAAGTGATCAGCCACATTTTCAATTATATGCAGATATTGAAATTGATGACTTAGGTTTTTTACATTTAATCTATTATAATTATGGAAATGAGTTGCAATTTTTAAATATTCATTATTCTAAAATTGAATTATCTGAAATAAATTCACATGAAAGCATGATTGTAGGAGTTACTTCAGAGGAAGCAGAACCATGTGATTGCTGTGCACCAGATTTAGAAGTTACAGGAAATGGCGATGTTTATATAGCTTATCGTAATAATATTGAGAATATAAGAGATCATTATATAACAAAAAAGCTGAATACAGAAATTGAGTTTAGTGAATCTGTTCCAATTTCAATATTAAATGATTATATAGGCTTTTGCCCATCTTCAAGTCCATCAATTTATATTGAAAACAATCAAATGGGTGTTGGATTTATGAATTATAGTGAAAGTGCGGTGTATTTATTAAAGGGGGAAGCTGAAAATTTACAGTTTGGAGAAATACATAATGTTGAACCTGTAAATTCTATTAATAATTACCCAAAAGTGATTATGGAAAATTCAAATTTACATGCTATTTGGGTTGATGCAACAGAAAGAGAAATTCGTTATACCTCACTTGAAAATAATTCATCTCAATTAACAGAAAATAAAAATTTAATAATTACTGAAGAAAATGTAACTCAAGTTGCAGAACCAAAATTAAAATTTCATCAAAATAATTTATATGCTGTATGGTCAGATAATAGATCTGGAGTGAATAATATTTATTTTAGTTCCACCTATCAAATTAGTGTTATTTCTGGAGATGTAAATGAGGACGAAATTGTAAACATTGTAGATATTTTATTAGTTGTTAATTACATAATGGGTAATCAGAGTTTTTCTACCATTCAACTTTTATCAGCTGATATGAACAGTGATAGTACAATTAATATCTTGGATGTAATTCAGATGATTAATGTTATTTTAGGCAATATTTAATTTCCCAATATTATATTTACAATTCTAATAATATCGAATACATTAATTGTATTATCTTCATTTAAATCTGCAAGAATTAATCCATACCCCGTAATTGGATTTGTGTTTAAAACATGATGAACTATTAGAAATATATCATTAATGTTAACTAAATTATCCATATCAATGTCGCCTAAGTTAAACCCGGGTCCACCAAAAGCATAAAAATCAAAATATCCTGCAATAGGCAGTCTATCAGTTCTACCATTTAAATTACCAGCTTCAATAAAATATCTTACTTCTGTGTTTCCAGGCTGTTGTGGAATATTTGCATTATATGTATTTTCAAAATATTCAAGTTGAATTGAAGTATATTCAGTCATATACTGATTTTTCCAATAGACTTTTAGTGAATTTTCATTTATTCCATAATCTGTCAATTCATTCAATTTTACAATAATTTCATATTCATTCATTGCTACTGGCATATCATTAATCGAATTATGGTATATCTGAATTGCCTCAAAATCAGGGATATTCATTACTCTACAATTTAATGCATCTGTACTAATAAAATTTCCATATTGATAACCTGAAACTTCATATTCAGGTAATGCTAATTGATATGCCTCAATTGCCTCATCATCATATTGACTAAAACCAATAGGAACATATACTTTTCCATTCATGATATATGAATTTGCGTAAGGTTCTCCATTTGGAGTATAAACTCTATAAATTTCATATGGTTCACCAAAACTATTTTCTTGGTTTTGATAAAATGAAACAACATTTTCAATTTCAGCATATCGATAATGAGATGCAGGTACTTGACAAATTATAATTTTTTCTGGTGAAACAAATTTTGCCCAGCAATCAATATGTTCGTGATAATTATTCCAAGGGTCTTCAACTGTATGGTATTGTTCAATTCCATAATAATCAAACATCATTTGATTAACATCCAAATTAGGATTAGCATTATAGGGTAGAGTTGATGATGCTGCCTGGTTTATTCCATTAAACATGAGGTTTCCGCCATTGTGAATAATATCAGAATCAAAATAATTATAGTTCCAGTGACTTGCTAATTGAAGTGGAATTGCATTATCATTTATTCTGTCAGGCCTATCATATTGGAAATCAACAATTCCAATTTCATTATTCCCATCAACAATAAAATATGGTCCAAAGTTTTTTGTCCAATATGTATCATGATTATAATTAAGGTAAACAACATTTTCCATATTTACATTATTATTTTGAAGTAGATTATTACAATTGTATTGTGAACTCGTTGGAACAAGAACATATAGTAAAGCATCAATTGATAAGTCTCTAATTAGATTCATAGGAAGTCCAAAGCCACCACCCATATAAGAACCATAACTTATAAATGAGCCAGATGAAATATCAAATTCAGCAAATGCACTAATAGGTGCGATTGGAGGGTCTGTTTCTGATAAAGAAAAAGTTAATAAAAATATAAATAAAAGTTTTTTCATAATTCTCTACATAAAATTGTAAGAGAATTTAATGTTAATTAATAAAATGATTAGAGAATTATTACATGTACTTACAAATTAGGATTGTATTATTTTTAAGAAATTGCATACCATCTATAAGCGTATAAATATTGATCCGCTGATATAATAAATTGATTTCCAATATGGTATTCAATTTCATCTTGGATAATAGATGTATTATCTTTTGATAATTTAAATAATAATTCAAGGTTATCCTCATTATAAATTATTTTTTCAAATTGATATTTTCCAACTCCAAATTCAGTTTTTATTAATAATGTTGGAAGTAATTTGCAAACCAAACTTAAAGATTCTGAATTATTATAATTTTGTAATTTATTTTCTTCGGTTATTTTATTAATTCTTATTCCATTTTGCATTTTATTGCTCCTTATTATTACTTAGAATATCGGTATTTTTTTAAATTTTTTAAGTGATTGACACCACTTATTTATTTTATTAGATAAATATGTGAGAAAGGTCATAAGTTTTTACTGATAAAATTATTTTAGATGAAAAAAAAGCTCTGATAATAACAGAGCTTTTTTCCTTTTGAAATAATGTTAATTTATTTTTATTTTTTTTGTTACAGATTTTACGGGTTTAATTGTTGGAATTGTTATAACTAAAATTCCATTATCCATTTTTGCAGAAATTTTATCGATTAATGCATCATCTGGTAATCTATATGATTTTTCAAAACTACCGTAGCTAATTTTATGAAATTGATGATTAGAATTTTCATTTTTAAATTCAGATTTTCTTTCACCTGAAATTTTTAATAATTCCCCATCAATTTCAATATTAACATCTT
Organism: Fidelibacterota bacterium; assembly: GCA_014381925.1. GTDB lineage: Bacteria > Fidelibacterota > Marinisomatia > SCGC-AAA003-L08. The sequence goes on along the minus strand of JACNKR010000079.1, from coordinate 33,799 downwards.
TTTTTGCCAATCCAGCAAGTTCAGACTTAATAATATAATCATCATCATTTTGAATAATTTCAAAATTGGGTTCCCAATTTGCGTTTAATTGGAAATTATTTTGATTATTATCATAGGTGATAAGATTAAACCATTGATTAATATCTTCAAAAATTGAAGGCTGATTATTCCATTTTACTAAAGTCATTTCTAACTCCTTTTCTTTTTATTTTAAAAAATTACAGTCACTTTTTTATTTACAAATTAAATACCAAAGCTAATTTGTTTAGAATAGAAAGTCAAAATTACCGTCATTCATGAAAAAAAGTCGCACGGGTATGACATTTTGACCTTTTATGATATATATTCAATATGGAGGTGTAATTTTTTTAATAAAAATTATTTAATGAATAAAAAATAATTAATAATGTCTGTAATTTTAATCTCTTAGATTCCACATAATTTTACATAGGATAACAATGAATGCAAACTTAATAGATATTGAACAGAAATCGATTAATATCTTAAAAGGATTAATAATGGACATGGTTAGAAATGCTAATTCTGGTCATACTGGAGGTCCTTTTTCATCACTTAATTTTACTTATATTTTGTATAAAGATTTTTTAAAATTTGATCCGAAAAACCCAAATTGGATTGATAGAGATAGGTTTGTATTATCATGTGGGCATGAATCAGCATTAATGTATTCTATATTAGCATTGATGGGTTGGATTAAAGTTTCAGATTTAAAACAATTTCGCCAACTTAATTCATTAACACCTGGTCATCCAGAACGGGGGTTAACACCTGGGGTTGATTCCACTACAGGACCATTAGGTCAAGGAGTCGGAAATGCAGTTGGGATGGCTGTTGCTGAAGCAATATTAAGAGAAACTTATACTGAAAAACATATAAATCATTTTACTTATTTTATACATAGTGATGGAGATATTCAAGAACCTGTATCTATTGGTTCTATAGCAATGGCTGGACATTGGGGTTTGAATAAATTGATTGGTTATTATGATGCAAATGAAATCCAAATTTCTGGTGATGTATCAAGGTCTGATTCTACAGATTATGAAGGGCTTTATAAATCTAATGGCTGGCATGTACAAGTTATAGATGGTAATAATCGTGAAGAAATAAGAGATGCAATTAGAATTGCACAGATGGAAATTGAAAAACCATCAATTATTATTGGCAAGGGAACAATCGCTGTCGGTTGTTCTACGATGGAAGGATTAGCAAGCACACATGGTTCTCCTCTTCCACCGAAAGAGATTTCAGCAACAAAAAGTAAATTAGGTTTAGACCCAAATAAATTTTTTGATCTTCCTGATGATGTTATTAATGATTTTAGAAAAAGTTATTCTTTTGCAAATAGAGAAATTGAATGTTGGAATACATTACTTGATAAATCATTAGAAGATAGTGAGTTTTCAAAGAAATGGAAAATATCATTTAGTTCTAAATTACCTGAATTTGATTTACCTAAATATGAATTCGGACAATCGATCGCAACTCGTAAAGTTTGGGGAAGTATGATTGAGGCTATTGCTGATATACATCCTACATTTGTAGGTGGTTCTGCAGATTTAGAGCCATCTAATGTTACAGGTGGTTTTGCAAAAAAAGTGGGTGATTTTTTCAAAGGGGCACAATCAAATAGGAATTTTGCATTTGGTGTGAGAGAATTTCCAATGGGAACAGCATTGAATGGTATGATGCAACATGGTGGGTTAAAAGTATTTGGTGCAACCTTTTTTGTATTTTCAGATTATGAAAGACCGGCAATTAGAATGAGAGCTTTACAAGGTTTACCTGTTGTTTCTGAATTTACACATGATTCATTTTGGGTCGGTGAAGATGGCCCAACACACCAACCAATGGAGCATATTATGTCTTTTAGATGTATGCCTAATTTAATGGTATTAAGACCTGCGGATGCAAATGAAGCGACTATTTTAACTGAATTTGCTTTTAACCAAAAGCAGACTCCATCCTTAGTTTTATTAACTCGACAAGGATTACCTGTAATAAATAGGGATAAATATCCAAAAGCAGAATCAGTATTAAAGGGTGGCTATGTTATTGATGATTCAGAAAATCCTGAAATTATTATTTTTGCAACAGGTTCAGAAGTAAGTTTAGCAATTGAAACAAAAAAACTATTATCAGATTTATCAATTAGAGTCGTCAATTTAGCATGTTGGGAGTTGTTTGATCAACAGTCTGAAGAATATAAATTGAATACGATTGGACCAAATTCAATATTTAAAGTATCAATTGAGGCAGGAATTACATTTGGTTGGGAAAAATATACAGGAAGAAATGGCTTAAATATTGGGATCAATCGATTTGGTGAATCTGCACCAGGAGAGATTTTAGCTGATTATTTTGGGTTTACTGCTGAAAAAATAGCAAATAAAATAAAAAAAGCAATTTCATAAATGAAAATACAAAATACTGATACAGTTTTTAGTTTAAATTACAAACTCTGTATAATTACAAATTTAAAATATTGAAAGGATCTATTTAGTGAAATGGAACCGAAGCTCGTTTGAAGAGTCTTTAAAAAATAACTGTAAACCACATACAAGTAATGTTGTAATTGATTTAATTAAATTTGCTGAAACAAGTACTGGAATTCCAAGTTGGGGTAGAGGTGAAGGATATGGTACAATGACTTATAAATGTGATTCAGATGATTATGGTATAATTCCTTTGTTTTTATTAACAACTAATGGGCAAATAAAATTTCAATTAAATTATTTACGAAATAAAGTAAAGAAAAAAGAAGTTATTAGGGATTACCAATTAAAATTAGAATCTAATTTTATGTTAGATTTTGATGAAGAATTTTACCCCTCAGATGTATTTCATGATATAAGTGAATTATTTGTAATGAAAGCAGATGTTGATAAATTTATGAGTACCATTGTAGGTATTACAGATCGACTTTATCAATAAAAATTGCATTTAATTAATTTAAATAATCTACTAAAATAAAATATAGAATATTTTAATATTTTTATTTACTTTTTAACTCAATATATCCTTATTTTTTGCTAATGTATTTTTATATATTCTTAAAAAAGATAATTAGAATTTTATCTGTTTGGAGTGTTGGATTATTACTTTTTAATATATCTTTTGCACAAACTGAAGCAGAACCAGGTGATTTAATCATCACTGAAATCTTCACTCGTTCAAATGGAAGTATTCCTGATTATATTGAAATTTATAATCGTAGTTTATTTTCACATAATTTATTGAATTGGAAAATTTCAATTTTTGGAACAGAATATGTTTTAGATAATAGTGATATTTTAGATGCTCTTGAGTTAGGGCCGTTTAAATATATGATTATTACGGGGCAAGATGGTTATTTTTCAAATAGTGATAATGAAATTTTCCTTGCAAATGGTGATTTAAGATTAAGTGCAGAAAGCCCTGAATATAATACTGATTTTGCATCATTTGTACAAAGTGCACCAAATACTTCAATTATTGAAAATGCTGTTTGGGCTCCATTTGCATTATCCCATAGTGCTTCAGAAATAGATTTAATTAGTGAACAAAATATAGTTATTGACCACATTAGTTATAATTCAGATGAATACCAAATTGGTGGAGAATATATTGGTCATTCAATTGAATTAACAAATGATATTCCACAGGGGAATATTCCATTTCAACCATTAACTCATTTACCATCATATTGGGAATATTCAAAACATTCTAGACCTTTTATGTTTTCGAGTGATATATTATATGGTACAGATAATTTATTTATGGAATTTGGTTCTCCAGGTAAACGAAATTATTTAAACAGTGTAATTACAGTTACAAATTTACAATGTGGACCTGATCCAGCAAGTAATGATTTTTGCTTTGCTCCAAATGCAGAGTGTGTTAGCCAAGATGATATTTTTAATAATGCTTCAATGTGTTCAGCGATTTATCCAAATACTTTTAATGATCATTGGGATGTGGAAAGACAAATCTGTACTTATGAATGTCAATGGTCAGATACCACTGATATTTATAATATGGAATTAGATAATCCTAAATATAATATTTACCATGATCGGATTCCTGGAGGAATAAAAACATTAATTTTTGAGGCTAATGAAAGTACCACACACGAAAGTGATGCAATAATTACATATAAATGGTTTAAAAATGGTAATGTATTTCAAAATGGTTCTCATATTGAAGCTGAGTTTGCTGAAGGACAGCATGAACTCGTTCTTCTTATTAAAAATGAAGATGATATTTGGGCTGTTGATACTTTTAATTTTGAAGTAAAAGAACCTAATCAAAAACCAACGCCTATCATTTCGATTGAGACTTCTAATTATACTATTATGCATAATGGCGACCCTAATCCACAACCACAACCTATTGCATTATATGGAACATCTTCTTGTGATTGTAATGATTATATTCGATATGAATTTTTAACTACAGGAAATATAATTAATGATGAAAATTATGAATGTAGTTGTGAACCTACAGATGAAAACCCGATTGACTGGGTAGGTTGGCTACAAGAAAAATGTGATGTATCAAATCAAATTGAATGTGAAGATGAAGATCATATTGATTATTGTATTTGGAATCCAAATGGAATTGATGCAAATGGAGAAACAATTAGTGTTTGTGAATATTCTGAAATTGAATATTATTTCTGGACTAAGGATGGTACTATTGAAGGTAATGATAAATTTTTTACAACAAATTTATCTGATATTGGTGATTATGTATTTTCATTAATACTCACAGATACTTATGGTGAAAATAACTCGGAGTCAATTGTACTTACAATTAATAAAGAAGATAATTTGCCACCACTTGCGGTTATTAATGGTCCATCGACTGTTTTTGATTTTACAGAACCAAATGGTATACCGTATGATGAGGGGACATTAGATTTAGAAAATTATGATGCTTCCCATGACCAATCATTACTTGATGGTCAAAATAATGATGATGCAATATTCTCACAATGGTACACAGTTGATGGCGTGCCAATAAATTCAGATGACTCAAATGGTGATGCTCACCAAATTAATTTACCATTAGGAACATTTACATTTACTCTGGAGGTATTAGATTCTTATAATTGTTATTCTAAAACAAATTATGGTGAATATATAAATGATGGCTTTGAAGATTGTTATAGTGCAAGTAATTCTGATTGCCAAGACAACTTACCTCAGTGTAGATGGTATCAAAATGAATGTACACCTTATTGTGAATTATATAGCTATGGTGAATGTGATGGCCTTGGGGAAGAAATAGCTGAAGGCACTCATTGTGAAACAGCGGGTGTAAATGAAATTGAATGTGGTGTTGGTGGGACTTGTATTTTTTTATCATCTGACTATGATACCATGACTGTTATATTATCAGAAGAAAATAGCCCTCCAATTGTAAATATTGGAACTAATAATTTTGGATATATGGAACAAGTTATTGATTCAATAACACCAAGCGTATTTGATATTGAATTTTATAATCAAGGTAATGAGTATTGTTTTTTAGGATATGAAACAAATCCAATATGTGATGTAGTTGATGACCCAAATTTTGATACCAAAGAAGAAAAATGTTGTTTACAAGTTCAATGGGAAGTTGTTAGTGCTCATTTAGGAAGTAGTGAATTTATTGACTTAAATAATGATGGAATAGATGATAATTGGATAAATTGTAATACTGGAGAACTTTCTGATTCATATTGTAATTCATCATGGTTACAAAATCCCGATGAGAAAAACTTAAAATTTATTCCACCTGAAAATATTGATTTTTATCCAGATTCTGTTCGATTAAAATTGATTGCTACAGACCCTTTTTATAATGCAGGTATATCTGAATTATTTGGTGAAGATGAAGTTGTTATTATTATCGAAAATGACAATCAGCCCCCTATTCAATTAGTACAATTTGAGCAAGATTATAATATTATTGAAGATAGTACCACTATTGAATTTGATTTAAGTGAATATTTTTATGATCCCGATGGTGAGATATTAAATTATTATTATATTATTCCGAATAATCAATTAATTGATGAAGAAGTTATTGAAATTAATGATGATGGTTTTTTAATTGATTCAAGATTATTTATTCAAAATATTTTAGATAAAAATGGTGATGCTGAAATTGAAATTTATGCTAAAGATTCTGAATATACAATTTCTACCACTTTTTCAATTAGAGTTGTCCCAAATAATGATCAACCTGTGGCTTATTCTACTATTATTAATTTAGATGAGTGTTTAGATAATTGTAATATGGGAGATTTATTAGTAAACCCATCTATAGCAATATTGAATGGAAATGCTGGAGGATGTGGAATAAATAATAATCCTGATGACTGTGAAGATGATAATTTAACTTTTGAAATATTATCGTATCCACCACATGGTCAATTTATTCAAGATTTGGATATAACTATTGAAGAAACTTATAATTATTATCCTTATGAAAATTTCTTTGGTTATGATACTACAACATTTATTGTAATAGATAATGGCTCATCTGCTGGAATTTATGACCCCGATACAAGTGAAGTGGGTATAATAATATTTCATATTCAAAAATCAGATAATGATGCACCACAAGTACAGGAATTAAATTTCACTTTAAAAGAAGATTATTTAGTACATTTTACAGTTTATCATCCTGATTCTCTTCAAGATAATGATTCATTAAATTTTGCTTATATTGGGTTAAATGTTTTTGATGAAGATAATAACTGTTTAGCTGAATCAAGTATTAATTGCAATGATTCAATTTATAATTTAGATAGTTTAAAAGTTTATGTACAGAATGGATCTTTAGATTATGAATTTTTTACAATAACCGATACAAATCCATCAGTTATAAAAATTAATGAAAATTATAATAATTCATTAATTGTACCAGTAATAGTTTCTGATCATGAAGATTTACTTGGTAATTCTTTAAGCGAAGTATATGATATTCAAATAAATTTGATTCAAACGAACGATAAACCTTTTTCTGAAAATACATTATATCAATTTGATGAGGATGAAACATACCATTTTAATTTAAATGGAGATGATGTCGAAGATGATATTCTTGCTTTTGAGGTAATAAAATTACCAACACGATTAGATTCTATTTCCCCTTCTAATTTAATAAATTCAGAGTCTATCTTTTTTAATTATGGTGAGATACCTGAGATTTCATTTAAACCAGAAAAGGACTTTAATGGTTTAGATAGTTTAATTTATTTAATCTATGATAATGGAACAACAAATGGTGAGCCAGATACATTAATAAGTGATTCAATTATTGTTTGGTTTAATATTAATCAAATAAATGATGCACCACGAATTGATTCAATTTATTTTGATGGGAATGATACTTTAAATTCAATTGTTGAAGATACAAGTAATGTAAATATAATTATGGTTTATACAGATATTGATTCAGACCCAAATTTAAATGAAGAACCAGTGCCTTTTAATTTAAATTGGCAGTTTAATTCTTCCAATTCTGAAGAAGGGTTGAAGTTTTGGTTTAATTCAAATGGTCCAACAGTTATTGATGTTTTAGAAAATCCATTAAGAAGGAAGGGACTTTTTACTATAGATTCATTATTAGCTAATTGGAATGGTGTAGATACTTCAATTATTAATATTATTGATGATGATGGTGAGTTATTAGAATTTGAATTTTCATTATCCGTTGAACCAATAAATGACCCTCCAACTATTTCAAATATTAAAATAGATACAACTAAATTTGATTCTTTATCTAATTGGGAATTTGATTATGATAAAGAAAATGGTACTATAATGTTGGCCGAAGATTCAAAGAACATACCATTAATTATTGATTATTTTGATATTGATACAGATACAAATTTAAATGCTAACCCAGATACAATTGCTGGTTTTTCATGGAATATTTATTCAAATAAAAATAAATTAATTACTTCTTACGCTACAGCTTTTGATTCAATATTAGGAAAAGATATATTTGAATTTTACATTGATTCAATTTCACAAGATTGGAATGGGATAGATTCATTAATTACAATTATTACTGATACAATTGGTGATTCATATTTTGATACACTATTATTACAAGTATATCAAGTTAATGACTCTCCAGAACCATTTGAATATTTCCCTAAATTAAATACATATTCATTATTTTCTGAGGATTCTGTATTTAATAATGAAAATGAAAATTGGATTTATAGATTACCATTTATTAATGACCCAATTGAAGATGAAAACCCATTAGATATTCTTATAAAATGGAATAGAACAACAGATATTGATTTAGTTGATTCATTAAATAATCATTCAAATCGAATAAAGAACTTATTTTATAGAATTGAATTAGAGGGAGATCGGTCAGGATATAATTTTATCTTAAAGTCAGGAATAAATGACTCAATTTTTAATGACTCAGATTATTGTAATAATCACCTTGAAAGTATTGGAATTGATTCTAATCCATGTGAAAATTTAAATCTTCTTGATTCTAATATTGCATTTACTAAAATTGATTTAACTCAACCATTTTTAACATATAATGGAGCCTATTTTGATTCGCTATATGCCACACCAGATACAATTACTCAATTATTGGATTTAACAAATAATAAGTATTATTATTGTAATAATGGTTCTAATGTAGAATATGCTACAAATGAATGTAACGATCAATGTCCTGAAACTTGTACAAATACTAATTATCAATTAAAAGTTATTGCGTACAACGCAAGTAGAGTGTACAATCCAGATGATTCAGGGGGTGATGAGGGTTATGATTTTCAAAATATAGATTCTCCTCAATTTGCAGATTCTGAAGATAGCAGTGCTTTTAATGTAGATTTAACGCTACCTAATTTTCAGTTTAATGTAATCCGTAACGATATTTTCTGGGAATATTATGATTTATATATTACAAATAGTGAACCAATATTGGAAAGTGTTCCCGGAACAAATTATTCTCCTTTATTAATTATTGAGTATTCTGATAGTATAGTTATAGTTGATAGAACATCTAGCGAACATGGACCAATTCATTATACCGGCCGGTTTATGGATGAAGGTAATATTACTTTTAGTTATTCAGCGAGAGACTATGCAAAGAATTACGGAATTTCGTCAAAGACAATATCCTATAAAATAATTGATCCATTAGAGAAGGTAATTGTATCTACACCATCTAATTCGGGAGAAATTATTATAGAAGAAGGTACAATGAATGAATTTACGGGTATTATTGCAGAAGATATTGTTATTAATAATGAACTTAATAAAACTGAAAATAATATCCATGGTGTATCATTTAAACCTCAATACCAGCCATTATTAAATCCAATTAATTTAAGATTTAATATTAATTTATTAAATTTACCAAATGCAAACTCTTGGAATTATTCATTATTTAAAAAAGAGAATGGTAATTGGGTGGATTTAGACATTAGATTTGAAAAAAATGATGATTTAATCTCAACATTTATTAATGAATTAGGTGAGTTTTATGTACAATTTAATGCAGATGCCGTAAAACCAATTCCAAATGAATTTGTATTATATCCTAATTATCCAAATCCATTTAATGGAAGTACTACAATAAAATTTGAAATTCCTAAACGAGAATATGTAAATATTAAAATTATTAATATTTTGGGTGAAACTGTGAATAGCATTTATAGTGGATTTCTTGAAGCTGATTTACATTCATTTAATTGGAATGGAAAAGACAAAAACTCAAATATTGTTTCAAGCGGATTATATTTTATTCAATTAAATATAAATGAAAAAAAACATTTACAAAAAATAATGTACATTAAATGAAGAAATTATATATTGGTTTAATTTTAATTTTTGGATGTGGCGATGTAGTTGAGCAGGTAATTGGATATAATGAAATTGTGTATTCTGCATGGGAATATTTTTCAAATGAAGAGTATGAACAGGCAAGAACAGAATTTACAAATGCATTAGATTATGAAGTTTTAGAAAATATTTCGGAAGCTTATATTGGAATTGGATGGTGTAATTTATACATTGCAAATCAAGTTACAGATATAACTGAAACAAATAGAAGAAATGAATTAAGAGATATTGCTTATGAAAATTTTAATAGTGCAATTAATTTTAATGATTCATCGGAAGATAAAATTTCAAATGAATTAATGGCAATAATGTCAGCAGGACTTGTATTTGTTTATGATTATAAATTATTAAATTATTATGATTTATATTATAATAATATTGAAGATTATAACGAATATTGTTATTCTGGTAATAATCCTGATGATTTTAGAAGTAATTGCATTATACCGATAGCAAAAGATATTGTATCAGAATCAAATCGATTGATTGAATATCAAAGTAATTTTGAATTTCCTTATGATGCATCGATTAATATAGATGATATTCGATTTATTAGAGCAAGGTTAGCTTTTTCTTTTGATGACTTTTCTTCTAATGAATTTCAAACTTCAAATGATACAGGTGAAGAAATATATTTTATTCATCAATTTGAAATATGTTTAATTAATGATTTACCATTGGAATGTACAGAAAATTTAGGATTTAATGATTATTGCATCGGAGTAAATAATGATCCTCCAACTTTTCCTAATATTCCCGTAGAAAATTTTTTAGGTTGTTTATCTTCTTTTTATACTCCCACTGAAAACCCTTAAATTAAAATGGAAATTATTATTTCCATACTTTTATCATGTATTATTATTTCATTTATTTTAATATTAATAACACAGAAAAATATCAATAAAATAAATACTAACGAAGATAAACCTTGTTTATCTGAATGGGATTGTCCGGAATGTGGTTTTCATATTCAACTTGGAGACTCATGTACATATTGTTACACACAGAAGCCCTTATAAAATCAAATTAAATAATAATTTTATACTATAAACTTTATAATTATTTAACATTGGAGAACTAAATGAAATCAATATTACTACTTTTAATTACTTTATTAATTTCAAGTCTATCTGCAAAAGAAGAACTTCCAATAGGTTTTACTGCTGATGAATGGGCAAATAGGTATTTAATAAGTGAAATGTCTAATCGAACCAATCCACCACCATCTCCAATACGAAATATATCGGAATTTGAAAGAATGCAAGGTGTGGTTATTAGGTATCCATTTGGAATAACTACTTCTATTATTCGTGAAATGGCCGAGGATATTATTGTTTATTGTTTAGTTTCCTCGAGTCAACAAAACTCTGCTTACAATTCTATGAATAATGCTTCTGTTAATATGGATAATGTAGAGTTTATAATTGGAAATACTGACTCTTATTGGACGAGAGATTATGGTCCTTGGTGGGTTGTAGATGGGAATAACGATGTTACTGTTGTTGATCATACATATAATAGGCCTAGGCCAAATGATAATCAAGCTCCATTTAAATTATCTAGTCATTTAAATACTCCATATTATGAAAGTGGAATTATTACCGCTGGAGGTAATTATATGACGGATGGATTAGGTATAGCTGCATCAAGTGATTTAATTTATTTTGAAAATGATGATTTATCTGTAAGTGATGTACATGAACTTATGGAAGAATATTATGGGGTAACGACTTACCATGGCTTACCTGATCCGAATAATACATATATTGATCATATTGATTGTTGGGGTAAGTTTTTATCACCAACTAAAGTTTTAATTAGATCTGTTCAATCTTCTCATACACAATACGATGAAATTGAAGAAACAGCCTCTTTTTTCGAAAATTCTTTAACTGCAAATGGTGAACCTTGGGAAGTATTTAGAGTTTATACACCAACAAATCAACCATACACTAATTCAATAATTTTAAATAATAAGGCTATTGTTCCAATTATGAATAGTTCTTGGGATGATGAAGCATTGGCTGTTTATCAAGAAGCATTACCAGGGTATGAAATTTTAGGATTTACAGGTACATGGGAATCTACGGATGCGTTGCATTGTAGAGCTAAAGGTGTTCCTGACTTAGAAATGTTACAAATTTTTCATAATCCTTTGAATGATGTAGAATTTGCAGATGGAGATTATCCTGTTAGCGCAGAAGTATTACCTATTACTGAGCTTGGTTTAATTTGGGATGAAACTAAATTATTTTGGAAGAACGATGCAATGGAAAATTATGAAGAAATACCATTAATTGCTACAGGGTGGAATCAAAACATTTATGATGGTTTTATTCCAAGTTCTCCCGTTGAAACAAATATACAATATTATATCCAAGCATCAGATCATTCTGGAAGAACGGAAAAATTACCATTAGCTGGATATTTTGAATTTCATACTGTTGGTGGAATAAACTTCCCTTCTGGCGATGCAAATATGGATGAATTAGTCAATATTATTGATGTAGTTTTAGTTGTTAACCATATTTTAGGAGAAGTTGATTTAAATGGAACTGCATTACTATTAGCAGATATGAATGATGATGGAATTATTAATATTTTAGATATTATTTCAATAGTGAATGTTATTTTAGGGAATTAATTCTGAAGCAACATAGATTTTATTTTAACAGGAGAGGGAATAAATTATTTTTTCTCCTGTTTTTATTTTCACTGATTTTTCTTGATATTTCATATTCTCAAGAATTTAATACACAATTAATTTATAATATACCTTACGAAGTAAATGTAAATGATATATGGGGTTATTCTACACCCTATGGAGATGAATATGCAATTGTAGGTTTACAGAATGGAACTTCAATTGTAAAAGTTTCAGATGATGAAATTTTGGAAGTGGGGTTTATTCCAGGTGAAACTTCAACTTGGAGAGATATTAAGTCTTGGGACCAATTTATTTATATAGGTACTGAAAATGGGTCGAGTGGGATTCAAGTAGTAAGTATGGAAGATCCGAATAACCCACAACTTGTAAATATTTGGACTGGAATTGGAAGCTCTCATAATATTATGGTGGATAATGGTTTTTTGTATATTATTGGAAGTAATGAAAATGATTTACTTATTTTGAGTTTAGAAGATCCAGCAAATCCTGAATTAGTTGGAACTTGGGATGGTGATTATTTCCATGATGTATGTATTAAAGATGATTTATTATTCGGGTGTGGAATATCGTCTGATATAATGTATGTTCTCGATATAAGTAATAAAGATAATCCAATTTCTATTTCATATTGGAATGGCGTGCCTTCAGCTCATGCTTGCTGGGTTGATCCAAATAGAGATTTACTATTAACTGCATCAGAAACTTCTGGTGGACATATTATGAATTGGGATATTTCAGATTTAAATAATGTTCAGCTTTTATCAGAGTGGGCACCTGACAGTAGTGAAACTAAATCTGCACATAATGTATTTATTAAAGATAATTTTGCATATATCAGTTATTATGTTTTTGGATTACAAATTATTGATTTAACAGACCCTATAAATCCAATTTTAGCAGGATATTATGATACTTATCCTGGAATGAATGGATTATTTAATGGTGCATGGGGGACTTATCCATTCCAGTCAAGTTGTAATATTTATATTTCTGATAGACAATCTGGACTTTTTGTTGTTAATTTCGATGGATGTTCAGGTGCAGATCCAGAGGATCCCGTTCCTCCTCAAAATTTATCAGTATATAGTGATTATTTAACTCCGAATTCAATTAGTTTAAATTGGGAAAACCCACATTTATTATATAACGGCAATCAGTTAAATAATTTTAATATTTTTATTTATCGTAATGATGAATATATAATTGACTTTTCTCAATCAATTGAATCATATACAGATATGAATTTAATCGATGGAGCTGAATATTTTTATGAGCTAAAAATTAAAAGTAATATCAATGATAGTTTAAGTATTGGTACTATTGGAAATGCATGGGCAGGAGGACATCCTCAACCTAACCCTCCATTCGTAATTAGCTCAAATACTATAGATTTAACAATGGCTCAATTTGATATTCAAATTTCAAATACTCAAATTGATGGAACTCCTTTAGATGATATTGATCAATTACTTGTTATAAGAAATGGGAGTATTGTAGATAGTATTTCTGTATTACCAAATGAAATAATTCAATATCAAAATTTTCCTATTCCAGGTTACTTTTATAATTATCAATTTTATTTAATTGATAATGAATCTTCAATTAATGAAAGTTCCAGAACGAATAATATAGAAATATATATTGGAGAAGAACCTGAAATTGTTGCGATCTCACTTTGCGATAATACGATTGATGATAGTGAATTATTTATTCAAGATTTAAATTCGATTGGTGTGAATTCTTATATTTTAAACGAAAATAATATTTTAGCGGATGGAATTTCAGATAATATTGAAGCCCTTTTTATTTTTGCTGGTATATTTCCTAATAATTGTCAAATTTCAAATTCAATTTTACAATTGCTAATTGAATTTATTCAAATAGGAGGAAATATTTATCTTGAGGGTGGGGATATTTGGATGAATTTAAACCAGTCTGATTTAATTCATTATTTTGGTGTAAAGTTTATAGATGATGGTGAAAATAATTTGGACTTGATTTTAGGTTTAGATGGTACAATTTTAGATTCTATGACGATAAATTATAATGGTGAGAATAATTGGATTGATCAAATTCATGCAATTTCACCTGCTTATCCTATACTTATAAATCAAACCCCTGAATATATTTCGACCGTTTTTAATCCAACTCAAGAATCAAATACAATAGCATCTAGTTTTCAAATTTCAGGTATTAATTCTGATGATGATAGAAGAAATTTAATTTCAAAATTCCTTTTATTTTTAGAATCAGGTATTGAACCTGATTGGATTAAAGGTGATTATAATCGAGATGAATTAGTTAATATAATTGATATTTTATTGGTTGTTGATGTTATTATAGAAAATTCAATTCCAAATGAAATTCAATTTTGGGTTTCAGATTTTAATCATGATGATTTAATAAATATTCAAGATATTTCATTAATGGTTAATATGATTCTTTTTAATTAAACCAATACAGTTTTGATATCCTAAAATTTCATTATCAATACAATTTGGAACATTATCGCTACATAAATTATTATTGTTAATCATAAAATTATAATGGTTACTAAATTCAATATTTAATTCACAAAAATTTTCAGTTAATAAATCTAATTCGTTGTTATCCAAATAAAGTGTGTTTAGGTTTGACAAATTACCAAAATTAGAAGGTAGATTAATAATTGAATTATATCCTAAATCCAGATATTCTAAATAATTTAATTGTGAAATTGATTCAGGTATATATATAATTTCATTAAAATGAACATCCAGCCAAATTAAATTTATAAGGTTACTTATCTCAGAAGGTATTGTTGTTAAATAATTTATTGATAAATTAAGTTCTTCTAAATTGCTTAGTTCTAATATTTCATCTGGAAAATTAATAAATTCATTAAAGCTCAAATCAAGATTATAACATGATTGTAAATCTGTCAAGTAATGTGGTAAGTATGATAATCTGTTATCAAAGAGATTTAATTCCATCACTCCAGCTAAAAAACCAAAAGATTCAGGTAGTTCAATTATTCGATTAGAACTTAAATTTATAGATTCAAGGTTTTGTAAATATCCAAAATAATCTGGTAGTAAAGTAAGTAAATGATTATTTAAATCAATAGTTTTTAGTTCACTTAATTGGTCAATATTTTCTGGTAATGTATGTATTAACCCATAACCATCATTTCCAGATAAAATTAAACTTGTTAATTGCCCCAAATTCCAAGTTTGCATTCCTCCAAAATCATTAAGCGAGATATTTAATCCATTAATATTGATGATATCTTGCAGAATTAACAAATCTGAATTATCCCAATCACAAGATTGAGTTAATGGGTCAATTGTATCATATAAGCAAAATGGAATATCGCTATAGCATAAATAGTTTTCACTTATATCAAATTGAGTTATATCTGAAAAATTTAAATTGAGTTGACAAATACTTGAAGGTATATGAACAATTGAGTTCTTTCGTAAAATAAGTTTATTTAATTTATCTAAATAATTTATAGAATTTGGAATAATATATAAATCTGCATTATTTGAAATTTCCAGTTCAACAAGTCGATTATCTTCCCATTTTTGAATACCAAGATTTTCTATATTAATTGTTGAAAAGTTATTTTGAATAATTATTTCATTTAAAAAATTAATATCAGTTTCAAAACTTGTATTTGATGGAATAGTATTATTAGTTTGAATAATATATTTATCCCCACAAAATTGAAATATATAAATAACGATGATTATAAAAGAATATCTCATAAATTTCATGATTAAATTTAAGATTATTTATTATAGCTTTGTATTAAATTATATAATGTTTAAAAAATGGTTTATCTTATTTTTTACAATGCCAATAGTATTTGCTGATGTAATTAATGTTCCAAGTGATTTTCTTTCCATTCAAGAAGGGATTAATAATGCAAATCAATTCGATTCAATTTTTGTCGCAGGTGGAGATTATACTGAATGTATTTTAATAGAAAATTTATTAATAAATTTGTTTGGAGTAATGACAGAAAATGATACGAGCAAAATTATGTGTGAATATCCTGATTCAAGTATTATCGAAATAAATAATAGCTTTAGCGAACAATCAATTATTTCAGGGTTTTATCTTGATGGTTTAAATATGGCAAATGGTATAAACATTATAAATGGCAAACTTAAATTAAATGATATTCATTTATCAAACTTTTATGGGATAGGAATTAATATTGAGAATAGTGAAATTAATTTAGATAATATTTTTATAGATAACGCTGGATTTTTTGCTGAACGAATAATCCATTCATATCAATCTGATGTTGAATTAAATAATGGTTATTTTAAAAATTTTCACTCTACGGTGTTAAATAGCTCTGTAATTGTATCTTTAAATTCTAATTTTAATTTAATGAATTTTACGATTCAAAATAATTCTATTTTTGAAGAAGGTACTATTAAGCTTTATGGAACAAATTTCAAATCTCAAAATAATCATTTTAGTAATAATTTTTTAGAATATGGGCATGGTGGAGTAATAAATGCGTTTCAAAGTAATATAGAAATAATTAATTCTAATTTTGAAAATAATGGATCACCACTTGGAGGGGCAATTTACTCTGCAAGTACATCATTAAAATGTATTAATTCTAACTTTATTCAAAATAGTAGTAATAATGGTGGTGCAATTTATCAATCGGGTGATTCACTGCAAATTACAAACTGTCTATTTAGTGAAAACATTTCTGAAATAGGTGGTGCAATATCTTCTATTTATGCTGATGTTATTTTCGAAAAATCAATTTGTGAAAATAATTTAGCTCAATTTGATGGTGGTTGTATTAAGACCATAGAAGGAAATTTATTTATTGGTTTTTCAAATATAATAGATAATAATTCATTATTTAATGGGATGAGCATATCTTGTGATAATTCATCAATATTTTTATTAAGTTCAATATTATTGAACAATGTAGAACAAAATAATAGTTTCCAACTAAATCAAAATAGTCAAATATGTTTATCCCACTCACTATTCAAAATTGAAGAATTATTTACAATCGGTGAAAACCAATTATTTTGCAATCAGAATAATTTCAATTATTCCATGATTGTAAATCCAATTATTTTTGAAAATAATAGTTATTTCCCAAATTCTGAATCAATTTTAATTGATAATGGTAAATTTAATTTAATAATAAATGATAGTATTTTTTATGAAATTAACCCGTTTTTAATATGGGGTGAATTTCCAGATGTCGGTTCTTTGGAATATTATCCACACGAATTTATTGGCGACATAAATAACGATGAAATTATTGATATTTTAGATGTTTTATTATTAAAAATCATAATTCACGGCGATATTATTGAACCACAAATTCAATTTGATTTAAATACTGATAATGAAATTAACATTATAGATTTATTATTTTTAGTAAAATTAATTATTGATGAATAATTTTAATTTGGTTTTCTGAAGAATGACAAAATAAATTTACCACCTCTCAGCTTTCTCCAAAAAAAGGAGGAGATTGTGAACTTAAAAAGGTCATTACCATTTATAGACACTCAATATATTAATGGTGTTGCAGTTTTATTTATTTAAGTCAAACCCTCAAAAGATATCTCTAAATAGATATGTAAATTGAAAAATAAAATCGTTTTTATAATGAGTTTATATAAATCCTTTTTAGCATTTATTTTAATATATTATTATTTATAACTCGCTATTGAACTAATCTTTTTTTACAGATTCCAATCACTTCTTTTGTTCAGCGAAATTAAATAGTTGTAAATTTAAAGTCTGAGTAAATATTGTACAATACAAATATGATAACAATCACAAGACGATATGATTTCTGTGCTGCACACCAATATTGGAATGATAGCTGGAGTCAGGAAAAAAATGAAAAAGAGTTTGGGCCAGATATTTATGTTCATGGTCATAACTATACTATAGAAGTATCCATATCAGGGGAAGTAAACCCTGAAAATGGATTTATTATTAATTTAAAAATTATTGATAAAATTGTAAATGAGGCAGTTACACTACTAGACCATAGTCAAATTGAAAAAGATATTCCATGGTTTAAAGATAAACAACCTTCATCAGAAAATTTAACAATTTATTTTTGGGAGCATATTGCAAATAGAATCCCTAATGCAAATTCACTTTTTCAAATACGAATTTATGAAACACCAAGAATTTTCACCGATTATTATGGACCAGATAAATAATGACTGATAACACATTAAAATCAATCGAAGAGATTACAAAAAAATTATTAAAAAATATTGGTGAAGATCCTGAAAGAGAAGGATTATTAAAAACACCACATCGTGTTGCAAAATCGTGGAAATTTTTAGTTCAAGGATATGAGCAAAATCTTGATAATATTGTGAATAATGCAATATTTGAAGAAGATTATGATGAAATGGTTACAATAAAGGATGTTGATTTTTACAGTTTATGTGAACATCATTTAATCCCATTTTTCGGAAAAGCTCATATTGCATATATTCCAGACGGAAAAGTACTTGGATTATCAAAAGTTCCTCGAATTGTAGAAATGTATGGTCGTCGTTTACAATTGCAAGAACGAATGACCCAACAAATTTCAGAGGCAATAGGTAGTGCAATTAATCCAAAAGGAGTTGCCGTTGTATTAGAGGGTGAACATATGTGTATGCAAATGCGTGGTGTACAAAAGCGAAATTCCTATGCAACTACATCGTATATGACTGGGCTTTTTAGAAAAGATGCTCGAACAAGAAAAGAGTTTATGGATATAATTGCATTAAATAGGAAAGGTTAATTTGAAGAAATTTGATGTAATAATTATTGGTGGTGGACCGGGCGGATATGTTGCAGGAATTAGAGCCTCTCAATTAAAATTAAATGTAGCCATTATTGAAGATAAACATCTTGGAGGAATTTGTCTAAATTGGGGATGTATTCCGACGAAGGCATTATTAAAGAATGCAGAGGTTTTACATACAATAAAGAATGCAAAAAAATTTGGAATTGAAATTGAAGATTTTTCTATTAATTGGAAAAAAGTTATAAAACGATCAAGAGATATTTCTCGAAGATTAAGTAAAGGAATTGAATTTTTACTTAAAAAAAATAAAATTTCTCATATCAATGGAAGAGGAATTTTAAAATCTAAGACTGAAATTGAGGTTTTATTATCTGATGGAAAAAAAGAAATTTTTACTGCCAAAAATATAATTATAGCTACAGGTGCACGGTCAAAGTATTTTTCTGGAATGGAACCTAATGGTAAACGAATTATAACTTCTAAAGAAGCAATGGTTTTAGATGAACAACCGAAAAGTTTGATTGTAATTGGAGCAGGTGCCATTGGAATTGAATTTGCTCACTTCTATAATTCTTATGGTACAGAGGTTACAATAATTGAGGCGTTACCTCAAATCTTACCAACAGAAGATATCGAAGTCGCAGATGAATTATCAAAGATTTTCAAAAAGCGAGGCATGAAAATATTAACAGAAACCTTTGTTGAGAATGTTACAGATAAAGGAAAATCAGTTGAAGTTAAATTAAAATCAGGCGAGGTGATTATTGCCGATTATACCTTGGTTGCAGTTGGTGTTCAATCTAATATTGAAAATATAGGATTAGAAAAATTAGGCATAAAAACAGACAAAGGTTCAATTTCAGTAAATAATTTACTTCAAACAAATATTCAAAATATTTATGCAATTGGTGATGTTGCAGGGCCGCCAATGTTGGCACATAAAGCTTCTGCAGAAGGAATTATTGCCATTGAACATCTAGCAGGAGAGAATCCTGCACCAATGGAATATACAAATATTTCGGGTTGTATTTACAGCCATCCTGAAGTAGCATCCGTTGGGTTAACAGAAAATCAAGCAGTTGATTTAGGTTATAAAATTAAAGTTGGGAAGTTTCCATTTAGAGCTTTAGGGAAATCTATGGCAATTGGTGAAACTGAAGGATTTATTAAAGTAATTTATGATGAAAAATTTGGTGAAATGCTGGGTTGCCATATTATTGGGGCTGAAGCTACAAATTTAATATCAGAAGCTGCGATTGCACGTAAATTAGAAACAACTTGGCACGAAGTTTTACAAACTATTCATCCACATCCTACTCTATCTGAAGGCATAATGGAAGCAACGGCTGACGCATTTAATGAAGCAATTCATATTTAAATGAAAGATATTTCAAATTATAATAAACTTCAATTTTTTCAAATTATAAAAAAGAATTGTAATTTAGAGATAAATAGTTTTTGGTTAGGAAAAGTAGATTATCATTTTGCATGGGGTTTGCAAAAACAAATTCATCAATCAGTTTCCCAATTTGAAATGAATGGTGTTATTTTATATTTGGAACATGATTCTGTTTATACATTTGGGAAAAATGCAAATCAAAATCATTTATTGCCATCATATCCTAAAGATGCAGAAGTAATTCAAATTGATAGAGGAGGAGATATCACATACCATGGTCCAGGGCAATTAGTTGGGTATCCTATAATAAATTTAAATATATTCAAAAAAAGTATTTCATGGTATATGCGTACATTAGAGAATTCAATAATTGATTCTTTAAGTGCAATTAATATTTTAGGAAAACGGGTTGATGGTCTTACTGGAGTTTGGGTTGAAGATGAAAAAATATGTGCTATGGGAGTTAGATTAGCAAAATGGACTTCTATGCACGGGTTTGCATTAAATATTAATCCAGAAATGAAATATTTTGATGGAATGATTCCATGTGGAATATTTGAATTTGGAGTTACTTCAATTCAAGGACAATTAAATATAGAATTAGACATTAAAGAAATTGCTAACCAAGTTGATTCTCACATTCAGTGCCAAATTTTAAAGGAAAATAATTATGAAACTTCACGGATTTACAAAAAAGCAACTGCTTGAAATTTACCGTAAAATGGTGTTATCTCGTCGATTAGATGATAAGCAACTCATTTTATTAAAACAAGGGAAAGGCTATTTTCATATTGGTGCATCTGGACACGAGGCAGCTCAATTAGCAGGTGCAGAGTCACTAAATCCTGGTTTTGATTTCGCATATCCATATTATAGAGAGCAAGCATTTTGTTTAGGATATGGAATGACAGTAAAAGAACATTTACTGTCATTTTTAGCAAAAGTAGATGATCCTAATTCTAGTGGGCGTCAAATGCCTCAACATTTTGGTCATAAAGAATTAAATATAGTAACTCAGTCAAGTCCAACAGGAACTCAATATTTACAAGCCGTTGGTGCAGGATTTGTATTAAAAAGAGAAGGAAAAGGTGGAGTTGTTTATGTTTCTTCTGGTGAAGGTACTACAAGTCAAGGTGAATTTCATGAAGCGTTAAATTGGGCAAGTAGAGAAAAAGCACCTATTATTTTCCATATTGAAAATAATGGCTATGCAATTTCAGTTCCTATAATTGAACAAACAAGTGGTTCATCTATTTATGACATTTGTGCAGGATACGATTCACTTTCTCGATATAATGTTGATGGATGTGATTTTTTTGAAACACATTTGGCATTTACTAAAGCAGTAGAACGGGCAAGAAGTGGAAAAGGACCATCCGTTATAATTTCAAATGTGGTGAGATTATTACCTCATTCTTCTTCTGATGATCAACGAAAATATAGAGATGAAAAAGATTTAGAAGCTGATCGTAAAAGAGATCCAATAATTTTATTTAAAGAAAAATGTATTAAAAAAGGAATTGCTAAAGAATTAGAATTTGATAAAATTGAAACAGAAGCCAAGCAAGTTGTTGATGATGAAACGATTTGGGCGGAATCTCAAGCAAATCCTCTAATTGAAGAAGTTGAACAAAATTTATTTTCATCAACCATTAATAATGATGGATTAGATTATGAAGCGAGTGAACCAAGTGGTGAAAAAATTGTACTTGTGGATGCAATTAATCATGCATTATCTGAAGAGTTACAATTTAATGATAAAGTTGTTATTTATGGGCAAGATGTTGCTGGTGGAAAAGGTGGTGTGTTTACTGCTACTCGAGGATTAACAGATAAGTTTACAAAAGAGCGAGTTTTCAATTCTCCTTTAGCAGAAGCTTCAATTGTTGGTACTGCGATTGGTATGGCAACTTTAGGGTGGAAGCCAGTTGTAGAAATTCAATTTGGAGATTATATTTGGACAGCCATGATGCAAATTCGTAATGAAATGGCTACTATCCGGTATCGATCAAATGGTGATTGGAGTTGTCCTTTTGTCATTAGAGTACCTGTTGGTGGATATATTCATGGTTCGCTATGTCATAGTCAAAGTATTGATGGATTTTTTACTCATATCCCCGGAATATTAATTGCATACCCATCAAATGCTTCAGATGCGAAAGGTCTTTTAAAAACAGCATGTCGAATAAATGAGCCTGTAATTTTTATGGAACATAAGGGAATATATAGACAAGGATTTGCTTCAAGCCCTGAACCTGATGAAAATTATTTATTACCTTTTGGAAAGGCAAAATTACTCCAGGTTGGAGGTGATATAACAATTGTTACATGGGGTGCAATTGTTCAAAAGGCTGTAGATGCTGTTAGAAAATTAAATATAAACGCCGATATTATTGATGTTCGTACTTTGAACCCATTGGATATGGATACAATTTTAAATTCAATTCAAAAAACAGGTAGAGTGATTATCGCCCATGAAGATAATTTAGTAGGTGGATTTGGAGGTGAAATTTCAGCTAAAATTTCAGACGAAGGGTTTGAATATTTAGATGCACCTGTAAAACGAGTTGCTTCAAAAGATATTCCAATTGCTTATGCACCAGTTTTAGAAAATGAAATTTTATTACAGACAGAGTGGTTAGTAAATGCAATTGAAGAAATTTTAGCTTACTAATAAATTATAAATGCCTTTTAATTTGAAAAAATCTGAATATTTAAATTTATACCGAAAAATGATAATTCCTCGTTTAATTGAGGAACAAATGTTACTATTTTTAAGAAAAGGTAAAATTAGTAAGTGGTTTTCTGGAATTGGTCAAGAAGCAATTTCTGTTGGATTAACTTCTGCAGTCAAATCAGATGATATCATATTACCAATGCATAGAAATCTGGGTGTTTTTACGACTCGAAATGTTGATTATGAAAAATTATTTTCTCAATTAATGAATCGAAAAGGTGGGTTTACAAAGGGTAGAGATCGTTCATTTCACTTTGGAGCATTGGAGTATAATATTGTTGGAATGATTTCTCATTTGGCCGCAATGTTTCCAGTAGCCAATGGGTTTGGATATGGTTTTAAACTTAAAAATGAATCACGAATTGCGATTGCATTTATTGGGGATGGTGCAACAAGTGAAGGTGATTTTCATGAAGCTTTAAATCATGCATCTGTTTGGAAATTACCAGTATTATTTATAATTGAAAATAATGGTTATGCTTTATCTACTCCAATATCTCAACAATATAATTGTAATAATTTAATTGATAAAGCTCAAGGATATGGAATTCCTGGTAAAATTATTGATGGTAATAATATTATTGAAGTATATCAAGAAATTTCAGAAATTTCCGAATTTATTCGCAATGGAAATGGACCTTATTTAATAGAAGCAAAAACATTTAGAATGCGTGGTCATGAAGAAGCATCGGGTACAAAGTATATTTCTCAAGAATTATTGAATAAATGGAAGAAAAAAGATCCAATTTTACAATTAGAAAATTTATTAATATCCAAAAATTGGATTAATAAAGCATCTATAAAAAAAATTAAATTAGATATATTGGATGAAATTCAACCGATTTTAGATATTGTTTCTGAAAGAGAAAAAGATATTTCAACAAGTCAATTTGAATTAAATGATGTGTATAAACAATCAAATTATAAATTAAACCCACCTATTGAGAAAGTTAAAGAAATGAGGTATGTTGATGCAATCCAGGAAGGGTTGTTTCAAAAATTATCTTCAGATGAATCTGTTGTTGTTTATGGACAAGATATTGCTGAATATGGCGGTGTCTTTAAAATAACAGAAGGTTTCTTAGAAAAATTTGGAAATAATCGAGTAAAAAATACACCGATAATTGAATCGGGTTTAATTGGTATGGGATTAGGATTAAGTTTATGTGGATTAAAACCAATAATTGAAATTCAATTTTCTGATTTTGTAACATGTGGATTTAATCAAATTGTTAATAATTTAGCAAAAACACATTATCGGTGGGGTGAAAATGTTAATGTGACTATTAGAATGCCCTACGGTGGCGGAATGGGTGCTGGTCCATTTCATTCACAATGCCCAGAAAGTTGGTTTTTTCATGTTCCTGGGTTAAAAATACTTGCACCTTCAAATCCGATGGACGCAAAAGGATTATTGAATTCTGCAATTGATGACCCAAACCCTGTATTATTTTTTGAACATAAGGGGCTTTATCGAGGAATTAAGGGAGAAGTTCCATTGAATGATTATCATATTGAAATTGGTAAAGCTAATATTGTTCAAGAAGGTGATGATTTATCCATTGTTTGTTATGGGTTGGCTGTTCATTGGGCGATAGAGGTCAGTAAAAAACTTAAAAAAAATGGATATGATATTGAAATTATTGATTTGAGAACTTTACTTCCTTGGGATAAAGATTGTATTCAAAAATCAGTAAAAAAAACAGGCCGAGTTTTGATTATTCATGAAGATCATATTACGGGTGGAATTGGAGCTGAAATTTCTGCATGGATTAGTGAACATTGTTTTGAGTTTTTAGATGCACCTATAACTCGGTTAGGTTCACTTGATACTCCAATTCCTGCAAATGAGTTTATAGAAAAAGAAATATTCTGGCCTAAAAAGAATATTTTACCAACGATTGAAAAATTAATAGAATATTAGGAGATAATAAATGAGACTTTTAGGTGTAGATTTTTTAGATATTTCGGATCAATTTTCCGAAGATGAATTAATGGTTCAAAAAACAACAAGGGAATTTGTAGATAATGAAATTATGCCAGATATAGATTTATATTTTCACGATGGCACATTCCCTAAACATTTAGTGAAACAATTTGGTGAATTGGGACTACTTGGATTAAACCTACCTGAAAAATATGGTTGTGCAGGAATGTCACATATTGCTTACGGCTTAACATGTCAAGAATTAGAACGATGTGATTCGGGAATTCGTTCATTTGTTTCTGTTCAAGGTTCCCTCGTAATGTATCCAATTTATGCGTATGGAAGTGAAGAACAGCGAATGAAATATTTAACTAAACTAGCTTCAGGTGAATTTATTGGTTGTTTTGGTTTAACAGAGCCAGATCATGGTTCAAATCCAGGAGGAATGGTAACGCGTGCAAAAAAAACAGACGGAGGTTATATTTTAAATGGTGCTAAAATGTGGATTACAAATGGATCTGTTGCAGATGTGGCTGTTGTTTGGGCAAAAACGGATGATGATATTGTTCGAGGATTTATCGTAGATACAGATTCTGAAGGATTTTCTGCTCCATTAATGAAAAATAAATGGTCTTTAAGAGCATCAATTACATCTGAATTGATTTTTGAAGATGTGTTTGTACCAGATGAAAATTTATTACCTAATGTAAAAGGGTTAAAGGGTCCATTAGGCTGTTTAACTCAAGCACGATATGGTATTGGGTGGGGGACGCTTGGTTCTGCAATTGCCGTTTATGATGCGTCGGTTAAATATACTGCAGAGCGAATTCAATTTGATAAACCGATTGCTTCGTTTCAATTGATCCAAGAAAAATTAGCATGGATGTTATCTGAAATTACAAAGGGACAATTATTAGCTCTTCATGTTGGAAAAAATAAAGATAATGGGACATTAAGGCATCAACAAGTATCGATGTTAAAAAAGAATAATTGTTGGGTTGCGAGAGAATGTGCAAAACTAGCACGAGAAATGCATGGTGCAAATGGTATTTCAGGTGAATATCCAATTATGCGACATTTAATGAATATTGAATCTGTATATACTTATGAAGGTACAAATGAGATGCATACTTTAGTATTAGGGCATGATATTACAGGTATTCCAGCATATAAATAAATGAGTCGATTAACTACATTTATAGTAAACTTTGTAATTCAAAAAGGATCTGATCCATTAGAGCCTTCTAACCGGTTAAAAATTGGTCAGTTTGAAGGCTATTTATCAATAATTAGTAATCTAATATTATTTGGGATTAAGCTAGTATTAGGAATATCATCCTATAGTATTGCATTATTAGCAGATGCATTTCATACTTTAATGGATGTTGGTACAAGTATTATTGTGATTTTAGGTTTTAAAATGTCACAAAAACCAGCTGATGCTGAACATCCTTTTGGGCATGGTCGAGCTGAAACGATTGCATCTTTATCAATTGCATTTTTAATTGGGCTCGTTGGTTTTGAGTTTTTGAAAACATCGATTGAACGAATGATTCATCAAGAATCAGTTATTGTTGATATACCAATGATAATAATAATATTATTTACAATTGTTATAAAAGAAATAATGGCCAAAATAAGCCATGAACTTGCACATTTAATCGACTCAGATGCACTCAGAGGTGATGCTATTCATCATCATAGCGATGTTCTTTCATCTATTTTAGTTGTTATTGGAATGATTGGAATTCAATTCAATATGCCTTGGTTAGATAGTTTAATGGGAATAGGTGTTTCCGGGTTTATTTTATACACGGGTTATGAATTAGCAAAAAATGCAATTGATGAATTGCTTGGAAAACCACCAACAAAAGAGTTTTTAGAAATTATTAAATCTGAGGCACTTAAAGTAAAAGGGGTTTTTAATATTCATGATATTATAGTTCATCAATATGGATTTAATAAATATATTTCTTTGCATGTAGAAGTAGGTGATAATAATACAGCAGATGAATTACATTTAATTGCAGATGAGGTTGAATTGTTATTAGAGAAAAAAACACGTGCAGATGTGGTTACGCACATTGATCCAATTAGTGTAAGTAATTGTGCTGAAAATAAAATAAAAGAAATAGTTAAACCAATACTTGAAAAATATTCGTTAGATTCAATTCAAGATTTACGAGTCAAAGAAGAAGGTGGAGTATTAAAAGAAGTGAATTTTGAAATTCCAATTTCTGTAGAATTTAAAAGTAAGAAAGATGTTAACTCAGAGTTAACTCGAATTATTTGTGGAAAATATCCTGAGAGTATTCCACGGATAAATTTTAAAAATCAAATTAGAAAATATGTGGGAGCATAAATGGCAATAGATGTAGTAATGCCTAAAATGGGTGAGTCAATTACAGAGGGAACAATTATTGAGTGGAAAAAACAAATTGGTGATAAAATTGAGAGAGACGAAACACTATTAGAAATTTCAACCGATAAAGTTGATTCTGAAGTTCCATCTCCAGATTCGGGTATATTGATTGAAGTTTTATTTGAGGTAAATCAAACTGTTGATGTCGGGACTGTAATTGCAAGAATTGGCGATATGGGAGAAAAGGTTAATTCTAATGAGAAAATAGAAGAACAATCTAAAAAAAATGAAATTAAAAAAGAAATTGAAGTAAAGGTTCAATCACCAAAAATTATTGATAAACCAAAATTGAAACGGTTTTATTCCCCTTTGGTAAAATCAATTGCAAAAGAACATCAAATAACGATTGATGAATTAGAAAGAATAAGTGGTTCAGGGAAAAGTGGTCGAGTAAATAAAGATGATATAATGAATTACTTAGCAAATAAGAACCCATCCCAGGAATCACCACAATTTGTACAAATTCCTGCTCAACCTCAATTACCAGGTGGAAAAGAGATCAAAATGCCTCAACCTCAATTGGTGAACTTAGAAGATAAAATTGAGAAAATGGGGAGAATGCGATCTCGAATAGCATATCATATGCTTGAATCTCAAAAAACATCTGCACATGTATATTCTACATCTGAAGTGGATGTGACAAACCTAGTAAATTTAAGAGGAAAATATAAGGATGAATTCAAATCTCAATTTGGAGTGAATTTAACATATACACCGATGATTTTAGATGCATGTATTAAAGCGTTACATGAATTTCCATTGTTGAACGCATCTATTGATGGTGAGAATATAATTCACCATGCTCATATAAATATGGGGGTTGCCGTTGCATTGCCAGATAATAACTTAATTGTACCTGTAATTAAAGCTTCTGAGGAAAAAAACTTTAAGGGGTTAGCAAGGTCAACAGCTGATATTGCAGTGAGGGCACGAGAAAATAAATTAAACCCTGAAGAAATTTTTGGTTCTACTTTTACAGTTACAAATCCGGGTATTTTTGGAAGTTTATTTGGTATGGGAATAATTAATCAACCTAATGTTGGAATTTTAAGTACAGGCTCAATTCATAAAAGGCCTGTTGTAAAAGAGACTGAATATGGTGATGTAGTCTTTATTCGCCACATGATGTATATGACTTTAGGTTATGATCATCGATTAATAGATGGGGCATATGGAACTCGATTTCTTTCAAGGCTTGTTACTTTAATTGAAGACTATAATGAATCTAGATTATTCTAATTTGGAATCAGTTGTACCAAAAAGAATTAAACGGCCAGATTGGTTAAAAATTAAGTTAAATACGAATGCTGAATTTCAAGAGACTCGAAAGTTAATTGAAAATCAAAATTTAAATACAGTTTGCGCCGAAGCAAAATGCCCAAATATATATGAGTGCTGGGGACGAAAAATTGCAACTATTATGATTCTAGGTGATACCTGCACCAGAGCGTGTGGATTTTGTTCAGTAAAAACAGGGAAACCAAGTTGGTTTGATAATGATGAACCATATCGAACAGCATTAGCAGTTAAAAAAATGAATTTAAACCATGTTGTAATTACTTCTGTAGATAGAGATGATATTAAAAACGATTTTGGAGCTTCAATTTGGGCGGAAACAATTACTGAAATTAAACGGCTAAATCCAGATTGTTCAATTGAAGTATTAACACCAGATTTTAAAGGATATTTACCTGCTTTAAAAATTGTGTTTGATTCACAGCCAGATATTTTTTCACATAATACTGAAACCGTTGAACGAATTTCAAAAGAAGTACGAACCCAATCAAATTGGCAGAGAACAAAAATGGTTTTAAAAGAATCTGTAAAGTCAGGCTTAGTTACAAAAACAGGGATAATGGTTGGATTGGGTGAAACAGATGAGGAGGTATTACAGGTGATGCAAGAAATGGTAGATTTAGGTGTTGAGATTTTTAATGTTGGACAATATTTACAACCAACAAATAAACATTTAATAGTTAAGCGATTTGTTCATCCCGATATTTTTAACATGTTTCACGAAAAAGGATTAGAAATGGGTTATAGAGTTGTAGAATCAGGACCACTTGTTAGATCATCATATCACGCTGATGAGCAAGTGAGAAAATATAAAATAAAAAAGGAAATTAATGAATAAATTACAGACAATTATTTTTGTGTTAATTGTAGTCGTAGGTGCAATATATACTTTATCTACTTTTGGTAACAATATTGAAATGAATATACTTCCAGAGAATGAGACACCACCACCACTATCTGATTTATTTCCAGATAGGTCAAGTGGACCACACCAAAAATTTGTGAGTGAAGAGTCGTGTTTAACTTGTCATCAAGAGAGTATGACAATTCCAGGTTTAGCAACTTCACCTAAAATTGCTCATGAAATGAGAAGTAATTGTACTTCTTGCCATTTATTACCGAGTGACCAAATTTGATGAAACAGAATATCCCCGAAGAAGAATATAAACATTGGAAACAAATTAATTTGTGGCCCAATTTTATAAAACCATTAATTAAAAATCCATTATTAGATATTTTACAAAAGGGTCAACCTCATATTCGTTATTATGTTGCACGAGATGTAGTGGGTTTACCATTTATTCATCCATTAGTGTTAACAATAAATAAAACACTTCACTATCAAAAAAAGTATAAAAAAATTCTAAGAGATGAAGTATCGTTTACAATTTCAAATTCGGCCAAACAAAGAGAACTAGATTTTATTTTTTTAATGGAAAAATTACACGGACTAATCTCATTTGGAGGTTATAAACACATGAAAGGGGTAGATGATTTTATCATTAATGCAATGGAATTTCAAAATCCTGATGGTCGTTTTCCAGGGTTATATCATCATCATGCTCGAATGTGTTATCTATTAGTTCGTTTAGGTTTACAGGGGAATAGACTTTTAGATCGTTCGTTTAATTGGATAATTGAGAGACAGAGAGAAGATGGGGGTTGGCTACATCGTTCTATGATTCAAAAAGGAAAATCGAATAAGACACAAAAGTCTTGTATTTGGACTAGTGCTGAAATATTACTCGCTTTGTCTTCAAGAAGGTCTATGGCTAAATCAGAGTCAGTTAAAAAAGGAATTGAATTCTTATCTAAACAGTTATTTAATGATAATTCAACACCATTTTTGGCTCACTTGTCACCGTGGGATTACTTTGCTGTTGGTGCTAAAGGAGAAACTTTATTCACAGGTGGAAGTCTTAAAATTTTAGAGATTTTGGTAAATCATGGTTTGGATAAAAAAAATAAAATGGTTGACAAACTGACATCTGGATTATTACTCACTCAAATGGATACAGGATATTTCCCTGCACAAAAATCTAAATCTCCAATTCCTGACCCCTATGTTACTATTCGTTTCTTAAAATTATTACGAATATTATCAAGCAAATAAATATGACAAAGTTACAGGCCAACTATAAAATTTTTAAAAAAGGCATAATATTTGATTGTATTAAATTGAAAAATTTTGAAAGATTATAATGACTGAAATAGCAATAGAAAATACCCCCTCAAAAAAACAAAATAAATCCTACCCGATTTTACCCCTAAGAAATACAGTTCTTTTTCCACATCAAGTAATTCCAGTTTATATTGGAAGGGAACAATCATTAAGATTAATTGAAGACTTACCAAAGGATGGTAAAAAAACAATTATTGTCGTTGCACAAAAAGATGGATCCGTAGAATTACCGGGTGAGTCAGATTTATATGAATGGGGTACACTGGGTGTTGTAATGAAAGTTTTTGATATTCCAGATAAAGCCAAATCTGCAATTGTTCAAGGAATCGGCCGAGTAAGAATTGATAAGTTTGTAAAAAATGATCCTTATTTTAAAGGTGAAGTTTCTCGGGGACGGGATATTGTGGATTCTAAAATTGAATTGGAAGCATTAACAAAAAATCTAAAAGGATTATATCAAAAATTTATTGAAATTGCTCCATATTTAACAGAAGAACAAGCTGATGGTTTATTAAGAATTGAAAATCCGGGTAAATTTGCGGATAGAGCAATTGCCATGATGAATATTCCAACTGAAGAAAAGCAAGATGTATTAGAATGTTTAGCTGTCGATAAACGATTAGAAAAATGCACTGAACTTGTGAATAGAGAAATTCAGCGCATTGAATTAAGTGATAAAATTCAATCAAATGTCCATGATGAAATTTCTAAAACGCAGAGAGAATATTTCATGCGTGAACAAATGAAAGCAATTCGAAAAGAACTCGGTGAAGACGAAGCATCTCTTGAAAATAAAGATATTGAAAAGTTGATTAAAGATGCTAAAATGCCTGAACCTGTGGATAAAGTTGCTAAAAAAGAATTAGATAGATTGCAACGAATACCAATGTCATCACCAGAATATACAGTTTCACGGACATATTTAGATTGGTTGGTTGAGCTTCCATGGAGTAAGTCTTCAGAAGATAATGAAGATATAGAAAATGCATCCACTATCTTAGATCGAGATCATTTTGGATTAAAAAAAGTGAAGAGTAGAATTTTAGAACATTTAGCTGTTCGTTCATTAAAAAAATCAAGAGCAAAAAAAGGGGATCGGTTAAAATCTCCAATTCTTTGTTTTGGGGGTCCTCCAGGAACAGGTAAAACTTCAATTGGTAAATCAATTGCAGAATGTATGGGGCGTGAATTTGTCCGAATATCATTGGGAGGTGTTCGTGATGAAGCTGAAATAAGTGGCCATAGAAGAACTTACATTGGTGCTTTACCTGGACGAATCATCACAGGATTAAAAAAGGCAGGAACTCGTAACCCTATATTTATGCTAGATGAAATTGATAAATTAGGAAATGATTTTAGAGGTGATCCATCAAGTGCATTATTAGAAGTATTAGATCCAGAACAAAATTTTGCATTTAATGATCATTATCTTGAAGTAGATTTTGATTTATCGGATGTAATATTTGTAACGACAGCAAATAGAGTAGATCAAATTCCAGGACCATTAAGAGATCGAATGGAAATTTTGGAATTTACAGGGTATATAATGTCTGAAAAAGTTGCAATCGCTAAAGAATATCTTGTATCTAAACAAATTAAAGAACATGGTTTAAGAAAAAGTGAAATTAAATTTTCGGATGATGCATTGGCTGAAATTGTTGAATATTATACACGGGAATCTGGTGTGCGTAATTTAGAACGGCAAGTTGCAAATGTATGTCGTAAGGTAGCTAAAGAAATTGCTATTAAAGAACGATCTTCAGTTAAAATTTCCCCTAAAAAAATAAATGATTATTTAGGACCACGAAAATTTTACCCAGAAGTAAATGAAAGAGCAAATAAACCAGGTATTGTTGTTGGTTTGGCTTGGACTGCTTTTGGTGGGGATATATTATTTATTGAAGCATCAAAAATGCCTGGAAAAGGTAATTTAAAACTGACCGGCCAGTTAGGCGATGTAATGAAAGAGTCTGCTCAAGCGGCTATGAGTTATGTGAGAGCAAATTCTAAAGCATTAGGAATTGAAAAAGATTTTCATGAGAAATATGATATTCATGTGCATGTACCTGCTGGAGCAATTCCTAAAGATGGACCATCGGCGGGTGTAACTTTATTGTCTGCAATTGTATCATTATTATTAAATAAACCGTTAAAAGAAAATTTTGCAATGACAGGTGAAATTTCACTTCGTGGTAATGTAATGCCAATTGGTGGATTAAAAGAAAAAGTAACGGCGGCACATAGAGCTGGTGTAAAACATATTATTGCTCCATTTTTAAATAAAAAAGACATTGAAGATATACCTGAAGAAATTCAAAAAGATTTGAAATTTAGTTTTGTTCGGGATGTGGAAGAAGTCTTAAAATTAGTGCTTGGGTTAAATGTAAAAAACAGCTAATTCATTAATAGTTTGGGCGATTAACTCAGTTGGTTCAGAGTGCCTCCCTTACAAGGAGGAAGTCGGGGGTTCGAGTCCCTCATTGCCCAC
>JACNKR010000009.1 GCA_014381925.1 Fidelibacterota bacterium | reverse complement strand
TTTTGTAGCCCGTAGGAGAATCGAACTCCTGTTGCAGAGATGAAAACCCTGAGTCCTAACCACTAGACGAACGGGCCAGCATAGACCAATAATTTATTGGACTTAATCAACATTAAACAAAATAAAAATTGAAATTATTTTACTATTAATATAGGACAATTTGCTTTTTGCGAAATATGAATAGGCTTACTTCCAAAAACATATTTTCTTATTTCATTTCGATCAGCTTGGCCAATTACAATAATATGATTATCCCCCGCCATTTCAATAATTTTTTCTTCTGCAGACCCCGTAATTAAATTAAATTCATGTTCTACTTTTAATCGCTTAAGATATTTATCAGCCCATTTTGATGCATTTTTATATCCACTCCTAAACTTTGTTGTTTTACTCACGGTTAATGATTCAACATAAGTTCCAAATTGTTTAGAAATAATGGCACTATACATCACGGCTCTTTTTGTGTATTTTGAATCATTAACACCCAACAAAATAGGATATTTAAAATTTGGATCAAAATTAGGTACAATAAAAATTGATGATTTTAAAAACTGTATTAAATGATGTGTTAACTTATTTTTCTTCGGTTTCTCAATAATTGTAAGTTCATATTGATTTTCTTTCGTTTCATTTCTGAGTTCATTTAATAATTTACCATGTCTTAAAATCAAATTTACTTTAGAATCAGACGAATGTGGCAAAATTATTCTAATACGGTTATTTTCATCTATAAAATTTTCAGGTTGAAATACATTTGGATCTTCATTTATATAACCATATTCAATAATTCGGTTAAATGCCCAATGTAATAAATCAATACCTGGTTGATTTAAATTCCATTCAGATAAGGATTGATGAGTAATAGACATTTCAGATTCCATAAACCCACTGGCTTCCCGTCCAACAACAATAATATTCAAATCTGCACCAAAACCTTCTGCAACTTTTATTGTTAAACGAATGATATTTCGGGTAGCCTCTGATTGATTATGGATACATAATAAAAATTTCATTTACTTTCTCCCCTACAATTCTAAAAAATTAATTAAAAATGGCCAATATAATTTTAACACAAATAAAAGAACAATTATTGACATTATTCCAACTCGCCATCCTGCCCGTAGAAAATCAGTCATTTTTATCATTCCTGTGGAATAAATAATCATACATGCAGGTGCGGCAACAGCAGAAAAATACCCAAAAGCAGATGCGACAGCTGTTGTCATTCCCATCAACAATGGGTCACCACCCATATTTAACATTATTGGACCCAATACAGCAACTGTCGCACTTGAACTAATTACATTTGACATTAATGTGGTAATTACAATAGATACCGCATACGGGAGCATTTCAAACCGGTCTAATAAAAATTGAAATGAATGAATGAATGAATTACCTAACCACACTGCTGTCCCATGGTTTTTCATTTGAATACCAAGAGAAATTGCGGATGCAAATAATAAAATGACTCCCCAATTTGTATTTTTACTAATTGTATTCCAACTTACAAGCCCCGTAGCCATATATAAAAATGCACCTGAAATTGCGATAATTCCCATACCAATTCGTTCATTTAAAAATACCCACCCAAGGAAAATAATCATAAATATTATAATTGCTAAAATTTCTTTTCCACTAATATTACCTCTATTAGCAACTTGAACTTTTAATCTTCGAATTGGAGTATCTAAAAATTTAATTTCAGGAACAAATGCAAGTCTTAATAACCATGAAGCAAAGAAAATTCGAATAATGACCATGGGATATGCAAATAACATCCAATCAAAATAAGAAAGTGAAATTCCATTTTCAGGAATAGATTTTAAATAGGCTAACATTAATGCATTTCGGGCACCACCAGACGGAGTTCCAATCCCTCCAATTGTACACCCATACGCAATTGAAAATAACAATAAAGCCGTTAAATTAGGAATATGCCTATGATTAGAAACATTTTTAATAAGCGTAATGGCAACAGGTAACATCATTGCAACAACTGTATGTTCACCAATAAAAGAAGATAATATTGCAGAAATAAATAAAAATCCAAACGTAATATTTCGAACTCTATTCCCTGTAATGCGAATAATTGCAAGTGCTAATCGGGCATCTAATCCTTGATGGACAATTGCAACGCCCATCATCAATGAACCCATTATAAAAAAGACAGCATCACTCATATACGACTGAGCAACTTCTGCTGGATTTGAAATTCTAAATGAGACTTCTAATATTGCTATTAACAAAGCAACAGCAGGAAGTGGAACAGGTTCAGTTATAATTAACATAATGACCATAATTCCAAGTATTAATGTTCGATAACCCTGTGGAGATATCGTTTCTGGATATGGCAACCAATATAACCCAATTCCTATAATTAGAGTAATAATTAGCCATCGCTTTTCTTGGAACCAGAAAAGAAGTGTTTGTATTATTTCATTATTCACAAATATTGTATCATGCTAAAGATGAAATTTACCAATTTTATTTGCTTCAATTATAAGATTTCTAATTTTAGTCTAATTAGTATTAGCGTTAATATTAGCACCATAAAAAATGGAATTGTTACTATGTTTAGAAAATTTAATTTAATTCTCTGTTTTACTTTTGGACTATTTTGTATTTCATGCACAACAGAATCAATTGATATTTGTGATTATAAAAATGATCCGATATCCTATGATTGCATTCAAGGAATTTTTGATATGAATTGTGTTGAATGCCATAATATTTCAGGTGCACAAAAACCATATTTAGATGCAGGAATCAGTTATCAGAATATTGTTGATAAAGATGTAGAATGGAATGAATACAAATATATTTATCCAGAATATCCATATTTATCTCATATATTTTTAGCTATTTCAAATTCAAATTTAGATGAAAATTGGTTTATGCCAAAAAATAGACCAAAATTATCTCAAGATAAAATTGATTATATGGAAGCATGGATAAATGCAGGAGCTCCTTTAAATTAATGGCATTTTTCCTCTATTTTTTACTGACATCTGTTTTATATCCCTTTTTATTTTTATTTTCGTTATTTAATTCAAAATTAAATAAAAGAAATGTAATAGAACGAGCCCAATACTTAAATGCACTTAAAATTGTAAAATCAAATCAGAAAAAAATTATTTGGATTCATGCAGCTTCAGGAGGAGAATTTGAACAAGTTGTCCCAATTCTAGAAAAAATTAATCGGACTAAATATTTTATTTTATTATCATTTATGTCACCGACAATATTTGAAATTCAAAAAAATACTCCATTAGCAGATGCTATCATTTATCACCCGCTTGACTTTTATTGGTCTGCAAAAAAATTTATAAAAGATTTTAAACCGAATTATTATATTTTAAACCGACATGATATTTGGCCACACCATATTTATTTTGCACATAAACATTATGTGAAAATTGTGATGATTAATTTTAACCTTCATAAAAATTCTGCACGGTTTTGGTGGATATTTAAACCGTTTAATAAATTAATTTTTAATAAATTTAATAAGATATATACTGGGACTAATCGATTAAAATCATCGATTTCACAATTTGTAAATGAAGATAAAATAACAGTAACAGGTGATACTCGGTTTAATAGAGTAATTAACCGAATGAAAAATAATACATCACCCCTTTTACCTGAAAAATTTAATAATTCGAAAAATATTATTTTAGGAAGTATCATTGAGTCTGATTATGATATTGTTTTTGATGGAATACTTAAAAAATTCCCAAATGGTGAAAATGATTTTATTGAACAAAATATTGGATTAATAATTACTCCCCATGAAGTCGATCAACATACAATTTCTAAAATAGAAAAAAAATTAATACAAAATAAAATTAGTTATCAGCTATACTCAAAAATTGAAAAAATAAACGATCCTTTCAATTATAGTACAATAATTGTTGATACTGTCGGTATTTTAGCCGACTTATATAAATATGCCAATGTTTCATATATTGGTGCAGGGTTTGGTGCTGGCGTACACAATGTATTAGAGCCAGCCGTTTATGGTTGTGCGGTATCCTTTGGGCCTAATATTCATATATTAGATGAGGCTATTGAAATGGTTAATATTGGACTGGGAACTATGGTACATAATACAAATGAATTTTATACATTTTTAGAATTATTAAATAATGAAAATGAATTCAATGAAACAAAAGCAAAATTAAAATCATTTGTAAAAGATAATGCGTGTGATATTAATTCAATTTTAAATGGTATTTTAAATGAGACTTAAATTAATTATAATTTTCCTATGTAGTAGTATTTTTGGAACTGAAAAATTTATTGGTGAAGTTTTAAAATACCAAGCTGGTTTTCGATTTTTTTCTGCTGGAGAGGCAATAATTTCATTTGATTGGGATACACTCGCAGGAGATTCTGTCTATTTTATTAATGCAGATATTAAAACAAATTCATTTTTAGATCGATTTTATAGAATTAGAGACAATATAAAAACATGGATATCCCCACTTAATTTTTCACTTAAAAAGGTAGAAAAAAATATTTCAGAAGGGAAATATAAAAAAAAACATAGAGCCGAAATTGATTATTTATCAAATATAATTAGTTATGGGCATAAAAAATTAAATATCCAGTCATTCGTATTTGACCCATTAGCAATGATTTATAAATTAAGGAATAATTTTAATACTCAACATTTCCCTAAAGAAATTACTATTTATGATATGGGTAAAATTAAAAATGTATTATTTAAAATAGAGCAGATAGAAAAAATTAAAGTCCCATTTGGTGAATTTGAATGTTTAATTATTTCCCCATATTCAACAAATACAAAAAAATTATTAAAAAATAATGGTCAAATGAAAGTTTGGTTTACAAATGATAAAAAAATGATTCCCATAAAAATAGAACAAATTACCAATATTGGAACTATGGTTATGGAGCTAAAAGAGTATATCCCTTAAATCTACAACAGTAGAAATTTTATATCGGTCTTAGACTTTGGATTGGACATCGGTTGTTTTCTATCTACAACAGTAGAAATTTTATAGCGGTCTTAGACCGAATAACTAAATCTTGTATCTGCTCATCTACAACAGTAGAAATTTTATATCGGTCTTAGACAGATGTAGCAAAGGCAGTAAGTAAAGCATCTACAACAGTAGAAATTTTATATCGGTCTTAGACATACAAAAGGTTGGTCGAAATCTGCACCATCTACAACAGTAGAAATTTTATATCGGTCTTAGACCTTTACTAAAACTCATGCAACCATAACATCTACAACAGTAGAAATTTTATATCGGTCTTAGACCGTCAAAGTTTAAGCCTAAACCACTCGTATCTACAACAGTAGAAATTTTATATCGGTCTTAGACCCTTTCCAATTTCTACCAAAACCAGCATCTACAACAGTAGAAATTTTATATCGGTCTTAGACGAAGAAATGGTGGCACATTATATTGCATCTACAACAGTAGAAATTTTATATCGGTCTTAGACTATACAACTATTATTTTTAAGTCTCTATCTACAACAGTAGAAATTTTATATCGGTCTTAGACACCAGCAACGGCTGGTTTACCGGAGGATCTACAACAGTAGAAATTTTATATCGGTCTTAGACTTTATTCTGGAGTACCACGCGACATAATCTACAACAGTAGAAATTTTATATCGGTCTTAGACAGCTAATTTGTTTTTGAATTTTATGTTCTCTACAGAGAACTATATTTAAAATAACAAAAAATTTCAAATTAATACCTGTTTTATTTATATAACTCCATTAAGACCAACATTTGCAATTAATCAACGATAATTAAGTCTTTATCATCATTTACTGCATACCCAAATTTAGTAATTTTACATTGCTTGCTCATATTAAAAATAATAATACTATCTTTTTGAGTAAATTGTTTTTCAAAATTTCCTTTTACTTCAGCAACAATATTATCTATCATTCGTTTACTATTTCGTATTTGAAAAACAGAATATTGAAGTCTGTATCCAAATTTCTTTAAAAAAGTAGAAAAACGAGTTCTTAATTTATCATCATGAATATCATAAGTTATAATTAGCATTATTTTACTCCATTTTAATTTTCGGAAATTCCTCAATTGGTTTCCCTTGCATAAATGCCCGATAGAATGATTGTACAAAATAAAAAAGAGATTCTTTATGATTGAGAATTTCTTGTATCAAAAATGTAATATACGGTTTTGCTGTTTTCCCAAATAAGCGATATTGCCCATTTATTTTAATAAAATTTTCATCATGAATTTGATTGAGTTTAAATGCTTTCCTAATGCGTTTATCAACCCAAGGTCTAAACGGTTCAACCATATCACAAACGAGTGATTTCCTTTGATAAAAAGTTTGGTGATAAAATCCTTTATAAATATCAAATCCATATAAATTTAAAAGTGCCTCTATTACATAGAATAATTTAGTATATCCAATATCTAAAAGTACATTTGGAATATCCCTTTTTGCACGGGGTTTTCGCCCTTTCCAACCAATATCACCAAACATATTTTTAAAATATAATCGTGATGCAGAACCTTCTATCCCAAGTAATTCTTGAATATTAAATTTAGAACTTGGTAATCTATTTTGATATTCTGTTAATTTAATAATATCATTTTTAAATTCACTTGTTTTATGTCTGCGAGATTTTAACATTAAAATTTGTTGTTTTATTTTTTTTTGTACCAAATATTGGGCAATATCCGTTTTATCATATTTATATTGCTTTTGTCTAAGTAATACATTTCCTTCTGCTTTTGCAAACCACATTCCATAAGGCAGTAATCCATGAGTCATCATGACAATTGAAAAACCAATTTTTTTAGCACGATGCAATAACCCAGATGTAATAGAAATATGTCCAACAATAAATAATGCAAATAATCGATAACAACTCGATTGATGTTTAATTCCACTTTCATCACTAATAATTACATTATCATTTTTAAAACTCAATCTTTCGCCATGACTCAATAGTGCAAAAATAATTTGTTTCTCTTTAAAATCTGGGGCGGTTAACATGCTGACACATCACAAATTGTGTGATAAATACAATGAGTGCATTTATTTTTATTGGGTACAAACGGCTCTTTTAATGAAAAGGATTTCATCGTTTCTATTAATGCTTCGAATTTATTAAAAAATTGTTCATCGTCTTTCGGGAGAGGAATAGGATGACTTTTATTATCATCCATACTATATAATTTTAAATGTTCAACTTTGTAGCCCATTTCAATTAAACAAAAATATTGTGCAAATAATTGAAATATATATCCATCATAAATAACCTTAATTTTTTTCTTTCGTTCAATGAGTAGATATTTAGAGGAATCATAAATATCAATTTTTCCACAAAGATTATATTTTTCAGAATATATCTCTAATCCTTGTAATGTTTCTTTAGAAGTAGAATAGGTATTTTTGTCTATAGTTTTATGAGCTGTCAACCCATCTATTTGGTCAGTAGAATGGTAAAGCCTTTTACTTGATCTCCCAAAACACTGATGAAAATATATAGATCTAGGACAAAAAATAAAATCATTTAAATATGATATTGGGATATATGTTTCCACTCTGAAAAAACCGTTATGACGGTTAAATATTATAATAATAAACCATTTTAATGGTTTGTTTTAATTTTAATTCAAAAATGGTTTTTTTAAAGCAAACTCAAACCATTCGACATTTTTCATTTTTAAATTTAATTTACTTTTTCCATCCCAATTCTTTATTTGGTCTATATTCCACAACCCTTTTAATGCAATATTATAAGCTCCATTTGCATCTGCATCCATAGGCTGAGTTTTACTTGCAATTCGACTATCAAAAAATATATTATTTTTATCTGCAACAGGTGATAAAATAAAATCTTCATCTGTTCCTGTTTTGCTATGTCGTAAAGAGAGCAATATCTGAAGCAATTTAAATAGTTTTTTATAGAATTTAGTATTTTTAATTGAAGAAATATCATACCGTAAATCTAATCCAGACTGAAAATCAATATTTTCATTTTTTAACAATGATTTTAACTCTTCTGTAACATTTACTTCAACTGACTCCCAATTACCATTTGAATTTCGGATATTTTTAAATCGTTTTTCACCAAAAGAGCACGCAACCCATTTTGTTTGATAACCCATTAAATCACGACTAGGAGTCATTTTTTTATAATCAATTTTAAACTCAAAATAACCACCACTTGAATTAAATTTAATACTATCAAAAGATTCAAAGAATATTTTTGATTTTGCTAGACTTTCATATTTTGGATAAAGAAAATTAATAAACCCAGTCACAGGGTCAATTTTAGAAGTGTAATCTGCTCGCACATAATACAAAAGACCCGTTTGTTTCCCCATTTTTTTAAAACTTTCAAAAGGGGCTGATAGTTGTAGAGCATTTAAAACATGGCCAGGGTCATTTGGTTTTGCATCTTTAAAAACTAAATAGTTTAATTTATCAATCAATGCTTTTTCAAATTTTTGATATACTTGTTTTTCCACTTTAAACCGACCTCGTTTAAAACCAAAATTTAAATCTTCAAGGCAAATAATTGCATTATATTTTACAATGAGAAATGCTAGTTTATGAACTACATGAGATAAATATCCTGCTTTTAAATCTTTAATATTATCTACGGTAGTCCATGCTTTTCGGGCTTTATCTCTTGCCTTTTCTTTAGCATCTAATTTCTGTTGATAATCAACTGAGTAATTTTGATCTGTATCAATAGTATTTAAAGATCCTTGTTCTACAATTTCTCCATTCGGATTAATGACTGAATAATATAAAAGATGTCTTTCCCCACGGTCGATACCAATAACATGTGTGTTTTTTTGTGTTGCTAAATTATAGTTTACTTTATCATTAAACCGTGTTACACCTTCCGCTTTAAAATTGAGTGTAATGGGCACATGAAATTGGAACTTATCTACTGTATATCGTTTATCTTTTATAATGTCATAATCAAAATTACTTTCCTTCTTATGGTTATTCTCATTTTTATTTTGAAGAGAAGAATTTGCTATATGAATTATTCTTTCATCTTTTTTAATGGAGTGCTTACGATAGAATATTTCAGCTTGCCCATTCAATTTCGCCCCCACATTTTTTAAGTTTTCAGAATCAAATAAGGCTTTCCAATAGAGCGTATGTAA
>JACNKR010000021.1 GCA_014381925.1 Fidelibacterota bacterium | reverse complement strand
ACAAACAGAACGGAAAATAAAACAATGAAAACACAACAAGGTATATATTGCATAGCACCATTCGGGATGCTACGACAACATATACAGGTCGTTAATAATTTAAAATGATGAAAACCAAAAAGCCGAAAATCAAAATTTCACTTCAATTATTATTTCTATTTACAGTTTTGGTATCTTGTAACACAAATAAGAACAACATTGATGAAGGATATTCCATAAACGGAACTATAGAAGGTGTGGCAAATGGAAAAGCTATTTTAGCAAAACTTGATTTAGTGACTAACGAACGTGTTGATGTTGACTCTACTGAAATTATAAACGGAAAATTTAAATTTTATGGGAGCCTTGAAAGTCCATATGTGCATACCCTGTTAATAAATAAAAAAAGTAAAATTCATTTCTTTCTTGAAAATAGCAATATAGATATAAAAGCAAATATCAATGAGATAGAGAATGTGAAAATAATCGGCTCAAGAGAAGACAGCTTATTTCGTTCTTATAAAACGGATGATATTTTCGAGAGAAAAAAAGGAATGGAAATCATGTTAAAATATCCGGACTATTCCTTCGCAGCTTTTACAGCTTATTATCAATTTCAATTATACAATATCCATTTAGATACTCTAGATATTATTGTGAACAACTTTGAAGAGCCTGTAACTAAATCAGAATATTATAAGCACTTAAAAAAAATACTTCCTTCTATAAAAAGAGTTGCCATAGCTCAACCTGCACCAGAATTCTCCATTCCAAATACAGAACAAAAACTTATGAGTTTGAATGAATTTAAAGGGAAGTATGTTTTGATAGATTTTTGGGCTTCTTGGTGTGCTCCGTGTAGAGCTACAAATCTAGAATTAGTTAAAATTTATAATCGCTTTTCAAATAATGACTTTACTATTATTGGAATATCAATAGATAAAGATAGAGATAGGTGGCTCAATGCCATAAAAGCAGACAAGCTTTCTTGGACCAACTTGTCAAATCTAAATGGTTGGGACAAAGTTTCAACTGAATACGGAGTTAAAGCAGTTCCTCAAAATTTTCTATTAGATCCTAATGGAATCATTATTGATAAAAATATTGAACCAGAAAATTTGGTTAAAAAACTTGAGAATATTTTTTCTAACAAAAAAAGGAAATCATAAAATTAAATTAAGCGAGATTGAAATAAATAAATTGAAATCAAACCAGTAACATCTTTATTCTATCTATATTTACCTTTTTAGCAGTAAATTATACATATCTTATTATTAACTTCTTGTATTAATATAAATAATTATCCTAAATTACTGTTATGACAGCAATAAATGAACTACATAAAATTATATTATTTCATCGCAAACAAGCTAAATTGAGCAGAAATGAATTAGCAGAATTAGCAGGAATTGGTAAAACAGTAATTTATGATTTGGAAAAAGGTAAAAGAACAGTTCGTTGGACTACAATTTTAGCGATTTTAAATGCATTGAATATTAAAATAAAATTTCAAAGTCCATTAATGGAAGAGTATGAGAAAAGCACGAATCAAAATTCATAATCTTCCTGCTGGAATTTTAACAGAAACTGACTCAAATTTTTATTTTTTTCAATATGACAAAGACTATAATGGTGATCCTATTTCGCTAACAATGCCAGTTCATAATAAACCCTATGAATTTGATTCTTTTCCACCCTTTTTTGAAGGATTATTACCTGAAGGCGGACAGCTTGAAGGATTATTATTAAATTATAAAATTGATAAATCTGATTATTTCACCCAATTAATATTAACAGGACAAGATTTAGTGGGTGCGGTTACTGTTGAAGAAATGATAAATTTAGATGAATAGATGTCCCATTACTTACACACTTTGTGAAAATAAATATAGTAAATCAGGACTTATAAAATTATCACCACGGTTAATTGATTTAAACCCATTACCATTTACAGCA
The DNA here is from genome assembly GCA_014381925.1 of Fidelibacterota bacterium. Taxonomy (GTDB): domain Bacteria; phylum Fidelibacterota; class Marinisomatia; order SCGC-AAA003-L08. The sequence continues at coordinate 39,005 of JACNKR010000021.1, read as the reverse complement.
CAGGAGCAACGACAAGAAGCAACTTCAAGAGCAGTTAAAATGTCTATTCAGGGTGTACAACCAAAATTGAGTGCAATTTTATCGACTAAAAATCGAGCCATGGAAATAGTAGATAGTGGTGGAAAATATATTATTAAACCTCAAAATAATATTTATAGTGAATTGCCAGAAAATGAAGATGTAACTATGAAAATGGCAAAATTATTTGGGATTGAAGTTCCATTAACAGGCCTTATTTATTCAAAAGATGGAAGTTTTAGTTATTTTATAAAACGGTTTGACCGTTTCGGAAAAAATAAAAAAAATCATATAGAGGATTTTGCTCAATTAACAAATAATAAAAGAGAAACAAAATACAATTGGTCAATGGAAAAATTAATTCCTGTTATTGAAAACCATTGTACATTCCCTTTAGTTGAAAAGAAAAAATTATTTAGAAGGACATTATTTTGTTTTTTAGTCGGAAATGAAGATATGCATTTGAAAAATTTTAGTTTAATAACAAAAGAAAAAAAAATAACGCTTAGCCCTGCTTACGACTTACTCAACTCAACAATACCAATAAAAAATACAAGAGAAGAGTTTGCACTTCCATTGGCTGGTAAGAAAAATAATATTCAAAAGAATGATTTAATAAAATATTTTGGGAAAGAAAGATTGCAGCTTACCGATAAAACAATATCGTCTGAAATTCAAAATATTATAAATAACAGAACAAATATGGATAATTTAATAAATATTTCTTTTCTATCTGATGGAATGAAGGTAAAATATCTTGAATTATTATCGAGTAGATATGATAGGTTGATAACTTAAATACTTAATTTAAATGTTTAGTTATAATTCACAAAATAATTACCAACTCACTTCATTTTTTATACACTAATTCTCCACCTACAAAAGTCATTAACACTTCTGTTTTTAAAATATCCTCTTCTTTGCAAGTTGTGATATCTTGAGATAAAACCGTAAAATCAGCATCAAATCCTTTTTGAATACGGCCTCTTTGGTTTTCTTCAAATCCTCCATAAGCCGCCCAAGTTGTCAACATTTTTAATGCTTCAATGCGATTTACTTTTTCTTGAGGTTGCCAACTAATATCATCTGAATAATTAGGGTTTTTTCGGGTAACAGCTGAGAAAAATTCTAAAAGCGGGTTTCCTTTTTCTATAGGGCAGTCAGAACCACCGGGAATTTTTAAGCCTGCATTAATAAATGATTTCCATCTTGAAATACGATGAGATCTATCTTTTCCAATTCGTTTATCCATCCACCGAGAATCACTTGTACAGTGTGATGGTTGCATTGATGGCAAAATATCATTATCTACAAAAGTTGGGATATCTTCATCCCGCACCATTTGTGCATGTTCCACTCTCCACCTTAAATCATTATCACCTTGTAGATATTTTTTATAGGTGTCTAAAACTAACTTATTTCCTTTATCTCCTATTGCATGAGTACATAACTGAAAACCAAAGTGATGGCATTTTTTGGCAAGTTCATCAAACTCATAATTAGACAATAAAATAAGTCCAAAATTTCCAGGGTCATCTGAGTATTCATCAAATAAACATGCACCACGGCTACCTAAAGCACCATCCATAAATGCTTTTACCGCTCGTATTGTATATCTATCATTAACTATTTTTCCTTGTTGAAACCATTCCTTTAAAAAATTAGCATCATTTCCATTTAACATACCATAACATCTAATTGGAAAGCGTTCTTTATTTACTAATTTTTGAATTGAAGTTACAATTTTTCTATCTTGCCATGCATCATGAATACCTGTAATTCCATTGGCAACTGTCTGTTTAAGTCCCGTTTCAATATACCTCATTACATCATAATCACTTGGTTTAGGAATCGCATTCCTAATTGTTTCCATTGCGTTATCAATAAATATACAATCATTAATCACTTCGCCTCCAGGAATAACCTCTGGATTTTCCTCATATCCCGAAATTTGCCTTGCTCGTTTATTCACCCACAATGCATGTCCATCAATTCGGGTAAGCGCTATTGGGTGGTCAATAAATAATTCATCTAAAATTTTAGCACTTGGGAATTCAGCATTATCCCATAAAGATTGATCCCATCCTCTTCCTAAAACCCAAGAACCCTTCGGATAATTATTTAACTTATTTTGAATTAATTCTACAATTTGAGAAGGAGATTTCATTCCAACCACATTTAAATTTTCTAAAAATTTCCCTAAATTTGATAAGTGATAATGGGCATCAATAAACCCCGGAATTACTGTGGCACCCTCCAAATTTAAATTTCGTGCAGAATACATTCGTTGGTTTAAACTTTCAATTTTACCATTTTTTATAAATATATCTTGAACTTTAGGTTGCTGTGGATTTAGTGTAATAAAATTTGCATTTATTAAATTTAATGGTAGTATTTTCATAGTTAAATTTAATGATTGTATATGGAACCCGCATAAAAAAAGAAGTAATTTAAACATTAATTTTTTATAGGATTTATTGCCAATTTATGAACATAATTGATTTAAGAAGTGACACTGTTACACTCCCGACAAAAGAAATGATGGATGCAATTCAAAATGCAAAATTAGGTGATGATGTATTAGAGGATGATTTTGTAGTTAAAAAATTAGAAGATGAAACAGCTAAATTATCAGGAAAAGATGCTGCATTATTTGTACCAAGTGGGACAATGGGTAATTTAATTAGCATAATGGTGCACTGTCCTAGAGGAAGCGAAGTAATTTTAGGAGATAAATCTCATACATTTAAATATGAAGCTGGGGGAATCTCAGCATTGGGTGGTATTCATTCTGCTCAACTATCAAATAATTCAGATGGTACAATTGATATTGATAAAATCAAAACTTCAATAAGAGAAGATAATGTTCATTTCCCAAAGACAGCCTGTATTTCGTTAGAAAATTCACATAATTTATGCAATGGCTCGCCAATAAATATAGAATATCTCTCACAGGTTTACAATATTGCTCAAGAAAATAATTTAAAAGTTCATACAGATGGTGCTCGAATATTTAATTCAGCTGTCGCATTAAATTTAGAATTGAAAGAATTAACAACATATACAGACTCAATTACTTTTTGTTTATCCAAAGGATTATCAGCACCTATTGGTTCAATGGTCTGTGGAACAAAAGAATTTATTTATCATGCACGAAGAACACGAAAAATACTTGGTGGCGGAATGAGACAAGTTGGGATTTTAGCTTCTGCAGGTTTAATATCTATATCAAAAATGACAAATCAATTAAAAACTGATCATCTCCATTTATCTCAACTTGCTAATGGTTTATCTCAAATTAAGAAAATTGAAATTAATCCAACTAATTATAAAACTAATATTTTATATTTTAGTATAAAGAATAATCCATTTAGTGATGAAGAATTTATTCAACACATGGAGAAACAAGGAATTCGATTTTTTGCATTGAGTAAAAATAAATTTAGATTAGTAACACATTCTGGAATATCTGATAAAGATATTCATTTTACTTTAAATGTTTTTAATAATATATTAAATTAAACTTATCACTCAAAAAGGTTAATAATAATGAATAAAACTATATTTGTATTTGGTAATGGAAAAGCAGATGGTAATGCAAATGATAAAAATATTCTTGGTGGAAAAGGTGCTAATCTGGCTGAAATGACTCATATTGGAATTCCTGTTCCTCCAGGATTTACTATTTCTACAGAAGTAGGTACATATTTTATGAAAAATAATACTTATCCATTGCAATTCAAAAGCGATGTAAAAAAAGGATTAAAATTTGTAGAGAAAAATATGAATCAAATTTTTGGTGATTCAGATAATCCATTGCTCATTTCAATACGATCAGGTGCAAGACAGTCTATGCCCGGTATGATGGAAACAGTTCTCAATATTGGTTTAACAGAAAAAACAATTCCTGGATTAATACAAAAGTCAGGGAATTCACGGTTTGTATATGATGCATACAGAAGATTGATAACTATGTATTCAGATGTTGTGATGGAAAAAGGGAATTCCAATTTAGCCACAGTGAAAGATGGAATCAGAGAACAACTTGAACAAATCATGTTGAACTTAAAAAATAAAAAAGGGATTAAACATGATACCGAACTTTCATCAGAGGATTTAAGTCAACTTTGTAAACTTTATAAAAAAAAGATATTTGAAGTATTAGGTGAAGAATTTCCAGATGATCCATTTTTGCAACTATGGGGTGGAATTGGAGCTGTGTTTTCATCGTGGAATGGAAAAAGAGCTATTAAATATAGAAAGATTGAAAATATTCCAAATGAATGGGGAACGGCAGTAAATGTTCAAGCTATGGTTTTTGGAAATATGGGTGATTCATCTGCAACAGGTGTAGCATTTACACGCAACCCAGCAACAGGTGAAAATAAATTTTATGGAGAATGGATGGTTAATGCACAAGGCGAAGATGTTGTTGCAGGAATTAGAACTCCAAACCCTTTGAATGAAAATAGTAAAACATCAGAATCTTCAAATTTAATTAGTTTAGAACAAGCAAATCCTAAAATATATTCTGAATTATTAGTTTATAGAGAAAAATTAGAAAAGCATTATAGAGATATGCAAGATATTGAATTTACTATTCAAGATGATATACTTTGGATGCTTCAAACAAGAACTGGGAAACGAAATGGTGGTGCTTCTATTCGAATTGCAATTGAAATGTATGAAAATGAAGAAATATCAAAAGAAGAAGCAATTCTAAGAATATCTCCTGAACAACTAGATGAAATCATGCATCCGATGATTGACCCTGAAGCTGAAAAATTATCTGAAATCATTACGAAAGGTTTACCAGCAGGCCCTGGTGGTGGATGTGGGCAAATTGTATTTACAGCAGATGATGCTGAACAATGGGCAAAAACTGGAAAAAAAGTGATTTTAGTACGAACTGAAACGTCGCCAGAAGATGTTCATGGGATGCATGTTGCAGAAGCTGTGTTGACCGCTAGAGGTGGAATGACTTCTCATGCTGCATTGGTTGCAAGAGGTTGGGGAAAATGCTGTATTGTTGGTTGCAATGAAATATGCATTGATAACGATAATAAATCTTTCTCGATAAATAATAAAATTTTAAAAGAAGGAGATTGGATTTCACTGAATGGTTCAAATGGGAATGTATATAATGGAAAAATAAATTTGATATTTCCCGATTTAGATCAAAATATATATTATAAAAAGTTAATGAAACTAACTGATGAAATTAAAAAACTAACGATTAGAACAAATGCAGATAGCCCCAAGGATGCCATACAAGCACGAAAATTCGGTGCAGAAGGAATTGGGCTTTGCAGAACGGAACACATGTTTTTTGCTCCTGAGCGAATTATAAATATCCGGAAAATGATTTTAGCAGATTCCAAAGAAGGTCGGAAAATAGCATTAAGTAAATTACTTCCTTTTCAAAAATCTGATTTTAAAGGTATTCTTTCTGCAATGTCACCTTTTCCGGTAACTATTCGATTATTAGACCCACCATTACATGAATTTATCAACTTAAATAATAGCCAAATTAAAAAACTAGCATTTGATTTATCTATTTCTGAAGAAAAAGTAAAAGAACGAATTGAATCACTTCATGAAAGTAATCCAATGTTAGGCCATAGAGGATGTCGCCTTGGAATTGCATTTCCAGAAATTACTAAAATGCAGGCACAAGCAATTTTTGAAGCAACCGCAGAATTAATTAGTGAAGGAATTCAAGTTTTTCCAGAAGTTATGATTCCTCTGGTTGGAATTTATTCTGAATTAGAACATCAACGAAAAGTTGTAGAAAAGATGGCTATTAAAATTCAAAATAAATTGAATGTGAAATTTAAATACCAAATTGGAACGATGATTGAGCTGCCTAGAGCGTGTATGACTGCGGATGAAATTGCAAACCATGCAGATTTCTTTTCATTTGGAACAAATGATCTTACCCAAATGACTTATGGTTATTCTCGGGATGATGTAAATGGATTTTTACCATTATATATTGATAATTCAATAATTGATGTTGACCCTTTTCAATCTCTCGATCAAAAGGGAGTTGGAAATTTAATAATAGAAGCAATAAAAAAAGGTCGAAAAACAAAATCAAATTTAAAAATTGGAATTTGCGGAGAACATGGAGGTGATCCTAAATCAATTCAATTTTTTAATAACGTTGGTTTAGATTATGTAAGTTGCTCTCCATTTCGCGTACCAATTGCACGATTATCAGCAGGTCATTCAGAAATTATGAATAAATAGTAATCTTTGTGGTGGAATATTAGTAAATTTAATAGTTAATATATAATTATTATTTAATAATAAAGGAGAACAAAATGATAAAAAGAATACTGATTTCAGTAATTTTAAGTAGCCTAATATTTTCTACAGAATATACCGATGCAGAAAAAAGAGAATTAGGCCATAAAGCAATGGAACAATTTGCGAAAGAAATTTACCAAAGAGCGATGATCGTAAAACAGAACTACCAAGCAAATAGATTGAGAGAAGAATTATATGAAAATCTTTCGACTACTGCACCTAGAGAAGAATTTATTATTAATGCTGATATTTCAGACTCACTGTCAAATGCAAACCCTTCAGTAACTATTCATGTTTCTGATGATAGTCAAAATAGTTGGACAACTTCAAGTGAAATTACTCCGTTAAATGAAGAAGGGTTTGAAACTACTTGGGGAACTTCTGTTTCTACAAATGGTGGAAATGCAGTTAATTGGTATATTTCTTCAGAAATTAATTCAGAAGCCCTTGGATTAGATTATGGAAATATTATTATTTCTCAAAGCCCTAATAATATAAATGATACATGGCCAATGGGTGATAACTTATTTGCATTACTTTCAACAGATGAAACTGGTGAAACTGCTTCAGGGCAAGATATTGTAGGTGTGTCTGGATCATTTAAAGGTGAGGGTTCAGATATAGATGAATTGTATTTAAAATTAGAATTAAATGGAAATTGTTGTGACGAAGGTAGTCTATTTGGACCATGGTTTCTTTATGGGGTTGGAATTATAAACCCTGACTCAGAGGGATCTGTAATCTATGCAATTGGTTATGGAGATGGCGGGTTTGGTCAATTAACTCCAGGACTATTAAAAATATCAGGTGATGTTGCAACGGGTGAGTTTAGCGGTTTTGAATACTTAACAACAAATATTGATTATAATATGAGTGGAAATAATTTAACAACTTCTGTATTATTTGACTATCTTTTGAACGATGCAGATTTTGGAGAATGGCCAAATTCAATTCAAGGTGTTTTTACTACTGGAATGACAATTTCAGTCGCTTTAAGCGGAGCTGATGTATTACCCGAATTCTTAGATGATTCAAGTCCTGGAATTTTCTTAATGTCATCACAATTACAAAATGGAAATAATTTACCAACATTATCAAATGCAGAATATGATGATGTTTCGGGACTATTATCAGTTTCATATCAAGATAATGATGGAAACTTACCTTGGTTAAGAATGGCTGAATTGTGTAATTCAGGAAATGAAGATGATTGTTATTCATTTAATCTAATTCCTGATAGTCATACTTATTTTGATGGTGTTAATTATTCTACATTATTATTTGAATCAGATATTCCTAATGGTGATTTTGATGCACATTTCCTATTTAATGATGGGAATGATAATGAAACTGTTGAAATTGTATTGCCAATTAGTGTAGGTGGTGGTTCAGGATGTGGAATTTTAGGAGATGTAAACGGTGATAATGCTGTAAATGTGATAGATGTGGTTAGTATTGTAAATCATGTTTTAGCTAACACTGATGACCCTTGTGCAGATTTATCTGGCGATGGTATGATTAATGTTATTGATATTGTTCAATTAGTAAATATAATTTTAGGATCATAATATATTAAAAAATAAAAATTTGTAATAAAAAAGCCTCAGATATCTGAGGCTTTTTTATTTACTACATTAATTAATATTACTATTCAATCATATCTGCTTCAAATATATCATCAACAGTAAATTCTTTGGGTACTAAACTATATGCAATATTTCTGATTTGACCTCGCGCTTTCATAACCTCGGCTTTCGCAACTGGAGTATCAGATAATTGATCATACATCGCCTTCTGCCTTTCTGTTAACAACGAAATAACACATCGTTCATAAATATCCTCATCAACACCTTTAAATGCAAGAGATACAATATTTGGAGTTTTAGTAATATCTACATCTTCATGTGCAATAATAGCCCCCCAAATTTTTTCATTTGTTTCTTGCGGACCATCAATTAAATCATTAAAAGTAAATATTGCTTTTTTAACTTGAGCATGAAGTACTGGGTTATCTTTTTTAATTTCTTTTAAAAATTCAACGGCTTCATCTTCGGGTAAATCTCTTAGTATATTTTCAACAGAAGATTTTCCTCCGCGTTTAAATTCTGTTGGTTCGGGTAATTTTTTAGATTTCTTTTTTAATTCAGTAGCAAGTGTAATAATTGCATCAATTGGTATATTATTAATTTCAGAAATTTCAATCATTACTGATTTTCGAATTTTTTTATCGAATCGCCTTAAAACATCCATTCGGTCAGTAGAATCTAATTGTTCAATAACTAATGCCTGAACAGCTGGTTTTTCTTCTTTAATTAAATAAAATACTTGTTCTGATGTTAAATCACCTATAAAAGCAAAAATTTGATTGTAAACAATCTCTCTCTTTTTATCAGAAAGCTTTTCATTTTCTTTTTTCTGGTTTTCAGTATGATCAACAGTTAATAAACTATTATAATATTGTTCAACAATCATTCGCTGTAAAGCAGGTGCTACATATTCAATCCGCTTAGATCTATTTTTAACACGCAATAATTTATCATCTGAGACTTTACCTTTAAACATTGTTAAAGCCATGTCCTCACCCAAAACTTTGAATAAAATGGCTACTTTAACTTCGCCTTTTAGATTCGGATAATCTTTTAATAAATATTTTTCTCTTGCAGTCATATCTCCGAATACTCCCTATTTCTTCTTTTTCTTATCTTTGCCATCGGCATTTTTATCATCGGATTTATCTTCCGAACTTTCATTCTCTTCTAAAGAACCTGTGTCATTTTCATCATCTAACCAATCACTAATAATATCACCAGCACCCTCTTTTTCACGAATACTTTCCGCTACTGCAGCCTGACGAATTCTTTTAACTTCTGTTCTAATCACATCATTATCTTCATCAAATTGTTGCTTTTCAACCATAATTGGACCAGGTTCAGAAGATTTAGTTGGCTCGCTTGAATATTTTGGTTTTAAATAAATTGGCTTAGGTTTTTTAAACATTGAAATAAGTAATAATAAAAATGATAAGCCTGCAAAAATCCATGGTAAAAATTCTACTATACCTTTTGTACCCATCTTTTGCATTCCTAGATCAGCACGGTTATACGCTGGATTGTAAATTTCTGAATCATCTTTTGACATCACTCTTTCAAGTTGCTCTTCTGCGAATTTTAATATATCATTAGCATATCTTTGCTCAGTTTCTAACCGTTTATCAGTCATATCCTTCATCAAATCATTTTGCTGTTTTTGATAATCATTTGTACGTTGAATATATTCTGACCACATCGTTGAATCATTAATATGACTTTTACGATCTCGTAAAGACATATCATCTTCTAATTTTACTCTTACATCCGTTGCAATCTGTTCTAAGCTTTCTTCAAGTGATAATTGTAATTCAATAATTTCCTGAGCTCTGGAATTACTTAATTCATTTAATCTATCTTCTAAATCAAGTTTATTATTTTCATTAGTTAATTCAATTTCAGCAAATTTATTATTTAATATTTCTTCGAATGATTTTTGTGAATCACTTGATGATTTAAATTGGTTTGATAATTCCTCTTTTAAGACACCTTGTTCTTCGGAAAATTTATTAATTTGATTACTTAATGATTGTGATAAAAATTCTTTAACTTCAAAATCAACACAATCAAAACAATTTTCAATATCTGGAATTACACTTCTAATAATTGTTGTGATCTCTTGTTTTGTATTTGGACTTGAAACAGATTCATCCAATCTCACCATCACCTCAATTCGGTCAACAATAAACTCACTCGGAATTCCATTAAATTTAGAGTCTTCCTCAACCGTTGCTTTTGTGTCAACAGCCATTCCCTTTTCATCTACAGCAGATGTCGGAATAGATGGAAGTCCTGGTAATAATCCTAATGATTGATTTGGTTTTTCATCTATTTCTTCTACTTCAATAACAGGTTCTTCTTCAACTTGAGATTGAATTGTTAAATATTCTGCATATTCTGCATTATCAACAATTACAACATTTACCTGTAAATCAAATAACCCCGCATCAACTGTCCTTGCAACTGCAAATTCTACTTTATTTTGATATGCATTTTCTAAAGTCGCAACTTTAAATAATTTATCAAATTCTGTTGAATATAATACTCCACTAATAAATAATATTATTTTGATATATTTTATAATAGATGATTTTATTTTCATATCTTTTCCCTACTCATTTTAAAATACTTTTGTTTGAAAAACAATTTTTATTCGACGATTTGCTTGTTGATCATCAGGTCTTACATTTGCTTGGTCTATGTAAGTTTGATCAATTTTCCCTAATCTTCTAAGTTCATAAGATGCTTTTACTGGCCATTGGTCAGCATATCCCGCAGAAATCAATCGTCCGGGTTTAACACCCTGTTTTATTAAATATTGAGTTACTTGCCCAGCTCTTGCAGTTGACAAATGCCAATTTGTTGGATATTTTTTCCATAATGCGGTTCCTTCTTCAGGATCTTGATTATCCGAATGACCTTCTACCAATATCGGTCTTAAATCTCGTGGATGATTTAAATCATCTATCACCCTATCTAATATCCGTTTAATTTCAGGTTTTAAACTTGTACTTCCAGAACCAAAACAAACAGACCCATCAAATTCAATAGCCATTCCCCTTGGATCAGATACAATTTTCGCCTGATCATTTATTTCCATATCTTCAACTATTTTTTTTAATTTTTTCTTAATATTTAATTTATTATCAAGTGGTCTTTTCTTAACTTGTGGAGAAGATTGTTTTATTCCCAACCTCTTATTTGCAGATTCTTGCATCATTTGAATTTTTACAGGATCCAATGAAGACATTGCAAATAAAAGAACGAAAAAACACATCAACAGAGTCATCATATCTGCAAATGTACCCATCCATCCAGGAAGTCCTTCTTCAGGGCAGTCAGGGCATTTTTTTTCTGCCACTTATTCTTCCCCTCTAATCCTATCTGCGGGTTGTAAATATGAATTTAATCGTTCAGTTACCATTATAGGGTGTACCTTTTTTGCCAACAAATTAACCCCTTCAATAATTAATGCCTGTACTTTTTTATTCTCTTCATTTTTACTTTTTAGTTTTTCAGAGAAAGGTAAGAAAATTAGATTTGCAAATAATGCACCGTAAAATGTTGTAATAAGCGCTACACCCATTGAAGTACCAAGTCGAGCAGCCATACCACCCCCATCATCATCACCACCTTCTCCACCTCCACCCATAGAGAACATCATAATTACTAAACCAATCAATGTACCAACCATACCAAAGGCAGGAGAGAAATCACCCATTTTTTTCATCACATTTGCTTCTGATGATTCTTTTTCTTCTCTTGTTTCTTCTCTAAGTTCCATCATTTCTTTAATTTCATCAGGCTGAACACCATCAATAATAAATTGAACACCATCCTTTAAAAACCAATTTCGGATTCCATCCATTTCCCCCTGTAAATCTTTTACATTTTTACGAGCTACAGCTGATAATTCAATTATTTTTTGTGCTAATTCTTTTTGCTCCCAAGGTGGTTTTTGGAATACCATTCCCATTAATTTAAAAACAGCAATAACCTTTGGTAATGGAAATGCAATTGCAGTAGCGGCCAATGATCCACCAAGTACAATAATTGCAGAAGTTAAATCCCAATATAATCCTACAGACAATCCACCAGCACTCGCAGCCATAAACATTGCACCACCAAGTAGGACAACACCCAAAATTGTTCCGATAATTGACGCTATATCCATTAATTAATCCTTTTCATTTTATTATAATCGCCCCTTTTTATTACTTGCATTCACCGAACTTAATATACCTCTAACTTCATCATATTCAGGATCAAGTTTTAAAGCCATATTCCAATTAATTCGTGCTCTTTTTATATCACCTAATTGATAATAAATTGAACCTCTTCTGGCATAGGCAACAGCTAAATTAGGGTTTAATTCAATTGCAATTTCAGCTTCTTGAAGTGCACTTATATAATCTCCATCATAATAATGTTTTAGAGATTTTGTTAAATGTTTTACAATTTTATTTTGATTAAAATCAGATAATTTTTGTTTTATCCGTAATGCCTCTGTTGAATCACCTAAAAAAGATAACTTTTGATTAAGCAATTGATTATGGTTATTTATAGTTTGAAGCTTAAAATTAACTAATCGCAAAGAATCTCTTAATTGTCCCACAGCCTCATCAAAATAAATTAATGATGAATCTAATTCCTGTTGATATACGCGTTCTGCAAATTCTTGCCCACTTGTACCAACACGTCTAAGCGATTTAGGAATAATAACTGTTTTGCCTGTTTTAGGTAATTTTACATTTACCCCAAAATGAATCGCAGGGGAAGTTGATATTAGGGCAGAATTTTGCCAAACATTTCCACTTTCTATTACTAAAGATTGCATTCCAATATCAGCAATATTATTCAAGTTTTTTATTCCAGCAGTAATAACATAACGAGGTGATAATGGTATTTTCATTCCAATATTGAGACCATTACCATCATACTCCCCTATTAAATCAATACCACCATTTTTTATTAAATATGGCGTTTTAAGAATAAATCCTAAAAATACATTTACAGTTTGATTATTTATATATAATTCTTTTATAGTTGAGTCAGATAATGTTATAGGTTCCCAACCATCAGCAGTAGTTATTTGATCTTTTATTTCAACATCATCATAGAAAAAATTATTAGCTGCAATTTTACCTGTTCCAGCACCAATATAAGAACCAAGTGTATATTGTTCAAATTTTCGTTCACTTGAAAAAACAGTATATAATGAAGCTGAATTCGCATCAAATCCGCTAATACTATTAAATATTAAATCTTGCACACCCAAAGAAATACTTATATCTTTAAAACTATAAACACGATGTTGATAATGTAACCCAAATTCAACGGGTGTTTTAAATAATGATGAATTCATTAAATCATTTGAAGGGTTTGCTACAGTTCCAATGGATAATCCAACATTAATATTATGAGTTAAATAAGTATTAATCCCTACCGAAGAGCTTTGATTAAATATTGTGAAATTATAAATATCAGTAGAAGCATTAATTATAAAAGAGTCTGTATCAATATAATTAGTACTTGAAGGAATATTCATCATATTTCCTGGACGAGAAAAAGATACTCTTGAAGTTGAAAATGCAACTGCAAAAATAATTAAAATAATACCCATATTTTTAATAATTCTAAACATCTATATCCTTAATTCAGCCAAATAATATTTGACAATTATTTGTATTCATCCCATTCAATATCATAAGAATATCCTATAAAAGGTCCAAATGACGATGGTATTATTAACTCAAATGATGCAGAGGATCCAGGTAAAACAGATGAATTAGCCGTTACACCAGATTCAAATGTATGATATGTTCCCTGAATAAATGAAGTCATAATTTTTGTATCTCCATTCCAATTTTTCTTAACTACAAATGTAACTTTTGCAAAATCAGCCCTTTGAGTCCCAATATTTTTCACATTTCCTGATATAATAGTATTCCCAGAGTTATCCTTACCTTCATCGATATTGCCAACTAAAACTAAATTAGCACTATTCATAATCGGTTGTCCACTATTTTTCTGAACACCCATGGCATCAATAAATCCATTATCTAATCCACCGTCTGCTAAACTTGCAGTTTGGGATTGTGAAACCGCTTCTTCAATTGTTGTCAAAGCCAAATGTGATTTTTCAACAACTCTAATTATTGAATTCCGAGGAAATGACATTACACCTATCATGGTAGAAACTTTAATAGATTCATCGTCTTGATAAATGATTTTACCTTGGATCGTCGAACCATTATTTAATAAAATTTCTTTATTAAAAGATTTATATGGATCTGACAATTCAGTTGTTATGTTTTTCAGATTATTTATTTCAGAAACGGCATTATTTAACTCAGCCCTTAGTTTTTTAACTTCAAAGGTCAATTCATTAATAACAAAATCATTCTCTTCCAATAGTTTATCGGTAGCAGAACTAATATCATTTGCTGTTTCAATTTCTTCTAAAGCGACAATTTCTTCGCTCTCTTTTATTACTGGTTTTTCTCCTACTTTGAATTGTAAATGAACACAATTCATCGAAATTAAACTCAATAATATAATTTTTATTAAATAAGGATACCTCATCCAAATCCCTTTTTTGCTATATATCGAAAATTACCCATTAACTCTTAATTGATGACAGGTGCTTGAATATATTAAGTATAGAATTCTATAGCCAAGAAAAATTTTTACATCCTAAAGAAAACTTTATACCATAACCACTATATATTGTATTATCCATTAATTAATCACAAGCATATTTTATAATATTGAAACTTTTATATCCAACAATTTTATAATAAATTACTTAGCTAAATTTTGGAGAGTTTTTTGCAAAGATACTTCTTTAAATGTAAAATTCACAGGGCAACTGTTACAGAAGCAGATTTAAATTATATCGGTTCAATAACAATCGATGAAGATTTATTGGATGCCGCAGGATTGTCAGAACATGAAAAAGTACATGTATTGGATATTACAAACGGTAATCGTATTGAAACCTATATCATTAAAGGTAAAAGGGGTTCAGGAGAAATATGTATAAATGGGGCAGCAGCACATCTAATTCATACAGGTGATCTTGTGATTATAGTTGCCTATTGTATTCTTAATGAAAGTGAAATCCCCGGATATGAACCAATAACAGTTCATGTAGATGAACAAAATAGGATTGCAGAACAGCTTCCAGAATCTGTTTTATCACTCAATTAATCATTGAATAAAATAACAATTCAAAAAATATTAGAGTTAAAAAATTCTAATAAACCTTTTGCAACTCTTACGGCTTACGATTATACATCTGCAAAAATAGTAGATTCTACTGGAATTCCAATAATATTAGTTGGAGATAGTGCTGCAATGGTAATGTTAGGGTATGAAAATACGTTGCCAATTACAATGGATGAGATGGCTATATTTGTTAAAGCCGTTTCTCGGGGAGCAAACAATGCACTTATTGTCGCAGATATGCCCTTTATGTCATACCAAACTTCCGTAGAGAATGCATTAACAAATGCAGGATTCTTTATTAAAGAATGCAATGCAAATGCTGTTAAGCTCGAAGGTGGTGATAATGTTATTCCTCAAATTTCGGCTATTGTCCAAGCTGGAATTCCTGTAATGGGACATTTGGGATTAACTCCCCAATCCGTTCATCAAATGTCGGGATATAAAATTCAAGGGAAAGATGAAAATTCAGCAAAAGAAATTATTAAGAATGCAATTGCAATCCAAAATGCTGGTGCTTTTTCAATTGTATTAGAAGGTATTCCCACAGAACTTGCAAAAATTATAACAGGAAAATTAGTGATTCCAACAATTGGAATTGGTGCGGGGCAATTCTGCGATGGTCAAATTCAAGTTTATCATGATATTTTAGGATTAGATAATACATTCAACCCTAAACACGCCAAACAATTCGCTAAGATGCAAGATAATTCAATAGAGGCAATTAAAACCTATATTAAGGAAGTTAATTCAAAAAAATTTCCATCAGAAAAAAATTCTACCAAACTTAATCCAAATGTTTTAAAAACTATTTCATAGTCTGTGGAAATTTTCAAAGATATAAATTCTTTAAAAGAATGGCGAAAGTTACAATCTAAAAAAATTGGCCTTATCCCTACAATGGGTGCTTTACATAAAGGTCACTTATCTCTTATTCGAAAATCGAAGCAATTATGTAATCAAACTATTGTAAGTATTTTTGTCAACCCGATTCAATTTAATAAGAAAAAGGATTTTAATAGTTACCCAAAATCAATCGAAAATGACATTAATACTCTAATATCTGAAAAGGTTGATGCTTTATTTTTACCAACTCATAATTCAATGTATCCGAGTAAATATTCAACATTTGTTAAGGAAGAAAAAGTAAGCTTAGGATTAGAAGGGGAATCGCGCCCAGGCCACTTTAAAGGTGTTACAACTATTGTCACCAAATTATTCAATATCATAAACCCAACAGATGCTTTTTTTGGAGAAAAGGATGCTCAGCAGTTAAGGGTAATTCAAAGAATGGTCATTGATTTAAATTTTGATATAAATATTATACCATGTCCAATAATTCGTGAAAAATCTGGACTTGCAATGAGTTCGCGAAATAGAAATTTAAATCATGCTGATTTTAATAATGCGAGTATAATTTATAAAGGATTAAAACTTGCAGAGACTGCATTAAATAGTGGTGAAAAATCAGTTTTGAACTTAAAGAAATTTATAAAAGCAAAAATTAATACAGTTAAAAATGCAGACGTAATTTATGTATCTATAGCAAATAGTGAAACTTTAGTTGAACTAAACAAAATAAATTCCAATCAAATATTAATTAGCGTTGCTGTTCAATTTGGGGAGGTAAGATTAATTGATAATATTACTTATTCATTTTCTTGAATAAAATGAGTGCCTCTACTTTCTCTAGATTCTAAAGTCGCAGAAACAACTGATAATGCGGTTTGCACCCCATTTCTTAATTCTAAAATTTCTCTCGTCAGTTTTACTTTCCGATAAAATTCTTCAATTTCACTTTGTAAATGCCGTAGAATTGTTCTTGCTCTAATTAATCGGTCTTTCGTTCTAATCAAACCAACATAATTCCACATTGTATTTTTTATTGTTAACCAATCCTGTGCAATTAATGCGGGATCAATTTCTTTATATTCTTGTTCCCAAGACCAAATTTCAGGGAAATAATTATTTTCATCCCGTTCAATCGATACATCAATGCCTGTGTTTACACCCCAAACTAAACACTCTAAAAGTGATGAACTTGCTAAGCGATTTGCACCGTGAAGACCTGTACAAGAAACTTCACCAATAGCGTATAATCGTTTTAATGATGTTTTTCCAACAGAATTTACACCTATCCCCCCACATGAATAATGTGCTGATGGTACAACGGGGATTTGCTCTTTTGTGATATCAATTCCAATTTCTATACATTTATTATAAATTGCAGGGAATCTATTAATTATTTCAGAAGATTTTTTATGACTTATATCTAAATATACACAGGGATGACCTGTGTCTAACATTGTCTGATGAATACCTCTTGAAACTATATCTCTTGGGGCAAGTGAACCGTCAGAATGGAAATTAGACATAAACTCTCTGCCATTTTTATCGATAAGAATTGCACCTTCACCGCGTAATGCTTCACTAATTAAAAAACGCCCTGTATCGTGAAATAATGTTGTGGGATGAAATTGGATATATTCCAAATTAAAACATCTAACACCCGCTCTCCATGCCATTGCAATACCATCGCCTCGAGCTTCTTCAGGATTAGATGTATGTAGATAAATTTGACCGAGCCCTCCAGATGCCAATATTGTATTTTTTGCCTTAATTGGAAAAATTTCTGCTGAATTCATATCCAATACAATTGCGCCAAAACATGCGGGTTTTTTATAAATATCAATTGGATTTTTAGAATGATGTGAAAGTGTTAATAAATCAACGGCAAAATGCTCAGTTAAAATTTGAATATTGGGATGATTATTAACTTCAGTTAATATTTTCTCTTGGATTCCTTTTCCTGTTTGATCTTTTACATGAATAATTCGAGGTTCAGAATGTGCGGCCTCAGAAGTTAAATGCAATGTATCTTCAGATTGATCAAATGGGATATTAAATCTATCAATTAACCATTTTTTAACATATTTAGAACCATTATTTACAAGCTCTTCAATTGCAGGATTCCAACAATTTCCTGCTCCAGCTTTTAGAATATCAGATTTTAATTTTTCAGGACTATCATTTATTCCTTTAAAAATTATTCCACCTTGAGCATGAGGTGTATTTCCACTTAATAATGTTTTGGTTTTTGTTATTAATATTACTTTTTTTCCCTTATCAGCGGACACAATTGCAGAAATTACTCCTGCTAACCCAGAACCAATAATAAGTATATCTGTCTTCAAAGAGATTTAAATTCCAACCGAATATCTGAACTTTTTACGGAATGTGTTAATCCACCAATTGAAATTGCATTAATCCCTGTATTTAAGTAGTTTTGAAATTTCTCAAAAGTCATTCCTCCAGAAGATTCAATAAAAATATCTTCATCACTTTTAAATTCACGAATTAATTTTACAGCTTCAATTGTTTTATTTGGAGACATATTATCTAGTAAAAAACCATCTACCCCAATTTCTAATGCCTCTTTAATTTGGTCAAAATAATCAACTTCTAATTCAATTGGTAAATTAAATTTTTCTTCCTTTATCATCTGAATTGCCGGTGTAACCCCTCCTGCCGATTGAATATGATTATCTTTTATTAAAATACCGTCTGACAAGCTAAATCGATGGTTTTTCCCTCCACCACAAGTTACTGCATATTTTTCAAATTTTCGTAATCCTGGAGTTGTTTTCCGTGTATCTAAAATCCATACATCATATTTATCTGCAATTTCAGTGAAAGATTTAACATTCGTTGCTATCCCACACATTCGTTGAATTAAATTTAACATTACCCGTTCTCGTGAAAGAATTTGAATTGCATTTCCTGTTATTTCACCAATAACCTCACCGCTTTTTACTTTTTGGCCTTCAGCAATAAATAACTCAATTTTAGCTATGTTCTTAAAAGTAGCATTTATTACAAGCCCACCCGAAAAAACTAAATCTTCAACAGCTTGAATTTCAGCTCTTATTTCTGCATTTCGTGGAACTGTGCCAATTGATGTTTTATCTCCATTCGGAATATCTTCTAAAAGAAATTCTTTTATTTTTTTTAATAAATAATTTTCAGAAAGCTCGGTTTGTTGTGAATACGAAATCAACTGAGTGATAACATCCTTTCTAATGGTTTTAATGCTTTTAGTCTAAGTTCTTCAGACATTTTAATTTGAGGTTCAAGTGTTTCTAATGCAGAAACCATTTTTTCAAGTGTATTTAATCTCATATGTGGACATTCATTACATGAACATCCTTCTTGATTTGGTGCGGTCAAATATGTTTTTAGTGGAGAAATTTTCTTCATTTGATGAATAACACCTGGCTCAGTAACAATAATAAAAATATCATTTGAAGACGATGTTGCATGATTTATTAATGCCGTTGTTGATCCAATTACATCCGCATGTTGTAATATATTTTCTTGACATTCTGGATGAGCTAAAACTTCAGCATTGGGATGTCTAACTTTCATTTTTATTAATTCTCTTTCAGAAAAAATTTCATGGACTTGACATGAGCCATCCCATAATACCATCTCTCGTCCAATTTTTTTACTTAAAAAAGAACCAAGAAATCGATCTGGTGCAAAAATAATTTTTTCATCTTTAGGTAAACTATTTATTATTTTTTCTGCATTTGATGATGTACAAATTATGTCTGACATTGCCTTTATTTCAGCAGAACAATTTATATATGAAATAACAGTATGATTAGGATAATGCTTTAGCCAATTTCTAAATTTCTCTGGTGGAGCACTATCAGCTAAAGAACATCCTGCATCTAAATCGGGTAAAATAACGGTTTTATTAGGATTTAAAATTTTAGCTGTTTCACACATGAAATGAACACCACAAAATAATATTACATCAGCATCTGTTTTTTTTGCATATTGTGCCAATGCCAAACTATCACCCATAAAATCTGCAACATCTTGAATATCAGGATCTTGATAAAAATGGGCTAAAATAACGGCATTTCGTTCTTTTTTTAATTGTTCTATTCTAGAAAATAAATCTGGCATTTTTAGTTAATTTTATTGGGGTAAAAAATTACTGAATGTGATTTTAACTTCTTATTTTCATAAATAAATTTAGCTGAAAAAAACTTATCTTTATTTATCCAATCCATGAAAATTTTATCACCCTCCCATAAATTTAAGGTAGTTATTTTTTCATCTTCAATCCATTCTAAATTTCCCTCATTAGAATCGATTAATTCACCCGAAAATTCTGTTGCTGAAAAAATGAATACAAACCAATCTTTAATATCGTCAAAGGCAGGGAAAGAAATACATCCATGTAAAGTAGGGTTAAATATTTTTAAGCCACTTTCTTCTTCTATTTCTCTAATCACACATTCTTCGGGGGTTTCTCCAGATTCGAACTTTCCACCTAAACCATTCCATTTTCCTTCGTGCATGTCATTTTCTTTTTTTACACGATGAAGCATGAGTGTTTTATTATTTTGTTTTAAATAACATAATGTAGCAAGTTGCATTCAGATTACCTAAAATTCAACCTTGATGTATTACATTTCTCACAAAAATAATGTCGGATCTTTACAAATAAAATCCGGGCTAAAATTTTATGGAATGTATCTTTTCGCTTCCGTAACATTTTTGATTCACATTCAGGGCATTCTTTACCGCAATTCCATTCAGTTATAGCCATTTTTCTGTACCTAAAATATATTAAAATAAATGCCGTTGAAATTAAAATCATACCAATAATATCAGATCCTTCTCGTGAATCAATAAATAATGAAATTGACGAAAATATATTTTGAATAAATTTCAGAACATAAATTAATATAAATTTAATATAAGCTAAAACCGTTGATTTTATCTCTAAGTTTTCAACTAATAAAAATATCCCCATGGTAATTAAAAATAAAATTAAAAATTCAAATGAATATTTTTTAATGATTGATTTTTTTCGTCGTGTAGATTTTTTTCTTTTTATCTCTGTCATGTCCTAAAATATGTTTAATTTAAACACTATAATTTACCTTAAAATAAAAGAGTGGAAAAATATAAATGAATATGAATAAATATACAATAATTCTTCTAATATCAATCGCCAGTTCAATCTTATTTTCTTCTGATTGCAATTTAATCATAGGAGAAAAGGCACCTGATTTTTCATTAAAAGATCAAAATGATTCACTGCATACACTTTCTCTTTATCATGGAAAAAAATTAGCTATATATTTCTATCCGAAGGATAATACACCCGGTTGTACGAAAGAAGCATGTAGTATTCGTGATAATTATTCAGTTCTTACCGATAATAATATTTCAATATTAGGTGTAAGTTATGATAATTCTAAAAATCATAATTCATTTATAGAAAAACATAAATTACCTTTTAATTTACTCAGTGATATTGATAAATCTGTTTCAAAAAAATATTGTGCAGACGGCTGGTTTATGCCAAAACGAAAAACAATATTGATAGATGAAAGTGGAATTATAATTTATATATTTGAAGATGTTAATGTTGGACAGCATGGGTTTGAAATATTAGATCAATTTTACCCACCTAAAATGGACAATGAAAAATAACACGATTCATAATGGTCGTGGAGTACAATCAAATCCAAAAAATAGATTTGAATCTATAGAAAATACGTATGAATACATTGATGAATTAACACCCTCCCCAACACGCTGCTACGGACGTGAAAGGCAGGTAGCGTGAAGATGATGTATTTTGGATTAAATATGTTTATTTCAGTACAAATGATTTTTACAAATAATAATCTCGCCACAGAGCTATCATTAGATTTTTATCTCAATCAATTTTTGATTCTCAATTGATATATTTTTAATCTGTTTTGTTTTTTCAATTAATAGATAATCAAACCCAAATAAACTTGCTATTTTTTTAATATCTAATATTGGATTTGTAATCCAATATTTTTCAAAATCTTTAATACCATAATTTGAATAATCTAATTTATTAAATATTTGTCCACCCGAATTATTAATTACAATTATTGTTATTGGGATTTTACGCTGCTTGGCTAATTGTAAAGCTCCAAAATCATAGCTAAAACTTACATCGCCAATTAAAAGAAGATTCAATTTTTGGGGATTCAAAATTGCCATTCCCAAAGCAGTAGAAATTATTCCATCAATTCCACTTGCACCTCTATTTCCATAAACACATATATTTTTAGAGTTTGTTGAAACAAAATTATCTACATTCCGAATAGGCATTGAATTACCAATAAACCAATTACTAAATTCAGGTAAATTTTCAAAACAAGTTTTTATGATTTCAAGTTCCTTCTGTTCATAAGATTTTTGATATTTTTTGGTAATAAATTGAATTTCTAAATTTATTAATAAGTTTAAATAATTATTACCCGTATTCTGTTTAGAAACTAGAGGAATTTGCATTACTGAATAGGAATACACATGTTTTGCGTCATCATTAAATCGACCTATTTTATCATATAAAATCACTTTATCAATATTTTCATCTAAATATTCATTCAGCAATTTAGAAATTGGTTTTTTACCAAAACGAATTATTAAATCTGGAATTGGAAATTCATTTAAATAAAAATTATAATGTGATAAAATTATGTTTGAAGCATACCCAAAACGAATATTTGATAATGAGTCAGCAAAAATAGGTGCTTCCCATTTTTCTGCTAAATCAACTAAATAATTTCGCTCATTTTCAGTTAATCCTTCACCACAAATAATTAAAATATTATTTTTATCAATCATTGTATTTAATAGTTCTTCAGGAATTAAACTGTAATCATCATTAATTTTAATTTGTTGAATTTTTAATTTATCATAAATATCTGTTTCTATTTCAAATGTTTGACTTAATTCGTTTTTATTTATTAATGGTTCAGCAAAAGGAAAATTTAAATGTATAGGTCCGGGTGGGTTAATCTGCTTTTTTGAATAATTTAATCCCAATGAAATTAAATATGATTTTTTTAATATAGACAATAATTGTTCAACTGAATTTGGCAATCCAATATCTATAAATCCACGAACATGATGTCCATATAAATCCTGTTGATTAATAGTTTGATTTGAGCCTGTTCCTATTAAATATTGAGGTCTATCCGCAGTGAGAATAATTAACGGAACTCGACTTAAACTTGCCTCAATAATAGCAGGGTATAAATTGGCGGTTGCCGTTCCTGAAGTTGTAATAATTACAACAGGTGTTTGTGATGTCTTTGCAATTCCTAATGCAAAAAAGCCATTGGTTCTTTCATCAATAATACTATGGCATTTAATTTTAGCATTTTCTATAAATCCAATTGTTAAAGGGGTATTTCTTGACCCCGGAGAGATACATGCATGTCTTACACCACATATTGATAAAATTTCAGCTGTATTTCTTGACCATAATAAATTGGAAATAGACAATTAAATCTGTCCTCCTGAAAGTGCAGTTATTATCGGCTGAATTTTTAATTCTGTTTCTTCCCATTCTCTTTCGGCAATGGATTCGGAAACAATTCCCCCACCAGCAAATATATGTGCTTCATTTTTTGACACTAATGCGGATCTTAATCCAACAAAAAACTCACCATTACCATAGATATCTGTCCAGCCAATTGGACCACTATACCAACCTCTATCATGTTGCTCTAATTCTTGGATAATCTCCATTGCATCATGAGTAGGCGTTCCAGCGACTGCAGGGGTTGGATGAAGTTGATTTACTAATTCTAATATATGTTGATTTGAATTTAACAGACCATGAATTTGAGTTTTTAAATGCTGAACATTTTTTAATTTTAATATTTCTGGATATTCAGTGAAATCTAATTGACTTGTAATAGGTTTAAGTTTTCTAAGTATTTCATCTAAAACAAATCTATGTTCTTCACATTCCTTGTGACTTCGCTGTAATCTATCCGCTAATAATCTATCTTCTTCTAAATTTTTCCCACGAGAAATTGTACCTGCCAATGCTTCTGTTTCAATATTCTTTTCATTCAAACAGACTAATCTTTCGGGTGTTGAACCAAAGAATACCCCTTCATTTGGAAAAGAAAAAAAGAAAGACATACATTTTGGATATGCATTTCGCAATACTTGCATTCCTGATATTGCACTAAAATTTCTCCCAACTTTAACATGATGAGAGCGAGATAAAACGACTTTTTCTATATTACCAGGTTTTAACCTTTCTAAAATTAAATTAATTGTATTGGCATAATTTTTATGGTCGGGAATATCTTTAAATTTATCAACAGGACTACTTGTAATTGGTGGCAATGTAACAGGCATTCTATTTTCATAATGAATACACAAATTAATAAATCGTTTTAATATCTTTTTTGGATTTTGATTTTGATTTACAAGAATTGAAATTGTCAACCAAGACTCATTATTATTTTTAGTTGCAAGACATTCAGGTAAAATAAATCGTCCCCTTGGAAATTTTACCCATGTTTCATCTGCTTCCACAGATGGATTAAATGCATGGCCACCTAAGAATGAAGGCTCAGGGCAATTATT
Organism: Fidelibacterota bacterium; assembly: GCA_014381925.1. GTDB lineage: Bacteria > Fidelibacterota > Marinisomatia > SCGC-AAA003-L08. The sequence goes on along the minus strand of JACNKR010000021.1, from coordinate 14,406 downwards.
TCCTTTTTCATAAATAATTCGATTTTTTACATCTGCAATTTTTTTATTAAAATCTTTAATACTTCCATTTAAATCAATAGTTAATGTTGAACCCATGCCTGCCATAGCAAATCCAATAGATGGTTTTTCGAGATATATTCGAGTAGAATGCCTATCTGCTGGATGTGTTAAAATGGGTAGTAAATCTGTTGCATCAATTTTAAAAGCATGTGATAATACAACTTCTTCATTTCTTTCTCTTGAAAGAATAAGTGCTGATTTTATTCTTGATTCAATTATTTCTTGATAATTTTGCAATTGTAGTGTTTTTATATTCAATTAACCCTTATTTCATGCTATAATTTTAAGTTTAAATTTAACCCTCTTGAAATTTCACAATAAACAGATTTTATAACCAATTTTATGAATGAATTTTTACATCGTGGTGACAATAAAAAGAAATTTGTCCAAAAAATGTTTGATGACATATCAGGCAAATATGATTTTTTAAACCACCTACTCAGCTTAGGGATAGATTTATATTGGCGTCGAATGTTAGTAAAACGATTAAAATTGAAAAATAATCAATCTGTTTTAGATGTAGCTACAGGAACAGGTGATGTTGGATTTGCAATCCTAAAACATCATAATGTGAAAATCATTGGATTAGACTATTCATTTAACATGGTAAAACATGCTCGACAAAAATCAATAAATAAAAAAGTAAATGATAAGTTTTCATTTGTTCAAGGGGATGGTGAGAACCTACCATTTGAAGATAATGTTTTTGACGCACTTACTATTTCGTATGGATTTAGAAATATTGGTCATTTTGAACAAGCAATGTCAGAATTTTTTCGAGTATTAAAACCTGGTGGTATTTGTGCTATTTTGGAATTTCAAGAACCTGAATCTAAAATATTTAAATCAATATATCAATTTTATTTTAAATATATTTTACCCCGAATTGGTGCGTTTTTCGCTAGATCTGATGCATATCGCTATCTTCCTGAATCTGTTCAAAACTTTCTTAACCGAAAAGAAATGCTAAAATTAATGGCTTCAAAAGGATTTAACAACCCTCAATATGAAGATTTAACATTTGGTGTTACAAGTCTATTTAGTGCAATAAAATAATTTTATCTAAACATATATTGATTTAGTGTTATACTACAGTAGTACACTAAAGCGAAATATATGACATTACAATTTAATACCGATAAACCAATTTTCTTGCAACTCGCAGAAGAAATTCGCCAATCTATTTTAAATGGAAATTTAAAAGAAGGTGAATTTATTCCATCTGTTCGTAAATTATCTTCACAATTTGAACTCAATCCAATTACGGTAATGAATACAATTAAAACACTTGTTGAGGAGGGTATTCTGGATAAAAAAAGAGGATTGGGGATGCAAATAAAGGTTGGAACTTTTAACAAATTAAAAGAAGAACGCAAAAATAAATTTCTAAATAAAGATTTAGTAAATGTTATAAAAAATGCCAATCTATTAGGAATTTCGCTTTCTGACTTAAAAAAACAAATATCAATTATAAGTAAGGAAATCAAATAGTGAATCCAATTGTAGAAATTCAAAATTTAAATAAATCATTTGGGAAACTGAAGGCACTCAACCAAATTAATTTAACAATAAATCCAGGGAAAATTGTTGGATTAATTGGACCTAATGGATCGGGAAAAACAACAATGTTAAGAGCATTAACTGGGTTAATTGAATATGAAGGTAATATTTCGATATTAGGACATGAACCAAAATTATTTCGAGCAGAATTAATGAAAAATGTGGGTGTAATTCATGATATTCCAGTAATTCCACAATGGATGAAAGTGTGGCAGGCATTAGAATTTCAGCGTCAGTTTAATACAAAATTCAATATAGAAAAGTGTAATGAACAATTATCTAAAACAAATATTAAAAATAACCAAAAAGTCGGAACACTATCAAAAGGCATGAAAACTCAATTGCATTTAGCAATGGTTTTATCAACAGATACACAATTTTTAGTACTCGATGAACCAACTCACGGACTTGATATTTTATTTCGGAAACAATTTTATAATTCCATTTTAGAAGAATATTTTAATGAAACGCGATCTATTTTTATATCTACACATCAAATTGAAGAAATTGAACATATTTTGAGCGATGTTATTTTTATTCGAAAAGGGGAAATAATCTTGCTAGATTCATTAGAAAATCTAAATCAAAAATATTCATCAATTTCAGTAAATGAAAAAAATGCAAATGATATTCGGAAATTAAACCCACTCAGTGAACAAAAAATATTGGGAAGTATAAATTTTTTATTAAAGGATATTGAAAAATCAAAAATTGATAAATATGGTCAAATTAGTAAACCATCAATATCAGATATATTTGTTGCTATAATGGGAGGAAAAGAATGAGCGAATTATTAACTTTACTTAAACGAGAATGGTGGGAATGGAGGCGAGTTACGTTTTGGACTGTGGGCGTGTTTTCATTTTTATTATTGTTGACATTGGTTCCGATGAATCGACTATCTCAAAAGATAAAATCAGAATTGGTTGATAAAATGTTATTAAATGAAATGGATTTAGAGGAATTAAGCCAAGAGAAAAAAGATGAAATTACGTTCAGTATGAGTTTAACAAACGAAAACTATAATGTGGATGATTTCTTAAATATGGGCAAACTTCTATCTAAGGAAAAACAAATTATAGAAGAGAAGTTGGCTGAATCCCCCATGACCATCATTAAACCATACAGTTATGGAATTTTAGCAGGATTTTCCATGATTCAATTATTTGTCATGTTCATTGGTCTGTTTTATTTTTCTGATTCCCTTTATAAGGAGCGTTCCAATGATAGCACTTTGTATTTTCGAAGTTTGCCTGTCAGCGATCATTGGATTTTATTTTCCAAGTTGAAGGCGGGAGCAGTGGGCATCATTGGCTTAACGATTTCCATGCTAAGTATTTATTTGGTGTATTCACAACTTGCTATTCGAATTGTTAGTGGAGAAATTTGGGAGGTTCTTTCTGGTACATTGAGCCAAATCAATATGATAGATTTATTTTTTGATTTGATTGTATATCAAGTCATCGCCTTGATTTGGATGAGTCCGTTTATTTTATTTTTGATGCTTGTCTCCGCAACAGTGAGAAATCGCCCTCTGATTGCAGGCATCGGGTTGCCCATTTTATTCAGCATTACGCTTCAGGTTATTTTTGGTGAAAATGCATTTGTATCGGAGATTGTAAATATTTTTGTGGCGATACCAACCATGATTAATGATCAAAATTTGATTAATAGCATGGAAATCGTTCCAGGGGATGGTGTGGATTTATTTGCCTCGTTTTTCGGTGATTTATTTTCATTACGCACATTGGGCTCGCTTGTGCTTAGCGGACTCTTTTATCTTGCCACACTAAAATTGTATCGTAAAAATATTCCAACAAATTAAATAATATTCTCAATGACTAAATACCAAAACAAATACCTCATTAAAACAGGAAGATTAAAATTATGAATATTAATTATTATTTGATAATCCTATGTGTTTCTTTTTTGGTTGCACAACTCAATTCACAGGAATTGAAAACCCCCGAATTTCCAAAAAATACAGAAAATACTGATTTTGGAATTGCAGACTATAATTGGGAATTATCTACATTAGCTGGTGATACAATTTTACTTTCACAATTTAAGAACAAAGTGATTTTCATTAATCTTTGGACAACTTGGTGTGCTCCATGTGTAACAGAACTGTATAATATTCAACAATTATATGATTCTTTAAAAACTGATGATATTTCATTTTTAGTTATTTCAGATCAAAAACCAAAAATAGTTAAGACCTTTTTAAAAGAAAAACAGTTTTCACTTCCTTTTTACTTACAGGAACCTTGGTGGCTTGATAAAATACCAGGTGTAGAATTTGTATTCACAGGTGGTCCAAAAGTATTTCGAACTTGGGGAATACCCACAACATTTATTATAGATAAAAATGGTAAAATTGTATTTAAGCAAATTGGGTCAGCGAAATGGGATGACGCCTCATGTATTGATTTTATTCGATCATTATTACAAAAATAAATACGATTAATGAAATTCCAAAATAAATACTGTACAAAATACACCCGTTTTAAATATTGGGAAAAAACAAAGGAAAACGATGACTAAAAATATATCACTAATAATATTACTATTCTGTTCAATAATTTTTGCAAATAGTAAAATTCAAATGCATGATATCATATTAAAAATTAATCCACATACACATGATTTATCAGTTATAGATTCATTTGTAATTGAAACTGATTCTAAATCGTGGGATTTTAATTTATCTAATAAACTAACGGTAGAATCTATATTCGTTAATGATAAAGAAAAGTCATTTTCAATATTAGAAGAAAATTTGGGTAATGGACTTTCAAAATATTCCATTAAGCGAGGATGGTTTGATAAACCTATATCAACTATAAAAATTAACTACGCTGGGAAATTATTTCAAGATACAGAAGAGGCAAGTTTTAGCCGTGAAAAAGTAGCAATGGAAATTAATGCTACTATTTCTGAAGAAGGAGTTTTCCTTTCTCCAAGTGCAGGATACTACCCAATGGCAAATGAAGAATTGATTTATTTTACAACATCTGTACATCTACCTGATGGTTGGTCTGCAGTTTCTGAAGGGAAAGTGTTAAATTCAAATGAAGCAGAAATCATCACAACTGAATTTAAAACAATGCACCCCGTTGAAGGGATATTCATTACTGCGGCAAAATGGAATGTGCAAAAACAAATTCATAATGGTATAGAATTTTATACTTACTTTTTCCCAGAGGATTCTTCATTAGCTACAGATTATATCCAAAAAAGTATGGATTATGTCGATATGTATTCTGACATGTTATCTCCATATCCGTTCTCTAAATTTGCAGTAGTAGAAAACTTTTTTCCAACAGGATACGGAATGCCATCATATACTGTTTTAGGTCGGTCTGTAATTCATTTACCGTTTATAGTATTTACATCTCTTGGACATGAAGTATTACATAATTGGTGGGGTAACTCGGTAAATGTAGGCGATGATGGAAACTGGTGCGAAGGATTAACAACTTACCAAGCTGATTATCTATATAAACAAAATCGTAGTTCAATGTCTGGCAAGCAATACCGAAAAGATATTTTAAAAGATTTTTCAGTATATGTAAATGAAAGTAATGATAATCCACCTTCAGAATTTCATCGCAGAACTGATATGGCTACCCGTTCAATCGGTTATGGAAAAGTAGCAATGATTTTCCACATGATTGAAGAATATATAGGACATGATGCATTTATTAAAGCATTACAAATTGTTATTATAAATGAACAATGGGGGCATGGAACTTGGGCTGATTTTATAGAAGCATTTGAAAAAATAAGTGGAAAAGATTTAGCATTATTTCAGGAAGCATGGGTGAAACAACCAGGAGTACCATTAATTACCCTCACTGAAAGAAATGATTCATTATTTATTGTACAATCTGAAAAAATTAAACCAATGTGGATTCCAATAACTACTATACAAAATAATGGTGATATAATTAATAATACTATGTATTCAAATTCTGAGTTTACATTTATCAACACCGATGGATTGAGTGAAATTTCAATAGATCCAGATTATCACTTAATGAGAAAACTCCACCCCGAAGAGTTAGATATGACCATTCGACATTTACTAAGCGAATCGTCCTTTAATTTTATAATTCCAGAAAATAATAAGAAGTGGAATAAGCTAGTAAAATCTTTTAATGGTTACATTAATGAATCAAATAATCCACAGATTTTGACACCGATTTCAACTATTCCTGATGCACCTGTTATTTATTTAGGGGTATTACCCAAAAAATTAAATAATATAAAAATCAATGGCTCTTTAGATATTTATGGCAACTTATTTGATGCATTTGAACATAGTGTTGTATGGGCATTTGAACATGAAAATGGTCTTCCTGCATTAGTAATTTATTCAACGCACTATGATGAATTAACTCCCCTTGCTAGAAAAGTACCCCATTATGGAAAATATGGGTATTTAGTTTTTAATCATGGAAATAATGTTGCGAAAGGAAATCATAAAACCCCTGATTCACCCCTTAAGTGGATTAAATAATTTATTATTCCTCAATTTCTAATTGGTTATAAGATTGAGATAATTCATCAATTCTTTTTAATGGTTTTTCTAATTGATTTGTTCGAGTAGATACCAATTGATCATAATTTCTTTTCGCAGAATCAATACTATTTCCTAAGGTAGTCATTTTTTCTATATATTTTTGCCATTGAACCCGGAATGTCTCCAGTAATTTTAATACTTCTGTCGCTTTTTCTTCCATTGCAAAATTCCGTGTTGCTTGATGAATTAATGAAAGTACAGCATATAATGTAAGTGGTGAGCAAAGTAATACTCTATTTTCTAATGCATAATTTATCAGCTCTGGCTTCTCTTTATTAATAAACCCATAAATGGATTCATTTGGTATAAATAACATCACATAATCTAATGTCCCTGATGCAGTGTCAATATATGTGCGAGATGCAACGGCCTTCACATGGTTTTTTACATCTTTCAAAAATGCTATTTTTTCATTTTCCATTTCATTTTCATTTTCTGAATCCATATATTTTTCATAATGGGTCAATGGAAATTTCACATCCATATTTAGGACTTTTTCTTTGGGTAAATAAAATGTGTAATCGGGTTTTTCTCCGGTTTCAACCATTACTTGTTTTTTATAATTTATATGCTCAACTAATCCAATAAAATTAAGAATATCTTCAACCATTCGCTCACCCCATTGACCTCTTCTTTGAGAAGAAGATAAAATTTCTCTCAATTTCCCAGTAGTATCTCTCAGTTTTTCTGTTTCTGTTTTATTTTCTTCTAATGAAGTTTTTAATTCAGTCGATTGTTTTGAAATTGTTTCTAATTTTAGATTCATTCCTTCAAGACTTTGATCAATTAACTTTTTCTTTTCATCTAAATGTTTTTCAGAAGAATCTTTGAGAACACTAAATTTATCACTTGCCATTTTTAAAAATACTTCAGAATTCCCTTTTGCAATATCTGAGGCTAATGCCTTAAAACTATTTTCCATATCAGATTGAATCTTTTCCAACCGACTTTTTTCTTCATCATATCGTCTTGAGAATTCTTCAACTTTTGTATTTGAAACACTTTCTCGCTTTTCAGATTCAATTAATTGTTTATTTAATAATTTTAATTCTGTAGAATTATCTAATTGCTTAGGTGTCGATATTGATTTTAATACCCAACCTAGAATTACACCAATTATTAATGCAATAATTGATATTATAGATTCAGTCATTCTAATTCCTTTTTATTAATTTACTTTTTTTCTTCCCAAATATTAAATATTACACCAAAGGGATCTTGAACATAACAATCTTTACCTCGTCCTTCCCACTTTAAAATTTTACATCCTTTTGAAATTAATTCATTTTTAGCTTTTTCTAAATCATTTACATATAATTCCATTATTGGACCTGATGAGTTTTTATCATCAATCACATATAAGGTCATTGGGTTTGCATCTAATTCTAATTCTGTTTGTGTATGTTCATTTACTAAAAATCCAAGAAATTCTGAATAAAATTCTTTTGCTTTATCAATATTTTTTGTTCGTACAGCAATATTTGTACTCATTTTAAATTTCATTTACTTTCCTAAAACAGCATAAAATGAATCATCTTTATCCATTTCATCATATTTTTGGAAAGTTGGAATAAATATTTTGCCATCATAGCCATCCGCTCTATTAATATACTCTTTTGCATTTTTTAAATCTTGATAATATGTCATATTAAATTATTTGCAATTTTTTAAAGCTACAAAAAACAAAATTTTGAATGGTATTAAATGGTGTTTTATGATTAACAGTTATACATTTTATTTTTTCAAAAAATGTTTTTAATTGCTTTGTCATTGTAGATTCTGAATACTGTTTGATTTCTATACCACTACATTTTTTTGGTCCATTTTTAGAAAATGTACCAATAACCATAATACCTGTTGGATTTATATTTTGTTGAGCTGTTTCTAAATACCTAGTAATATCTTGATTGTCTGTAAAAAAATGGAATGTAGCCCTATCATGCCAAAAATCATATTTTTCTGTTGGAATAAAAGTAGTTGCATCTGATACAATCCATTTAACTTGTTTTTCTCTATTTCCAAGGCGATGTTTCGCTCTATTTATTGCTGATTCAGAAATATCGAGAACTGTAATATTTTTATAACCCATATCAAGTAAATAATCTACTAAATAACTATCACCACCACCAATATCAATAATTTTTGCGGTTTTTGGTACATTAAATTCTTTTAAAAAATTTAGTGAAGTTTTAGGATTTGGTTGAAACCAGCTTACATTTTCAAGTTCTTTTGTTTGATAAATATTTTCCCAATGATTTTTTCGATTAAATTTTTCCATTTAAAATTCCTATTTCAGTTAAACGATGCAAAAACATTATCTGTATTTACATAGATTATTTTAACATTAAAATCTTTAGCTAATTTATAATTTTCTTGTACAAAATGAATTAACCTTTTACTCTGTCTTCCCATAAATCTATTCCAATATACAAATACAATGTAATCGTAATTTTCAATTGATATTTTATTTGTATGATGAAGTGGAATTATTTTTTCTAATTGTAACTTTAGCGGAATTAAATTACTTTTTACTATTAAAAAATACCAACAGCCAGCTCAATCCAAATGATTAAAAACCCTGCTAAAATAGATATACAAAAAATAATTCTATATTTTGTATTGCTTACTTTTTCTATAATTAACTCACATAAAAAACTCGAACCAAACAATAAAAGTCCCATAACTATAAAATCAATCAAAGACCAATTTACTTCACCTGAAAATTGCATTGCGACAAATGGAATGAGTAATAAAATTACTATTGCTGTTAAACTGATTTTAAGTCTTTTATTTTTCATAAATATCGAAAACTTATGTTAAACCCATCGTCTTACACTTTTTTTATATTCTATATATTCATTACCAAATATTTTTTCTAAATATTTTTCTTCTTTTTTTATAGCAATAAAATAAATGAATGTCATTGATGGAAAAATACTTATCAGCACCCATATATTATCGTAAAAAACCCCTAATCCAATTGAAAAAAAATTAAAAGCTAAATATATCGGATTTCGAGAATAGGCATAAATTCCAGTTGTTATGATATTTGTAGTGGGTTTCCTTGGTTTTATATTTGTTTTGGCATTTTTAAATTTTTGGTGAATATGTAATAATAAGCTAATTCCAATACCAATGATTAAAAGACCCAAGTATTGTGCCATTTGATTGAATCCTAAACTTATTGGTTTGTAATTTTGAATTGTAAATCCGATTATAATCCATATTAATTGTACAATTGGTGGTGGAAATTTTACACCTGCACCTTTATCATTATTTTTTTCCATAGTACATCTAATATCTTAATATTTCCTTATTTTTGACACGTTTTTAATCTGTAAAACCTTTAAATCTGTAGTTCTAGTATTATTCTAGTATTATTCTAGTATTATTCCTATCAATAACACAATATCCAACACATCAATCTCTCCATCGCCGTTCACATCTCCAGCCCATAGTTCATATTCGGTGGGATCGTCGTCTAAAATGATTGCAACCACTCTTACAATATCCAAAATGTTAATAGTACCATCTTGATTCAGATCACCCAACATTGACATTGCATTAGCATTAAAAACACAGTTTTTAAGTCCTAAGTATTTGGGTGCCAAGGTGTCATTCATATGCTCTTTTACTCCCCAAGAACCATATATTCCGGGTTTATAATGTGATGTAAATTGACAAAACAATCCTCCTTGTATGGTATCGTACCAATAATTAAAATATTGACAATACAAATCTTCCATCCTCGGATTTCTGTTTACTTCAATCAGCGTATTCACAAAGTTTAAATTAGATGTATATGCATAGCTTACTAAATGCTGACCTCCTTCATAAGCAATGTATTCAACATTATGATTTTGTGCTACCAACTTGCCGTCTTGCATCTCTATAAACGCTTGAGGCAGCGATGAATATTCCAAAGAATCTAAAATATCATCTACTGTAATTGTATTTGCTAACCCCGCATTACCAATTACATCAGCTAACCCTCCTCCAAAATAAGGGGCGTTTGCTAGAGCTTCCGCTTGCACTTGATTTGGGTTGTAAGCTACTTCCTCATACCTACTTAATATATAATCGCTCACATAACCAAGCGTCTGAGAAGCAACAACATTTACAATTCTATTTTCGTTATTAAAAACTGTTTCAAAAATATAATGAATGTCCGCAGAGCGTTTTGCATAATACTTCCAACCTTGTTCCCACGGTTGACCAGCATATCCCAAACTATTTCCCATTATCTCTACATATTGACTTTGAGAAAAAATACCATTCCAAGCTTCATTTGTATATTCTACATATACGTTAAGGTTTGGATCTAAACTATCCCTAAGTAACGTAGCAAATTGAGTAATAAAATTATTATCTGCCTGATGAGGGATACAAACCCATGCATTTTTTTGAGTAGTGTTACATAACTCTATTAGATACTCATAAGCCACTCCACTCTGTAATGTTTGTGTGTAATAATCATGTGGACTTCTATCTGACCAGCTTACAACTGGTGAAAAATTTGTTTTCATAAAATCCATAAAACGTATTGTTTCAAAATCAGAAATATAATTTAAAAATGAAGGATTAAAAGGGGCTGTCTGATAGGTGTTATGACTGCCCGGAATAATTAACCTAATATCGTTTATCGGATCCGATAAAGCCGAAGAGTTAATTGTTAAAATTATTCCTCCACTATTATTGACTGACACAACTTGGTCTACTGGACAAGAAAAAGTGCCATTCACGGCTCCTGACAAAGTTATTTGGCCAGTTCCTGAAACAATTAATCTATAATTTCCAGAAGGATAAAGTCCATCAATATCCCACAACATTAATGTTCTCACGTATTGAGGAGGATTGACTCCGTCATTATATGGAATTTCTAAAGGGTAACCATCGCTACTTAAAGCTATCGGAACACCTGAATCCCATGCCCCGCCATTATCAAAAGAAATCCATTCTCTTGCTTGATTAAAAACATTAACAAATGTAATTTCACTGCTCCAATCTGCTAGAGAACTTATATTAGAACCAATATGGTTTTGGGCGAAAGAGCTTCCCGAAAGAAGAATTAAGATTATAAAAGGTAATTTTTTCATGGTTTTTATTGTTTTAGAATATACATATTTTCATAACGGGACATAATTACCCACAACGGTTTGTGTATGAAGCGTTGGGCGTTACAAAGCACTTCACTTTCAATTTACCGTAAATTTTATTTATTGCTCTATATTTCATTTTAACCACTTATTGCCCAATGATTTATACACTTTGTTAGGGGTATGTGCTTTCTAATTCGTTTTGCATTTCTAAAACATATTCTTTTCTATATTTATGCTCATCAATAGTCAATTCGACATCAGCCTTTGAAATATCATAATTCGTAATCATTAAATGTTCTGTTGCCTTTTCATTTCTATTCATAAAACTTACAGCATATTTCTTGTCAAAATAATTTAAATAAATTCCATCTTTTTCGTAAAGTTTATGAATAAAAGTAGTGTTTTTAATTACTAACATCCACTTGCAAACAATATTTTTCGTTAACAAATCTGCTAATCTTTCTTGGTCTTTTTTACCAAAATTATTTTTATCATACGTACTAAATTCAGTGTCATATGGTGGGTCAAGAAAAATAAAATCGTTTTTAGTAATGTTTTTTGTATTTATAAAATCAAAAAAATCGTTATTTTCAATTTCAGTTTTTTTCAATCTATTTTGTAATGAGTTCGTTTTTAAATAATTAATCTTATTTGATAAACTATTCTTATTATAACCAATACCACCGTAAGGTACATTAAATTCTCCATTTGAATTATACCTAAACATACTACTATAAGCAAAATTTCTTATAAAATAATATACTGCTGTATTTCGATAATTTTTTAAATAATTAGGATTATTTAACAGGTAACGATAATACATATAGACTGAACTTTTAAATGCTGTCAGTATATTTAGAAAAACATCTTCATCTGATAAGAGACCTTTTTTTAACTCTAACGCTCTCATTCTTGATAACTTTCTAAATAAATTTACATTTAATTCTTTTTCTTGTGTATTTGCCCAACTTGTTACTTTGTTTTTTTAAGTCTTTTTACATACATTTTCCCTATATGCTGAAAATATATTTATTAAAATCTCCTTGTTTGCATTAAAAATATTTTCGATTTCATACCAAGACTTATCAATTTCGACTAAACAATTTATGAATAGGTTGTTTTTTTTCTTTAATATTGTTGTATAATTCGATTAAATCTTTCGATTTATCATTTATATAAAATTTATTAGCATTATCGATTGAAAAATAAACAGCTCCACCACCAATAAAATTATTCTATGAAAATATTATTTTGATGATATTTAATGTAATCTATCCTGTTTTTTAATTTCAAATTTGGATATTCTTTTTTTTTGTCAATTTTAATTTTTTGAAAATTTTTTGACGATAAATCTGAAGAAACAATAATTCTTGAATTTGTATCAAAAGTTATTAAACCTAAATCAAAAAGTTTATCAATTGTTGGTGAAAAAATAAATCCATTATTCTTGTCTAATCTTTCAAAATTATTACTCAATGCCCAAGGTTTTATATGGCTTGCTATAAGAATACGCTTATCATTAATACCAGTGATAGGGCAAGAAACAAATTCAGAAAATAGCTTTTTACGAAATTTATTTTGACCTTTTCTAATATCTAAAGTTACAGTTTTAGTTGTACCATCAATAATTTCAGTTTGTTCAACAAAATTTAATTTGACTTCATCATAATCAATTAATGAAATTAACCCTTCATCAATCATCTTAAATTTCTTATCCAATTCCCTATATAAAACACCTCTAACACCAGCTTTCCAATCTTTTGGATTCTTAATTTTCGGATAAAATTTTTCAATATTATTATAAAGGATATTCCAATTGGCAATACCATTATTTTCTTCTAAAACCTTAATTATTGCTTCAACTTTTGTCATTTAGGCAACTTTAGTTTTTATTATTTCATTTACAGAAATCTCAAACGCATTTTTTATTATGTCAGCATTCTTTTTGTATTCATCAATAATAATATCATAACCATTATCTGATTTACAAATAAAATTCCAGAAGTCTTTACCTATTAATAACTCTTCTTCTGAAAAGAATTGTTTTACTCTGCCTTGTTTCCATGGTTTACCTTCGCCATAACGATTATATGCTGTTGCAAAAAAACATTTAATTTTAGCGTTTTTATCAAGTGTGTTCGATAATATTGCGTATTGTTCAAAAATAGCCTCCTTTTCAGACCTTGCTTTTTTGTTGTCTAAATCACCTCCGATTTTTAATTCAATTAAAAAATATTCATTTTTTTCTTTATCGTAAAGATAAAAGTCACTTACATGAACTTTTGTTGTTTCCGATTCTGGTTTTTCAATTTCTCGTAATAGTTTATAGTCATTAACGGAAACTTTTTTAGGATTTTTCCTATTTTTATATGCCTCTAATAATTCAGCGATTTTTGCAGTTTGAGCAGGATATAATGGTCCATTCACCTTATCAGTAACATCATAGAAAAAACCAGCAATACTAACTGCTAATGTTTCTAACATATTACCCAAAGAACTATCAAAAGAACGAACTAAGGCTGTATAATACTGAAATTCTTCTCCAAGTGCAGCTATGAAAACATTATGAATCTTCATATTAATTGTACCATTAGGGTCATCAATTTCACTAATGTGTCTTTTGCTGAAAGTTTGTGCAAAAGTTTTCATATTTGATTTAACAAGCTCTCTAATGGCTTTTTCGCTATCTATTTTTCTATCCATTTTTCTTTCCCTTAATTAATAATTCTGTTACATCAACATTAAGTAATTCTGCAATTTTATATAGAACTTCTAACCTTGGCTGTTGTCTATTTTGCACATATGAATTTACCATATTAAAGCTTTTTCCAAGATTTTCAGCTAACCAAGTTTGTTTAATTCCTTTCTCTTGCAATACTTCCTTAATTCTATTCATTAAATTCTCTCAAATTTTAAAATGTAAAAGTATATAAAATAAGTTTTACTATCTTGTTTTTCAAGATGTTTTTGTAATATTTTATTTGTACTTGACCCTAAACTTGAAGAATGCGTTATTTTGTTAATACACCTTTCTTTGCATTACCCCCAACGACGGCGCTAAACGCAGTTCCTATTCGAGGGTGATAGATTTTGAGCTTGCTC
>JACNKR010000024.1 GCA_014381925.1 Fidelibacterota bacterium | reverse complement strand
ATGAGCCATTGGAGGGATTCGAACCCCCGACCCGCTGATTACAAATCAGCCGCTCTGGCCAACTGAGCTACAATGGCAGAGTTATTTTAAAAAACTCTCTAATTATAAAAAATGACCCCGGTCAGAGCCTCGCAATTTAAATGGTTTAAAAAACTTAAAACAATAGATATTAGTAAAAAATATAACTTTTTTTATTTTTCTTTATGCCTACAACCATTTTAATCAATTAAATCAAATTTATTCTGACCTATTTTCTTTTCCATACCGTTCCTTCTGGGGTATCATCTATAACAATACCCAACTCATCTAATTGCCCTCTCACTTTATCTGCCTTATCCCAATCTTTATCAGATCGAGCCTTTTCTCTTTCAATTATTAATTCCTGAATATTATCATCTACTTCAAGATTTTCACATTCAATTACACCAAGTACAGAATCAATTTTTCTAAGTGCAGAAAGGGCTCCATTTGCTGAACAGCAATCCAACTTATCATTATCTAATTCTGCAAATAAATAATTGACCCAAATAAATAACTCTCCTAATGCACCTGAAATGTTTAAATCATCTCCCAATTTGGCTGAAAATTTAGATAACATGCTTTCAGTTTCAGCGCTTAAGACTTCAGCCTCTTCATTGTTAATCTTTTTCAACCGTCGTTTTAATTCTCTCAGCCTGTTAATACATTTCTGTGCTGCCTTGACCTTTTCAAATGTAAAATTTAATTTGGAGCGATAATGAGTGGAAATAAGAGTATATCTAAGAGCTTCGGGACTACATCCCTTTTCAAGCAAATCTCTGAGTGTGTAAAAATTCCCCATTGACTTACTCATTTTTTGTCCATCAACTAAAAGATGTTCATTATGAAGCCAATAATTCACAAATGCCTCTCCGGATGCCGCACAACTTTGGGCAATTTCATTTTCATGGTGAGGGAATATATTATCAACACCACCGCAATGTATATCAAAATGATTACTTAGATAATGTGTTGACATAACCGAGCATTCAATATGCCAACCTGGGCGCCCTTTGCCCCAGGGAGAATCCCAGCCTACATCGCCGTCTTGCGCTTTATAGCCCTTCCAAAGAGCAAAATCTCTACCCTCTTCTTTACCATATTCATCATCTTCAACTCTGTCACCGCTTTTCAATTGATCAGGGTTTAAATTCGCTAATTTTCCATAATCGGAAAATTGGGAAATTTTAAAAAAAACAGAGCCATCCTCTGTAGTATATGTAAATCCTTTATCTTCCAATTGTTGAATTGTCTCAATCATTTGAGGAATAAATTCCGTTGCCCTTGGATAGTGGTGCGCTGGTAAAATTTGCAAAGTTTCCACATCTTCAAAAAATGACGCCGTATACTTATCTGTGAAATTTTCAAGGGACAATTTTTCTTCAATCGACCTGCGAATGGTTTTATCATCAATATCTGTAATGTTCATTATCTGCAATACATCGTACCCTGAAAATTCCAAATACCGCCTTAATAAATCTTCAAAAATATATGCTCTAAAATTACCTATATGGGCATAATCATAGACCGTAGGACCACAAGTGTAGAGTGTGACTTTACCTTTTTCAAGTGGTTGAAAGTCTTCTTTTTTTCTATGGAGAGTATTGTAAAATTTCATTATTTATTTTTACTCGCTATTTTAATAATTGTATCAATTAAGTCTGGGAATTCAAGTCCGGCGGCTAGTGCGGCTTTTGGCAACAGGCTTGTAGATGTCATTCCTGGCAGTGTATTTATTTCTAATAGGTAATGCTGTCCCTCATCATTTAGGCGAAAATCTACTCTTGCATAATGGCGGCAGCCTATGGTATTATAAATTTTCAAGGCATCTTCTGATAGAGAACGTTCAATTGAATCTGATAATTCGGCAGGGACAATATAATCACTCATACCTTCTGTATATTTACAATCATAGTCATACAAATTATGACGGGGTTTTATTTCAATAATAGGCAGCGGTTTAGTATCTAAAATACCCACTGTTATTTCTTTTCCAGGAATAAATTCTTCAATTAATATTTCATCGCAAAATTCAGCTGCTAAACTAATGGCATCTTCTAATTCAGAATCATCCTTTACAATTGTAAGTCCAAAGGTTGATCCTTCATCAGCTGGTTTTACAACATATGGGTAGGAAAATTTTGGAGAATTATTGTCTTGCAATTGCATCCCATTATTCGCATTTCGTTTCAACAACACCCAATTTGGAGTGGGAATACCTACCGATTTCGCAATTAGTTTTGTTATATTTTTATCCATCGCTATTTTGCAGGCTTTGGCTCCAGATCCTGTATATTGAATATGGTGTAAATCCATAAAGGATTGAATACTACCATTTTCTCCATCTCCTCCATGTAGCGCATTAATAACTAAATCCGTATCCAATAATAGATGTGGGGTATTATAAATATCACCGTCCAAATTTATCATGTCCAAATTATATTTTCCATTAATCGCTTCTGCAATTGCCAAGCCAGATTGGATGGAAATTTTATGCTCGGTGGAAGTCCCACCATATAAAATAGTAATGTTCAAAATTGGGTTTTGATTAAAAATATGATTCTTTATTAGATGTTAAATTTAGGACTTATTTAATTTGTTCATCAATAATTGAAAAAATAATTTAAAAAGTTTTTAGAATCCTTGTCTGTAAGGCAAGAAAGTCTAATTCTACAATTAATTTCAATCACATCAACTTTTCACCCTTGCCCGTTTAATTATAATGCTTAAGGAATCTTCTAACGGAAACCTTGTATAGAGTAAAACTACTTCATATTGGGCTAAAAGTTTACTTAATATATGGTTAATAAAACATCTTGTTTATAAGAGAAAATAGTTCTTAATCTATTCTGCGGATTAATTAAATTGAAATGGAAAATAAACAGGTGAAATTGAAAAATATAAAATGGATGGGGGGGGTCGTACTCTTATCATTATTAATGACAGGTTTTTCTTTTGGAGGAAGAGGTTATGATCTTGATGATTTTGATGATTTTGAATTAGAATCTTTAAATAAACAAAAGAAAAAATCTGCCAAAGAGGAAAATAAGTCACAACGACTCATTCTTTTTGATGATAATCTATATTTATTAGATGATGACTTTGATTTTGGTGCGGACGAATTAGAATTACAAAAATTAGAACTTAACCCAAATGATATGGAAACTGCTAAAGAATATGAAGAATTTTTAAATGCATTTTTTGAAAATTCTTCTCCAGTTGGAACCAGTTCTTACAGCAACTCAAAAAAATCATTCCAAGAACAGTCCAAAAAAAGTAATAAAATAACCAAAAGAACTTCTCCACCTTCAAGAAAAGTTCCCGATGGATCTAATAGGAGCGTACCACCGTCTCAATCATTTCGCCCAAGTAGGGGAGCATTGGGTTTTGGGGTATCAACAATTATTGGTGCAACTATACCGGTTACAATGAATGGTTTTTCAACAGGGTCCAATTTTGGCATACGAATTGATACACCTATTTCATTTAACTTGGCGGGGATGGAAGCTAATGTCGGAACAGATATATATTTCTCTTCGATGAATGCAAGTGAAGGCAGTAATAATTTAAAACTAACAAATATTATTGGAAATATCTCTCTTTTCCCATTACAGTCCATAGAAATTAGAACAGGATTAGGCTTCACACCAACATCTATCGGAGATTATAGCGTTTCAGCTTTATCTATCCCAGTAGATGTTAATTATTATTTACCCATGAATTTTTCAGGCTTTAAATTTGCATTAAATTTACATGCACAAAGAACATTGGGATACCCATCCAAAGAAGGGGTTTCATCAGGCGATTCAACTGATTTTCTTTATGTAGGCCTACTTATAAATACACCTCTAAAATTTTAGAAATAATTTAATTTATTTGAAAACTGAATGTCGCTTTTATTAAAGGTGGCATTTTTTTATTTACAGAAATTTGAAATTCAGCTAACAACCAATCTTTAATTAAATAGTAGAATTTTGTATCTCCAGATGATGTTGTATTTGAAGCGGAAGGAAATGATTCACTATTATAACCAAAGTTTGTTTCACATGGGACATCATCCGGCCAATCTATTAATCTCTCAAGCGCTGTACCACTTCCATCTTCCATCCAATTGAAGGATAATTCAACAGCTAAATTTTCGTTAAAAGGAAAATAGCTGTTTATTAATAAATTGTGTGCATCTGAACCAATTGAATGGCCTATAGGCACATCTCTTTCAATCCACCTTTTAAATGGATCACAATAGTTTCCAGTCCAGCGGTTGATTCGTGTATATTCCAAATTCAGTAAAAGTTTATCAAATTTTCTCCCAATTCCTGCGGACCCTGCAATTTGTGGGGGAGATTTTCTGTCTAAAGCAATGTCATCGATTAAGAATTCCCCGTAAAATGTCCACTTTTTCCACTTGTACATACCGTCTAATAGCCACATCAAGTTAGCATTAATTCCTCTGTTTTCTTCCGTTTCAATCAGGAATGATGCAGGCATTATGTAGCCTGTCTCATCTGCACCCCAATTCTCATAAGAACCCAAGACGGCCTCAGTAAACCCAAGTCTCCAATTATTATTATTAATGCCATAGCGGTGAAAGGTAATAAATCGATTTAAAGACTCCTCTTGATTTAACATAAGCAACCCCCAATCAAATTGGAGCCATTCAGCTTCATGTTCCCACCATAAATATTCTGCTGAAGTGAAATTTGGATTTAAAAGTAGACTTTCATTCATATTAAAGAAATAGGGGTTTCCCCTGCCAAATGAAAAATGCCCCTTTGAATAATGATAGGTCAATGAAGAGTGCTGCAAATATCCAACCCATCCATTTTTCAATCCTCGTTCAACACCCTGAAAATGAGGATCATATTCACCTTTATTATCAAACTCAAATTCATTTTGAATTGTTAAACTTTCGCTCAGGGTAATACCAGCAGAACCATAAATCCTTATACGAGAACCATCAGAATTATTTATACTTATTTCAGGAAATATTTCACCATCTAGGATTCCCTTAGATTTACTGTCTGAATAATAAAATGAAGCGATTTCAGAGAGGCTAAGCGTGGAATTTACTAGGGGACCCACTTTTTGAAATAAAATATGACTACTATTTATTTCTTCCCACTTTAAAAGGTTGAATATTGGTCTTTGGGGAATAATAAAAGATTGACAAAAAGAACTAGAAAGAAAGGTTAACAGCAGAATTATCCGCATAATTAATTAGAACAGTATTCTATCAATTAATTTAACATTCGGCAATATCAGTATTTTTGTCAATTTTCATATGCCAATCAGATTGTGTATGAAATTCACTATTTGAACTTGGATTCCACTCATTTACACAATCTTTTAGTACTTTTATTGCAGAATTTATTTCCATACTTTCGCATGCGGCTTTTAATTTTAATGTTTTCTCTTCAATTTTGTCCCACTCAAATGACTTTTCCTCTGCTTTTAATATTTGAGAGTGATCCGTTGAATATACATTGTTTCCAATAATAAGCTCTTCATTCAATTTTTCACCTGGGCGTAATCCAGTAATTTTAATACCAATATCCCCATCTGGATTTTCACTATTTTGGGGGACATACCCACTTAAATGAATCATTTTTGTAGCTAAATCAATTATACGAATGGGATTTCCCATTTCCAAAACGAATACTTCACCCCCTTTTGCCATAGCTCCCGCCTGAATTACTAATTCTACGGCTTCTGGAATGGACATAAAATAACGGGTTACTTCAGGATGGGTTACAGTCACGGGGCCACCTTTACTAATTTGTTGTCTAAATAAGGGTACTACTGACCCTGCAGAATCAAGCACATTTCCAAATCGAACCATTGAGAAACATGTTCCATTAGAATTATTATGTGCACCTTGTAAAATTAATTCGGAAAATCTTTTGGTTGCACCCATTATATTGCTTGGGCGAACCGCCTTATCTGTACTAATTAAAATGAAGGTATCAACTGCAGCATCCAAAGCCCCTTTTACACAGTTATAAGTACCGATTATATTATTACGTATTCCATCTATGGGGTTCATTTCCACCAATGGTACATGTTTATAAGCAGCTGCATGATAAACTGTGTGAATTTGATTTTTTACAAGTGTTTCTTTAAATTTCAGGGGATCCAAAATTGAAGATAATATTGGAACAACTTTAATATATTGAGTTAAATTGTTAAGTTCCAAATGGGTCTTATATAATGCAAATTCATTATTTTCATATAGTACTATTTTTTGAGGATTTAAATTAATGATCTGTTTACATAACTCCTTGCCTATTGACCCCCCGGCACCAGTTACCAATACATTTTTTCCATTGATATTTTTTTCCAAAAGATTTCTGTTTGGTTCAACAGGGTCTCTACCTAAAATATCTTCAACATCGACACTCTTTATTTGCTGGAGATTAAAATCCCCCGAAATCAAATTGTCAATTCCAGCAATCATTCTAACTTCAACGGGGTATTTTGATATTTTCTGTAAAATTTGACGACGTTCTTTTGGTGTAATTCCCAATATGGCAAGTAATATAAGCTTGATTTTCTTTTTTTTAATTATTTCACCCATTTTCTCGCTTGAGTTAACCCACATAGAATTGACAACTGTTCCCCATTTAACAGGAGAGTCATCAAAAAGAGCAACAGGTATATATTCTGAGCTGGATCGAAGAATATCAATAACCTGAGAGCCAGCTTCTCCAGCACCATATAAACCAATTGGTTTTTTAATAGGTTCCTTTAAATATAATATTGACTTCATAAAGTAGCGACTGGCTATTATTAACAAAATGGATACAAACCAAAATATCATAATTGTGGATCGAGGAAAATATATGTCTCTTATAAACATTAATAATGTTCCTATACAGAGGCTTGTCAGGGTTACTGCTTTCACTGTTGCTACTATTACTTGATAACCCATATATTTTAAAACAGCCCTATATAATCCATAATGAATAAACATTGGGACAGATAGCAAAGGAATTAATAGTAAAACCCACCAATTTGAAACCCAATATTGGATGGGCCATAAATTACTTAACCGAAGTGATAATGAAATCCATAGAGCAAATGGCAGAATAAAAACATCAGCACCAACCATCAATAATTGTTTTTGTTTTCTACTTAATTGTTTAATCTTATTTATTAAATGTATCAGCATTAGAATATTTGTTTTGAAAGTAGCTTATTTAATTTAATTCTAAAATCTAACTCCAAATTAGGTAAAAAGAAGTACCGAACTAAATGTAGTGAAAGATTATGATTAATTACTGAAATGATTGAAAATATTATCAGAATAATTTTATTAATAATATTTTGTTTAATAACTGTCAAAGATGACAATCGAGATTTGATGGGAAGAATTTCCTTTTCATATATTTTGATATTTAGGTTTTTGAATATGATTGATTCGTCTTTAAAAATAATAGAATTGACATCCGTAACACCAGGCTTTATTGTATTTAAATAAGTGAAATATTCTCTATTATTATTGACTATTTTAATTGCTTCCGGACGTGGACCAATAAATCCCATATTTCCCTCAATGATATTAATTAGCTGGGGGAGTTCATCCAACTTAAACTTTCTGAGAAATCTACCTATTTTTGTTATTCGCTCATCTTTATATTCTGTTAATTCATATCCATTATTTGGGTGCATCGTTCTAAACTTGATAATTTCAAATTCTTTATATTGGAATCCACACCTTTTTTGTCTGAAAATAATTGGTCTCCCAGAAAATATCAAAATCAAGATTGATATAACCATAAAAAGTGGACTTAATATAATCAACAAAAATATCGCTGAAACTTTTCCCAGCATAAATTATTAATTGCTATCCTCTGCATATTCTAAAACGTATTTTATTATATACTCAACTTCAGTATCACTCAATCCTGGATAGATAGGTAATGATAGTGATTTTTCAAACACAAAATTCGCAACCGGATAATCTTCATTATTGTAAGAATATCTGTTTTTATAATAGGGATGTTTATGAATTGGAATGAAATGAACAGATGTATCTATTCCCTTTTCTTTTAGTTTCTGATGTAACTCATCCCTGTTACCTGTTTTTATGACAAATAAATGCCATGATGATTCATTTTCGGGACTTTCATCAATAAAATCTATCTTTCCTGAAAATGCATCTTTATAAATATTAGCTATATTTTTTCGTTCATCTCTCATCCATTCCAATTTTTCAAGCTGAACCAATCCTAATGCTGATTGAATATCCGTTGTGTTATATTTATAGCCAAGATCAACTACTTCATAATACCAATCATTTTTGTTTTCATTTCTTTTCCAGGCGTCACCTTTAATACCATGTAACCTTTGTAGTTTTACTTTTTCGGCAATTTTATTATTATTAGTTGTAACCATTCCTCCCTCTCCAGTGGAGAGAGTTTTGGTTGCATAAAAACTAAAACAAACCGCATCACTAAATGTGCCAACCAATTTATTTTTATAAAATGAAGGTAAAGCATGTGCGGCATCTTCAATTATTTTAAGGTTATACTTATTGGCAATCATATTGATTTCATCCATTTTGCAGGAATGACCACCAAAATGAACTGGAATAATGGCTTTGGTTTGAGGTGTTATTAATTTTTCAATTAATTCTACATTGATATTATGAATTTTTTCCTCAATATCACATAGAATAGGTATTGCACCAGAATAAGTAACTGCTTCCGCAGTTGCAATAAATGTGTTAGCAGGGATTATAACTTCATCACCTCGACTCACACCAACTGCATTTAATGCTAAATGCAAACCTGCAGTAGCAGAATTGACACTAATTGCAAATTGAGAACCAATATAATTCTTAAAATTATTTTCAAACTCCAATGTTTTTGGTCCCATTGTTAACCAACCAGATTGAATTGTTTCTGATACCCCATCTAATTCTTTTTGGGAAATATGGGGTTTGTGGAATGGTATAATAAGTTTATCCCTCAATAATTGAATTAAAAATCAAAATAATATTTTATAAATAATTTCATGCATATAATTAAATCTTGGGTCAAGACTAGTTAAGAGGGTTTTTTAGGAAGATTTTTAATAAAATATGATAGATATTTTCATACCTATAATTGAATCTAAATTCGCATTCTTTCAAGTGGTAATAATACGACTTTTTTCGTATTCCAC
>JACNKR010000010.1 GCA_014381925.1 Fidelibacterota bacterium | reverse complement strand
TTTTTCAACCTCGGAGAGGTGACCTATTAATAACACACATTATACTAAAAAACCAGGAACTCCGTAGGAGTGGTCTATTAGTCCGCTCCGATGGAGCTATTTTATTATTCGATGGAATTAAATATATAATACCGTTAGATTTCACCTAAACCATCACGAATTACAATGGGTTCGTTTCTAGTTAAATCAATTACTGTTGATGGTTTTGTTTTTGATGTACTTGATGAAAATAATATATCAATTTGGTTCTTATATTGATGATATAATTCCGTTGGTTCTGTAATATAATTATCATCAATATTGGTTAATGATGTGGTAATAATAGGGTTACCTAATTTTTTTACAACTTCTAAAATAAATGGTGAGTCTGGTATTCTAATCCCCACAGTTCGTTGTTTAGAAATTAATAATTTTGGTACCTTATTTGTCGCATTTAAAATACAAGTAAATGGTCCTGGAAATAAATCTTTCATTAATCGATAAGATGAATTTGGTACGGTAGCAAATTCAGATAATTGTGTAAAATCTGAACAAATTATACTTAACGGTTTACGCTTAGAAAGAATTTTTATTTTATAAATTCTATTTACCGCTTTTTTTGAAAAAACATCACATCCTAATCCATATAAAGTATCTGTTGGATATACAATAACATTATTATTTTGTAGATGGTTAACTGCAATTTGAACATCATTATTATTAAATGTAGTTTCAGAAACAGGATGAATCATTTATTTTTCCGTGACCCTTTATATAATTCAAACCCCACCAATCTACCATCAAGCTTTCCAATTCTAATTGGCTTTTTCATTGATGTTTTAAGCCCAATTTTTTTAATTAAATCTCGGTTTCCACAAATGATGTATGCATTAAATCCTTCACATTTAGACTTAAGAATATCACCAAAATCAGAATATAATTTATTAATCCCTTGAATTTTATGTAGCCTAATACCATAGGGTGGGTTTGTAATAATTATTCCATTTTCTGAAAATGGAATCCAATCTATTATTTCAGTTGTTCTAAATTTTATTAACTCCAATACACCCGCATGTTTAGAATGAATTTTAGAGGACTGAATACAAAAATTACTATTATCAGACGCAAAAATATTAACACTTCTAGTATTTATTATTTTGGAATCTTCATTATTTTTAATTTCTAACCAATTATTCTTATCAAATTCAGATAATGCCTGAAACCCCCATTTTTTTCTTAATATTCCAGACGGTATATTTTTAACTATTCGCCCAGCTTCAATTGGTATTGTACCAGAACCACAAAATGGATCATATAATGGAGTATCAATATTCCAATCAATTGATTTTAAAATACACGCAGCAAGAGTTTCATTTATTGGTGCATCATGCCGAATTGTTCGATAACCTCTTTTATACAGTGGCTTCCCACTTGTGTTAATTAATAATTTCCCTTTATGATTATCAATTAAAATAAGAAAGTTTAAATCTGCATTTTGTTTTTCAACATTTGGTCGGGTTTCGTTTTTATCTTTATAATAATCAACAATTGCATCTTTTCCTTTTAAAGATATATAATGTGTGTTTTTAAATCGGTTGCCTTTTTGAATACAATTAAATGAAAATGTTGAGTCAGGTTTAAATAATTCATTCCATTTCATAATTTTTAGTGATTCATAAATGGTATTTTCATTTCTAACATTAATTTTATCAATTTCAAGCCATAAGATCATGCCTGTGCGAGACAAATAATTAACTTTATACACATCGTTCATATCACCTGAAAATGAAACTCCCCCATCTTCTAATTTGCGATGTGTTATACCAATCAATTTCAATTCTTGACTGCAAGTTGTTTCAAATCCGCGAGGACATGTTAAAAATAATTTAAATGGTGTTTTAATCATAAAATAAATGAGCCCTTAAAAAGGGCTCAAATTTACATCTATTTTGTTAAATAATTTTAACCACAAACGGTTTCAATTAATTTTGCACATACCTTATATGGATCCATGTTTGCAGAAGGTCTTCGATCTTCTAAATATCCTTTTCCATCTTTATGTGTTGCCATCGGAATCCGAATTGAAGCACCCCTATCACTCACACCATATCTAAATTCTTTTATACTGCATGTTTCATGAAGTCCAGTTAATCGTTCTTCATTATGAGCACCATAAACAGCAATATGTTCATCATGATTTTTACTTAATTTTTCACAAGCCTCAATAATTACATCTAAACCACCTTCTTCACGCATTGCTTTAGTTGAGAAATTTGTATGTGCTCCAGCACCATTCCAATCACCTTTTACAGGTTTTGGATGCAATGTTGCACTCACTCCAAAATCTTCAGCAATTCTATATAACAACCATCTAGCCATCCAAACTTGATCACCTGCATCTAATGCTCCAACTGGTCCAACTTGAAATTCCCATTGCCCTGGCATTACTTCTGCATTAATTCCTGAAAGTTCAATTCCTGCATGAAGACAGGCCGACATATGTTCTTCTACAATTTCTCTACCAAAAACTTCATCAGCCCCCACACCACAATAGAATGGACCTTGAGGGGCAGGATAACCTCCTTCTGGCCATCCTAATGGAGATCTTCCTTGAAAAAATGTATATTCTTGTTCAATTCCAAACCATGGTTCTTGTTTTGTATGATTTTTCATTAGTTCTCTAAGCGGTGCTCTTGAATTTGATTTATGTACCGTTCCATCAGCATTAAAAACTTCACACATTACTAAAATATCATCTCCACCTCTTATTGGATCAAGTGCAAAATAAACAGGCTTCAGAAGACAATCACTTGCATTTCCCTCAGCTTGAAGAGTACTCGAACCATCGAATCCCCAATCAGGTAATTGTTCAATATTTGTAATTGGACCATTAATTACGGTTGTTTTTGATCTAAGTTTTTGGGTAGGAAAATGACCATCCATCCAAATATATTCTGCTTTTATTTTTGACATATACTCTCCTTCTTTTTAACTATGATTATTCAAAATAAATAGGTTTTAGTTCTTTATATGATGATAAAATTAATTGTGTATGCGTTCTTATTACGCCTGGCCATGATTGTATTTTTCTTAATAATGATTCTAGCGTTTTACTATTTTGTGTTTGAATTAAAAGTACATGTGATCCATCACCTGTTGTTGAAAAACATCTTACAACTTCGGATGTGTTTTTGGCATTTTTAATTACTTTTTCATAGTATTTTGAAGAATCAGAAACAATCGTAATTAATGCCTCTATATCTAAACCGAGCATTTCAGTATCAAGTACAGCCCTAAACCCTTTTATTATCCCCGTTTCTTGTAATTTTTTAATCCGTTCCGCAGAAGCAGGCACAGATAAATGAACTTTTTCTGCAACATAGCTCGCCGTAGCTCTCCCTTCTTCTTGCAATAACATTAAAATCTTTTTATCTATATTATCTAATTTCATAATATCTTAATTTATATAATATTTTACACATAAACACAAGATTATTTTTTGTAATAAAAATAAAATCAAGATTATTTTAATATAATTAGGCAGTTTCCTTAAAAAGAAAAATAAAAGTAAATTTCAAGTAAAACATTTTGCTTGAACCTATAATTCAAAATAACTTTTGTTATAATATTTAATGAAAATATACAAAATTAAAAAATGTTTAAAATTATTATAGACAGACAAATCCAACTTATTTCATTTATGAAACGGGGTATTAACTAAAATATAAATTTAAGATAAAATCCATAGGGAATTCCTTTGGATTTTGTTTTAATAGGAGAAAAAAAATGAAAAACTATTCAACAGAAAATATTATTAATTTTGCATTAGCAGGTCATGCATCATCTGGAAAAACAATGTTAGCGGAGGCAATGGCGTTCAATGCAAAGGTCATAAATAGAATGGGATCAATTGAAGATGGAAATACAATCTCGGATTATCATCATGATGAAATAAAAAGCCAACATTCAATTTCATCATCTCTATTAAATTTTGAGTGGGAAGGTCGGAAACTTAATATTATTGATACACCCGGATATTTAGATTTTCAAGGTGAAGTTAAATCAGCAATGCATGTAGCTGATTTTGTAGCTGTTGTAATAAATGCGGTTAATGGAATAGAAGTTGGGACTGAATTAGTAAATGAATATGCAACAAAGGATTATACTCTCCCTCAATTAATTATTATAAATATGTTAGACCGCGAAAATGTAGATTTTGATAAAATTATTGAAATGGCTAAAAATAGATATGGAAATAAAGTTTTTCCAATCCAAATCCCGATTGATGTTGGTGAAAACTTCCATCAAATTGGAGATGTATTACGGAAAGAAATTCATAATTATGAACCCAATTCAACTGGGAATTTTAATATTACAAATGCTGATGAAGAATTAAAATCTAAATTGGACTCCCTTCACAATGAACTTATTGAACTCATTGCAGAATCAGATGATACGCTTCTTGAAACATTTTTTGACCAAGGAGAATTAACTGAAGAACAACTACGAAGTGGTTTACACCATGCCTTCCTTACCGGTGGATTAATACCTGTATTTTGTGTTTCTGGGAAGAAAAATGTAGGTGTAAAAAGATTAATGGATGTATTGTCAAAATATGCACCATGTGCTTCAGATTTTAAAGAAGTTTCTGGGCTAAAACCTGGGACAGAAGAAGAAATTTCACATGGTGTATCAATTAATGATCCAACATCTGCTTTTGTTTTTAAAACTATTAGTGAAGCACATATGGGTGAGTTATCATTTTTCAGAGTGTATAGTGGAAAACTCGCCCCGAGTGATGACCTTAAAAATACAACGCGTGATCAAAATGAAAAATTAAGGCAAATTTTCTATTTAAATGGTAAAGAAAGAAAAGATACTTCATCAGTAATTGCAGGTGATATTGCAGCAGTGCTTAAACTAAAAAACACACATACAAATGATACACTTTCTGATATAAAAACTCAAATTGTTTTACCTAAAATTAAATTCCCAAATCCAAATATTAGATTAGCAATAATTCCAAAATCAAAAGGAGATGAAGATAAAATATCAGAAGGATTATCAACTTTACATGATGAAGATCCAACCTTCCAATATTCAGTCGATTCAGAATTAAAACAAACCATTATATCAGGTCAAGGTGAACTTCATTTAAATACAATTATGAATAAATTAAAGCGAAAATTCCATGTTGAATTAGAATCTATTCCGCCAAAAATAGCATACAGAGAAACAATTACAGTTCGTTCTAATTCAAAATATCGACATAAAAAACAATCTGGTGGCTCAGGTCAATTTGCTGAAGTTTGGTTGAAAATTGAACCAAAACCAAGAGGAACTGGAATCGATTTCACTCAAAACCTTGTAGGTCAAAATGTAGATCGTAGTTTTGTTTCATCAGTAGAAAAAAGTATTAACTCAACATGTATAGAAGGTGTTATTGCGGGGTGTAAAGTAGTAGATTTAAAAGTTGATTTTTATGATGGTAAAATGCACCCTGTTGACTCAAATGATATGGCATTTCAAATTGCAGGTAAACATGCATTTATTGATGCATTTAAAACGGCAAAACCAAAATTACTTGAACCGATTTATAAAATCATCATAAAAGTTCCTGAATCAGCAATGGGTGATGTAATGGGAGATATATCTCAACGAAGAGGGAAAGTTTCAGGCATGGAAACAGATGGTCATTTTCAAATAATAACTGCCGATGTACCATTAGCCACAATTCATGATTATTCAACAGCACTTAGATCAATGACTGGTGGAAGAGGATTATTTTCAATAGAATTTTCAAGATATGAAGATATGCCAAAAGTTGAATTACTCAAGGTGATAAAAGATTTTGAAATCGAGAGAAAGAGTGCCTGAAATTAAAAACTTATGGGCACCATGGAGAATGGATTATATTAAATCTCCCAAACAGAATAATAAAAAATGTATCTTTTGTACAAAATCTAAATCTTTAAATGATAATGAAAATTTCATTATTTTTCGTGGAAAATATAGTTTTATTTTATTAAATCTATATCCATATAATAATGGTCATTCAATGGTTTCTTCTTACGAACATAACTCAGAATTCCATTTATTACCCGAAAACACTCAACTAGAAATGATGCAATTAAGCAGCAAATTAATGAAAATAATGAAATCTAAAATGAATGCTGAAGGGTTTAATTTTGGTGCAAATTTTGGTGCTGTAGCTGGTGCTGGAATAAAAGAACATGTTCATTTACATATTGTGCCAAGATGGGAAGGTGATACAAATTTCATGCCTGTATTAGGCCATACAAAAATTCAGGTCGATGGACTTAAGGAAACACATCAATTATTGAAGTCTTTTTTTTAAAAATCAATACTCACTAAAGTTTAACATAAACATTTTAAATTATATGATTTAAATTTAGTTTATTTAAATAAAACTATCGTTTAATAAGGAAATTATCCTATGCAATTAAGTAAACTAGATTGGTCTATTGTTGGAATATATTTTTTAATTTCATTAATAATTGGAGTTTGGGCATCTAAAAAAGCAGGTAAAGATACAAAATCATTTTTTCTTGCGGGGAGAAATATGCCATGGTGGCTATTAGGTGTATCTATGGTTGCAACTACTTTTTCAACTGATACTCCAAATCTTGTAACAGATTTAGTTAGGCAAAAAGGTGTTTCTGGTAATTGGGGATGGTGGTCTTTCCTTTTAACAGGAATGTTAACTGTATTTGTTTATGCAAAACTTTGGCATCGATCAGGAGTATTAACAGATATAGAATTTTATGAATTAAGATATAGTGGTAAACCTGCAGCATTTCTAAGAGGATTTAGAGCATTATATTTAGGATTAATCTTCAATGTATTAGTTATGGGTGCAGTAAGCCTCGCTGCAGTTAAATTTGGAGAAATTGTTTTAAACTGGCCTGGATGGGTAACATTAACAATTGCATGTTCTATAACTCTAATTTATTCAACTTTAGGTGGACTTAAAGCAATTATAATAACTGACTTTGTACAATTTACGTTAGCAATGATTGGATCGATTTGGGCAAGTATTTATATTTTAGGGTTAGAACAAATTGATGGTTTGTCTAATTTAATATCTCATTCTAATGTTATTGATAAAATTTCGTTAATACCTGATTTATCAAATCCAGATGTTTGGGTTCCTGTTTTGCTTGTACCATTAGCTGTGCAATGGTGGGCAAGTTATTACCCTGGAGCGGAACCAGGCGGCGGTGGCTATATTGCACAACGAATGTTCTCCGCTAAAGATGAAAAAAATGCAATAGGTGCAACTTTATTATTTAATATTGCACATTATGCAATAAGACCATGGCCATGGATTTTAATCGCATTATCTTCATTAATAATTTTCCCTGAATTGACAGATATACAGTCTGCATTTCCAAATTTACCTGAAGATAAACTTGGGCACGATGTTGCATATCCAGCAATGTTGACTTTACTTCCATCTGGTTTACTCGGATTAGTTGCAGCATCATTAATTGCTGCATTTATGAGTACAATGTCCACACAGGTAAATCTTGGTGCTAGTTATTTGGTAAATGATTTTTACAAACGATTTATTAACCCAACAGCAAGTGAATCACATTTAGTCCAAATAGCAAGATTATTTACATTTCTCTCATTAATTCTTGGTGCTAGTTTAGGGTTAGTGCTTAAAAATGCAGGGCAAGCTTTTTCACTTCTATTATTACTCGGAGCAGGTACGGGGTTAATCTATATATTAAGATGGTTTTGGTGGCGAATTAATGCATATACAGAAATTGTGGCAATGATTTCATCCCTAATTATATCTATTTATTTTAGCTTTATACATGATGAACTACAATTAATCAATCTGCATGAGTGGCAAAAATTAGTAATTGGAGCGATTGCAACAACATTAGTTTGGATTATTGCAACATTTTTAACTCCACCAGATGATAAAGAAACATTACAAAAATTTGTAAATAAAGTGAATCCAGGTGGGCCAGGGTGGAAAAAATTCTCTTCTACTGACAGCATTAATAAAATTTGGTCAGTACCAACAGGAATACTATGTATGATTTTAGGATGTATAATTGTATATGGTTTATTGCTTGGCTTAGGATATATACTTTATGGGAAAATAATTATTGGTACAATATCATTAAGCTTGTCTTTAATTTCTTCATTAATTTTATATAAACTTACAAAATAAATTCTAATTCTCAATAATATAAAACATAGAATTAATCGTAATTTATTATTTATGGAGAATTTATTTAATTTAATACTTGATATTTTTTTATTTAAACATCCAAGTTATTAATAGTTAAGTGTCGATCTTTCAATATTGTCAGTAATTTTCCAATAAAACTCAATTTAAATAAAATTAAAGGTATAAATGAATAATTTAACACTATTAGTTATGGCCGCAGGAATGGGTTCAAGATATGGTGGATTAAAACAATTAGATCCTGTTGGTCCAAATGGAGAAACAATTATTGACTACTCTGTTTTTGATGCAATTAAAGCTGGATTTACAAAAGTCATTTTTATAATTAGAAGAGAATTTGAGCTTGAATTTAAAGAAAAAGTCAGCAATAAATATGCAGATAATATTGAAATAAAATATGCTTTTCAAGAATTAAACTATTTACCTAAGCCATTTAAATGTCCATCGGAGCGGATTAAGCCTTGGGGAACAGGGCATGCTATACTATCAGCTGAAAAATTTATAAATGAACCATTTGTAGTTATTAATGGTGATGATTTTTATGGGTTTGAATCTTTTAAAGTTATTTCTGATTTTTATAAAAACAATACCGATGATTTTAGCATGGTTGCGTTTCGTTTAGATAAAACTTTGTCTAAATTTGGAAGTGTTACACGTGGTTTATGTGAAATAGTTAATGGCAACCTTGATACTGTAACCGAAACTGAAAGCCTAGAAAAAAAAAGGGATACTATTTCATCTAATAGAGATATAACCCTTTATGGTAACGAACCCGTATCAATGAATATGTGGGGATTTACACCCAAATTATTCAAATACTTAAATGAAATGATAGTAGAATTTCTTAGTTCGAATGGAAATGAATTAAAAAGTGAATTTTTAATTCCATCTGTAATCAATGACTTAATTATAGCAAAGAAGGAGTCTGTTACAGTTTTAAAAAGTGATTCAACTTGGTTCGGAGTAACATTTAAAGAAGATAAACCTTTTGTTATTAATGAAATAAATAGTTTAATCAATTCTAAAATTTATCCAAAAAAATTATTTAAATAAAAAAGGGTGATTAATTAATCACCCTTTTACAATAATGTATTATTATGATCTTCCTACAAAAAAACGGACACCTAAAGAAGTCATACAGCCCATCTGTAAT
>JACNKR010000022.1 GCA_014381925.1 Fidelibacterota bacterium | reverse complement strand
TCTGCATCGTCATCATCTGCATCGTCATCATCTGCATCATCATCATCTGCATCATCATCATCTGCATCATCGTCGTCTGCATCATCATCATCTGCATCATCATCTACATCGTCATCATCTGCATCATCGTCGTCGTCTGTTGCATCATCGTCGTCTGAATCATCATCAGTTGCATCGTCATCAGTATCATCTGCATCATTCTCTTCGTCATCAGGTATTCCGTCGCCATCATCATCGTCATCTACATCATCTGTAAGACCGTCACCATCTGTATCTATGTCAGAATCACCCACTAATTCTGTACATATACCCGCATCGCAAAAATCACCCTCAGTACAATCTGCATCTGTTGTGCAAACTTCACCATCACGCAATTCTAACTCAGTTGATCCATCATGAATAAGAGTTTCATTGATGGTAATTTCTTTACCACTAGGATTGGACACTTGCTGAAGTGCCTTTCCCTTCCCAGCTGAACCAGGGGTTCCAGCCCATATCCCAGCAGTAAAACTCATTAAAACTATAAAATATAAAATGATTTTCTTCATTTTTTCTTTCTCCATTATTATTATTATTATTTAAACATTAAAAACACAAGTGTAAGGCACTGCTGTATTATATTGCTTTTCTATATTATTGTGCAAGAATTATTTTATATTTATTTAAATAATTTATTTTTATGCATATAGTTATTAAAAAAAACCATGTCAAACCCTTTAAAATAGAATATTACATTAATATTTCAATATATTTATTTTTTTATATTTATTACTAATAAATTGTTAATCATTTAATTTTTTTAACTCTGCCACTCTAACAATGACAAATGCAATCAATGCAAATATGAAAAAAACTAATAACATCCAAGCAATTCCTTGTAGTGAACCAATAATAGTTCTATAAATTTCTAGCACCCATCTATCAAAATTTAACTCAACAACCTGAAAATCTTTGTGATTTGCAGTAATATATTTTTCTAAATCCCAAATTCGAACACCATTTGATATTCCTGTAACCAAAATTGCAAAATATAAATATTTTGACCAAACTTGACTTATTGAGTCTGAAATAATTCGATTTAGTATATTTTCAATTGGACGATTAAAAATTTTTACAATAATTAAAGATACTATTACAGATAGAATGAATGTGACTATTAATAAAATTAAAAACATATATTATACTTCCCGTTTATATAAATAAAAATTTAATATGGCGAAATTTGCTCCCAATAATTTGTTCTTAATTCTCTTAAAATTAAAATTAAATCCTCAATTCCATTTACTTCAGTATAGGCTTCAAAGGTTACTTTTTTAATTTCATTATCAATTGATATTTCTACCCATTCTGTACCTCCGTCAGCACAATCTGGGCAACCATAAACATCATCTAAAGTTTGAAAATAGTCAAAATTAATATAACTTAATATATTATTCCATTCTGAATCTGTTAACACAATATCTAAAACTAAATCTGTGAAATCTGTGAAAGAAAGAACATCCCACCAACTATATGCTACAAAGTGAGCGTTCCCATTTTCAATTATCAATTGAAAAATACAATATCCTGTACATTCACCAAATGAAGTACCTGAATCAATTCGAATTTCCTGAGGTAGTGGATTTAATATCCATTGTACAATTTGAACAATATCAATAATATTTATTCCACCATCCTCATTCACATCCAATAGACATAATTCATCCTCAGTTGCTATATGATTAATTAAAATGATATTTACGATACCTACAATATCTAAAATATTTAATTGACCATCTTCATTATAATCACCACTTCCACAATTTAAATTGGCTTCAATACATTCGCCATTAATTAATTCATCACCGCAGTCACCTCCATCACAATCAAAAGCTGGACAATTAAATTCAGATCCCCAAATTTCATCATCACAATTTCCATTTCCTACAACAGATTCAAAATAATCTAAAGTAACACATAGATTATTACATGAAGATATCCCCGGACCTTCATTTTCTAACTGACAATAATCTCCAGGTTCTGGTTCAATTGGAATGCAAACCCCTCCATTGCAATCATCTGTGCAAATCCAACCATCATTACCATCGCAACCACATGTACTTGAAATACAAAATCCAGGTACATTTGAATTTCCAAAATCTATACATTGTTCTCCCTCACCACAACCAGTTTGAAAACAGCCTGCAAGGTTTAGGGTTCCACATTCATATTCACACGAACCATCATTAAAAGTTGCTGATTCATCAAAATTCAATGCAATAGAATCTGTACAGCCCCCATAATTTTGTAGTTCACAATCAACCTCAACACCATTAACGAAATAATCAGCAAAACAACCACCACAATAATCAGGAATACAATATGCATCAGGGTATGCTGGACACTCTGAAACTAAACATGGATTGACAAAGCAATTCACCCACCCTTCAGAACATTCACATGCCTCACTACATTCGTTAATAGATTCAAAAAACTGATCAGAATAATCTATTCCATCAACGACCCAATCACAACCAGACATATAATTACATTGCCCATCAACAAATGCAATACCTAATACCATATCACAAAATCCAAAATCTACAAATGCCAAATCTTCACATTCGTTAACATTGTTTACTGAA
The DNA here is from genome assembly GCA_014381925.1 of Fidelibacterota bacterium. Lineage (GTDB taxonomy): Bacteria > Fidelibacterota > Marinisomatia > SCGC-AAA003-L08. The sequence goes on along the minus strand of JACNKR010000022.1, from coordinate 38,827 downwards.
AAATTTGATGATATTGTTTGTTCATCAAAAATATCAATTTCACCATTCAAATTATTATATCCATAATTTACATTTGCAATGACTGAATAATACCCTGAATTTACTTGTCCAATTTCAGTTATGGTTTCAAAATTTTCAATTACAGCTAATGGACCAAGGATTACAGATGTATTTAAAACAAATGCACTGTCAATAAACATTAATTCTGTCGTCGCACTAACTACATTACTCGGTGTATCCCCAAATATTCGTATCGTTATATTATCATTTGAGTTTGGATTTGAAGGAATAATTTCCATTTCTGGAAACCACCATTGTGAGTAAGAAAATGAAAGAAAGAATGTAAGAATAAAAAGATTTAAATATTTTTTCATTATATTATCCATTATTTAGTGTTAAATATATAAAACTATCTAAAAATCGAGGGTATAATTTATTAATGAAATGAAATCTGCTTTCCTGCTCGCAACATATTGTTACAATAGGATATTATGAAAAACCGAGTGCTAACCCACCTTGATATACTAATAACGCACCTCCATAAGCTAAAATGGTCATATAAACAATCATGAATGCAGGCCATTTCCAGGAATTTGTTTCTTTTTTAATAATCGCAAATGTTGCCATACATTGAGCAGCAAATACATAGAAAACCATTAGAGATAATGCCATTAATATGGAATATTTAGGATGTCCATTATCATCTTTTTCATTTAGCATTGCCGTTTTTAATGGAATAATATTATCATCTTCTGCCTCAACATTATAAATTGTGGCTAAAGTTGAAACTAAGACTTCTCTCGCAGCAAAAGATGTAATTAACCCAATACCAATTTTCCAATCATAACCAAGTGGTTCAATTATCGGTTCTATAAAATGTCCAACTTTTCCTGCATAACTTTGGTCAATACTTACCGAATCACCATTTTCTAATTTAGGAAAAGAAGCCATAAACCATAATAAAATTGAAATTGCCATTATGATTTTACCTGCATCCTTTACAAACCCTTTACCTTTCATATAAACTTGCCTAAAAACAGATCTCCATAATGGCATTCGATATGGGGGTAATTCCATAATAAAACTGGAGGTTGATTTTTCATCACTTAAAAATTTAGAAAATAAAATAGCAAGTAAAAAAGCAGTAATTGTTCCTAAAAAGTACATAAATACCAGTGTTAATCCCTGTGCATCAAATCCCCAGATTGAAACAGCAGGAACAAATGCACCAATTAAGAGCGAATAAACAGGAAGTCTTGCACTACAACTCAATAGAGGTAGCACCATCATTGTTACTAATCGTTGTTTCCAAGATTCAATTGTTCTACTTGCCATAATCCCTGGAATTGCACATGCGTAACCACTCATTAAAGGTAGAATAGATTTCCCATGTAATCCAGCAATTGACATAATTCTATCCATCATAAATGCAACTCTTGCCATATATCCCGTATCTTCTAATAAAGTAAGAAAGAATATCAATATTAAAATTTGAGGTAGAAAAATAATTATTCCCCCAACACCTGCAATTACACCTTCAACAATTAAATCATGTAATAAGCCTGGATTCAATATTCCAGAAACTAATTCACCAAATGCAATGACTTGTGAATCAATAAAATCCATTGGAATAGATGACCAACTAAATATTGATTTAAAAATAAAATACAATAGACTAATAAAAAATGCTAAACCGAATATGGGATGAGTTAGTACTTTATCCACTTTTTCACTGGTGGAATTAATATGAATATCTTCTTTTGGAGGTTTATTAGAGAGCCGATTGTTTATCCAATCATACCGAAGTGCAGGCTCCATAATTTTTTGTAAATGACCTGCTTTCATAGCTGATTTAACAATTTGCTCTCTTATTTCAATAATTTTATTTTGAATTTCTAAATCTACTTCTAAACATTCTATCATTCGTGTTGATGAAATACATCGAATTGCATGTGCGTGTTTAAATCTTTCAGATTGGAAATTACAATTTTCTAATAATAGTTTAATTTCATTCAATTTTTCTTGAAATAGAAATTGATTATCTATAAATGATGAATTATTAATAATTGGGTCTAAAATAGTTTTTTCTAGTGATACTTTTAGCTTGTTAATTCCTGTTTTTTTTAATGCCGAAATTGGAATAACGTCTGCCACATTAAATTGTTTTTTAAGAATATCTATATTTATTAACTCATTATCTTCAACTAAGTCCATCATGTTTAATGCAATAATTACAGGAATTCCTAAATCTAATAATTGAGATGTTAAAAATAAATTTCGTGATAAATTAGTCGCATCAACAACTGAAAGGATAATATCTGGTTTATTATCACCTTTCATCCAATTTTGAATTTGGATGGTAACTAACTTTTCATCTAACGAACTTGGTATTACACTATAGGTACCCGGTAAATCAATAAATTCGACATGTTGTGAATCAGATATTTTTGCAATTCCTGTTTTTTTCTCAACTGTAATTCCGGGATAGTTAGATACTTTTTGATTTAACCCCGTTAAAATATTAAATAATGCTGTTTTACCAGAATTGGGATTTCCAATTAATGCAATTTTTTTAACTTTTACCATTTATTTCAATTTTCTAATTTGAACTTTTTCTGCTAAATCTCGTCGTAAACTTAAATAAAACCCATCAAGTTTAATTTCAATGGGTCCATTAAATGGTGCCTTTTTTACAAGTCTAATAATGTTGCCCGGTATCAAACCCATTTCTTGCATTCTAATACTACCAAATTCAGCAAGATTATATTTTTCAATAATTGCAACTTCATTTATATTTAAATCAATAAGTGAATTTAATTTTGACAAATTTCACACACTCCAAATAATTGATGTATATGTCTAACTAATTTAAAATTCATATCTATACAAATTTTATCCTGCAATAATTCAATTTCAGAATTTACAAACTCAATTATCTGTCCACATTCAATACAAACCATATGATCATGGTGATCTAATCCTAATTTATATTCATACCTAGCTCGACCATCTCCTAATTCTAATTTTCTCAAAAAACCATACTTTTCAAGAATTGCAACCGTTCGATAAACTGTTGCTCTAGAAACATTTTCTCCATTGGATTTTAATTGGTCATAAATTTCATCACATTCTCTATGCCCTTTACTTTTTATCATATTTGCCAATACGGCATGGCGTTGTTTCGTTAATTTTAATTGTTCTTTTTTTAATACAGCTTTAAACTTATTTAATATTTTCTTATCCATTTCTACCTCAAATATATTTTATTGAGATTAATTCTCAATACTAAATTACGAAAATTATAAATATGGATAATATCATTTTTTAAAAAAGAAAAGCCCTGCAAATAGCAAGGCTTTAAATGAAAGTAAGTGATAATGTAAAAAAGTTACTTTCGTTTTGAAGGAAAATTAATTATAGATATTATTTCATTAAAATCAATTTCTGTATATTTGAAAATTGTCCAGCTTCTAACTTTACAAAATATATACCTGATGATAATCCTCCTGCATTCCATTCGATTGTATGAAATCCAGCAGATATAAATCCATCAGTTAAAGTTATCATTTTACGACCTTCGATATCATATATTGATAGATTAATATTTATATCTACTGGTAATCCAAAACTGATTGTTGTAACTGGATTAAATGGGTTAGGATATACAGGGTTCAACAACCATTCTGTTGGAATTTTATTTGCATCACCACTCACTTTTTCTATTTCTGAAACGAGTAAGTTTTTAAATCCATCAATATCTGCTTCAAGTTGTATAATTTCACCAAAAGAATTTACTATTTTGAGTGTTGGTACTTCACCTTCCTCTAAAAAGCCTACTGTTTGTGAACTTAAATCTCTCCCCATTACAGGTAAGATAGTTAATTCAGGATTATATACAGTTGAGCAGACAAGAATATCATTTTTATATGCAAGAATTATATTACCTTCGTTTGGGTGTTTACCGTCTATTATTATTTCATTTAATAAATAAAATGCTTGATTTGTTGATTGTATAAATTGATATTCTTCAGGAAGTTGTATTGTTATTTCTTCTTTAATAAGAGCATTTCCACCGGGATTAGCACAATTTCCAAACCCCCATTTAAAATCAATTTCAACACCATCTTTAATATTTAACCAATATCCTTTACCTTCAATTAAAGAAGTTAAGTTTCCGTTCCAACCATTTTCTGTATTAAATAATCCAAGACCTTGTCCTAAAATAAAATTAAAGTTTTCAGAAGCAAAGGCTTCACCACCTAAAGCATCAAGGGTAGAAGCATTACCTTGCCCCCATTTAAAAGACACTAAATTATTCCCATCAGTGATATCACCATATATTTCACAATTTTCTAATAAATTTGAAAATGAAATTTCACGGTTAAATATTCCTTCTGTTTCATAATTTACCCAATATCCAGAATATGGAGAAATAGTGGTTAAATTACCACTCCATCCACTTTCAGTATTAAATAATCCAACACCCTGTCCCAAAATAAAATTTATTTCAGCATCTCCAACTAATCCATTATCTAATAAATTTACACTATTTAGATCTTCTAATATGCCGGGGAAACTCACAAGATTATTTCCATTTTCAAATATCATATTAACATTAATAGTTTCAGAAAAAGGGATACACGCTTCATTTGAGTGGACACCTTCTACCCCTGCAAGATTTGCAGTAACTGTATAACAATATCGAAAATCTAAATCAATATTTTCAGAATAATAATTAGATAGTACTCCATTTGAAATATTTTCAGTAGCATTGTCATCAATAGTTCTATAAATTGAATATGTAGTTTGTTCAAAACTTTCAAGTGAAATATTTAAATTATATGCCCCTTCTGCAGATTCTCCACCCAGATTTCTAACCATAACATGTAATTCTAATGGCTGATTTCCTTGAACTGAATATTCCAATGACATGATATTTTCATTTTGAGTATATGCAACAGCATAATTATAATCAATATCAAACGCAAAAATACCCAATGCCATTGCACCAATCTGGTCATCGCCAGTATAGGTAACCGTTAATTTCTGACCATTATCTACCGTGATGCTATACCAATCATCTAAATCCCAGCTACACATCATCATGTCATAATTTCCAGGCTCTATTGGTGATGGTGACCAAGGGTAACTATCATTTTCTTCATATGAGTCATCAAAACAAGTTAAATCACCTTCAGTGATTGTAAAAGGAAATGGCCCTGGTGCAAAATAATTTGCCCATAAAAATATTATTTGTTGCCCCGCAGTTACGGGTATTGTAGTTGAAGATGGTCCCCAATATCCACAACAATCATCATTATAACCAATAATATCAGAATAATAATTATTTTCATCCACCCCACAACTTCCAAATAATATTAATAAGTATCCCAAATTGCGTCACCTGCTTCATTTTGGGATGAAATTGTTAGCAAACCATCCATTGTAGCCGTATAACTAAACCATTGATCAAGCCCATTTGCAACATTTATCCCTGAAGTTGCTATCATTGGTTCTTCACAAGAATCTCCTGGATCAGTTCTATTCGAAACATGATTTGATGAAAATTCATTATAATTTCTCATATTAATTTTATTTTTATTATTACCATTATTGTTGCTGAGATATTTTTGATTTGATTGTCCAATATTATCTTTTCTTACATAATTAACATCTGTTGGTGTTAAAAGTGGAGTATTTATAATTGTGTCAACAAAAGGTGTGGTCCAGTTCAAAAATAATTGAGAATTATCAAATGGAGATTGTGTTGCAGTTAAATTTCGAGGTGCATCTAAATTTTCTTCAGATACAGTAGAAATTGTTAATTGATATTGACTGGGTTCTTCCTCAATATACCAAATAAATGCTCCAATATACACATCTAAACTATTGGGAGATTCATTAAAATATACAACCGATTCGCTAGAAGAATAATTTCCACTACCTGCTAAATCATCGCCATCACCCCACCAACAAATACCATCACCACTCAAAGTTTCAATAAATAAATCTATATCATTTGATTCGTTTCCAATTCCCTCCGTTGTAACTGTTAAATGTGTAAATGGGGCGAGTGTGACAACACTCCAATCAATTGCTGAATATTCACTTAACTGAGGAATACCACCAGGGTTATCTTCTAAACATAAAGAATAAGTATAAACTCCATCACCACCATGGTTGACTGCATTTTCTTTTGTATCATCATCTTCAAAATTATCATCAATACATGGAGGTGGAATTTCTAATGATATTGTCCAGCTACCCGTATCATCAGGATAATATGCAAAATTCACAATATAATAAGTAACACCTTGATATACATTAAATTTAACTGTTTCACTAAATGGAGCTTCATAATTACTGTCATCACCAGCAACCTGTGACTGTAATGGATTACCACAATCTGTAAATACACCTATCGAATTATCATAAGTAGCGTCAATTGTTATTATTAATTCATGATTACTCTCTGGAGTATATGAATAAACCATATCCCCACCTTCAGGAGTCCACGGTAGATAAATTACATATTCACCATAATCATTCAAATAATCTCCAATTCCATCTCCAGATGCAAAAATGGGGAATGTACCAGATAATGATAATGGGTCATAACAAGTTTCTCCAAAGCCAATAGGGTCAATTGGAGTAGCACAAACTAAAGGTGAATGTAATGATTCACTATTATCAGGCATATTTTGAGACAATGTATAACAATATTCTGAATTTGTATCAACATTAAAATCAGAAAAATTATTTCCAACTAATCCAGATTGATACAATTCATTATTTCTATATAAATTAAAAGAATCAATAGTTGGAGGAGCAGCGTCAGCACATAATTCAATATCCCAATTATATAAAGATGGCCAAAAAACTCCATAATCATCACTTAATCCAGACAGCCCAGATGGTGATAAACCTGAATCTGAGTTAATAAATGGTGCATATCCTAAATCACCCACATTTGTCATTGGCGTTATAGATACTTTGATATTTCCATTTGAATTAAAATTAAAATCTGGAATTTCGGATAAATCGAATAATCCTTCTTGACCATTCGAAATGACAACTCCACTAGTAATATTACTTATTGTCTCTCCATTTTCATTTGCAATATCAATGCTAACAAATGCTTCTGAATAAGTTAATCCAAAATATTCATTTGAATAATCACTAAATTTAACAGAAGTTAAACTTACATTTCCAACACCTATTGGGTAAAGAGAAATTGAAGTATAAGAATCAGTCCAAAAATATGAAAAATCATTCATATGATTCCAACAACTTCTATTATTTGAATGGCTAAAATCTAAATTTTCTATTGGATATTTATTTCTACTTTCAATTATTTCCACTATATTTATATTTTCATTTATAATATTTTGTGAACATAATCCTTCGTCCTCACAGGCGGTACAATCATAGCCATAATATGTCGCTAAATCAGTACAACTATATCCATAATTAAGATAATACCCACACATCGTTTCAGCACAACTAATCACCTGCTCATTATTTAAAATTGGAGTCCAATTTAAACTAACGGCATTTACTTCACTATTAGCACTTAATATAGGATTATCTGGAGTAGCTATTTGAACATAAAAACTAATTCCAGTACTTGGAAGTGGACCTTCAGAAATAATTAATGCACCTGAATTATCATAAAATGCATATCTAATTTCATTTTCATAATCACTTCCAGATGTATAAACAGTTTCAGTCAAATCACCATTATCAACTTGGAAATTAAATGTTTCTTCATTAGAGGCAACAGATAAATTGTCAAAAATTAATACTCCATTTAAGAATACATCTAAAATTGAATTATCCCACCCATCTCCATAAGAATCAAATAATTTAAGTGTAAATCCTTCAGTTCTTTCATTTTCAATTTGTGTAGGTATAATGAAAATTGATTGAATTTGATTTTTATTAATCAAATCATTTTTAATTTCAAATTTATGTATCTCATTATTAGATAATACTAAACTAAGTAAAATATACATAAAAATTAGCGTTTTATTTATAAATTTCATATTACTTTATTCCTTCATATTATTAGGTATGTAAATCTAATATGAATAAAGGAGTATAATATTAAAATTAAATCTGTATAAAATCCATACTGAACATTTTATGAATTAATTATTAAATTGCTTAATATATTCAAATTATAATAAATAAATACAGTTTTATTTAAATATAACCTACATTATTTAATATAGAACTTAAATAAAAAATATGTATTGTATAAATTATCATTTGTTACATAATTATATTGAATTTAAAAAATTATTTAAACTATCTTTTCGTGAAAGCCCAAGTTTCTTACGGATATTATAACGGTAATGGTCAATAGAATTGGGAATTAAATTAGTCAATTTTGCAATATCTTTTGTTTGCATATTAATATATATCATTGCACAAACTTTTCGTTCTCTTTGAGAAAGAGTTGGATAATTTTTTATTAATTTATCAAAAAAATCCTTATTTACATCTTGTAAAAGTATTTCAAAATCTTCATAGTCTTTTGCTGATAATTGATACTGTTTAATTTTAGAAATTATTTTTTTGGTTGAATTACTGTTTTTAAGATTTTTAAAATCAATTAAAATTGAATTAATAAATTCATCGCGTTTTATTATACCAATTGCTTTTACTGTTAACTTTCTATTTACATCTTCTTTTTCTTGTTTTAATTCTAAAATCCGTCTTTCTCTTTGCTGAATATTTAATTCATGACCTATTTGATCAATCACCTTTCTACTTTGATTTAGGCTATTGATTATTTTGTCACTATATATTTTATCTTTAGATTCAATATAATCTTTTGAAGCTATTAAAGCATTTTTATAATCATTACTCATTTCATAATGGGTAATAATTAGTTTTCTAAAATCTAATAATAATAAATTATCATTCATTTGAGTTGAAATTGTTAAACCTTCATCTATTAATTTTTTTACTTTCTTCAATTGATTCATTTTCTGATAAATTGAACATTTAATTTGAATAGCATTACATTTTGCGTGCAATAATTTTTCATTTTCTGCAATTTTATATGCATTTTTTGCATATTCTAATGATGTAGGTAATTTATTTTGTTCGACAAATAATGCAGATAACCCAATAAAACAATTGACAATGACATTATTATTATTATCCTTTTGACTTAAAATTAATGCTTTATTAAGTATTTTTTCTGCCTTATCAAATAATTTTTTTTCTTAATAAATTGTACCAATATTAAAATAATAAATATAAATTTCTTTCTTTAAATTCGTTTTTTCACTAATATTTATACATTCTTCAAAATATTTTATTGCTGTATCGACATCTCCTAATTTTTGATAAACTGTTGCCAAATTATTTAGAATTATTAACTCAAAGTTAATATCATTTAATGCATGTGCAATTTGTAATGCGTTTTGTAAATAATTTAATGATTTTTTTAATTGCCTAATTTTATAAATAATGGACCATAAATCCCTAGTAATTCTAAATAACTTTTTGATTGTTTATCTTTAATTAAGATTTTTGCTTTATCTAGATAAATTAATGCCATGTCATTATCTCCTGAATAATAATAGGAGTATGCTAGTCGTTTATTTGCATCTATTAAATTTGCTTCCTTTTTAGATTTTAGTGCATTTTGTAACAATTTTTTAGCAATAGTAATTGAATCATGATATTTCCGGGAAATATATTTTTTATTCCATTTTTCTTGTATTCTTTTATATTCATTATTTTTCATTTGATATTCTTTTATCTATTTATATATTTGGTTAAATCTAAAATTAAATTATTTTAAAAAATTATAATAAATTTTCTACTTTCTCAATAAAAAAACATAATATATCTGTATATTTTACTAATTAAATTAATATAATCTAATATGAAATTTTCACTTAATTAAATAATATTTTCTAAGTGCAATATGTGAAAAAAGTGAAAATGTAAAATATTTTAAATTAGATAATATATTATATGGATATATTACCATAGTCATATAATGGAGATGAATGAATATTTCAGCAGGAGAGTTTAGGCAAAATGTTTGACACTCATGGATGAAGTTAATAAATATCATCATGAAATTATAATCACTAAACATGGAAAACCCGTTGTTAAACTTGCACCAATAAATGAAGCAGAAAAACAAGTCTAATATATGGTTGCATGGTAAAACCAGCCGATATCGTAGGGAATATTATTTTAACACCTAATGGAAATTGGGAATGAAAAACCTAAACAAATTAATTTCAAAATGAACTCATTATATACAAAAATTTATTTATTTTTATTAATCCTATCGCTAAATAATTTATTTGCTGAATATTATTTTTATCATAATTATAATTATGGATCAGAATACCAATTTAATCCAATAACTGTAATTATAAATAATGGGTATGATATTAGTCAATTTACTGATAAAAGTAGAGAAATAACTAATTTCCCATATAAATATGCAATTAATAATGTATTTAATTCATTGGTACATCCAATTAAAACAATAGATAACTATGGATTAAAAAGATTTATTAATAATGAAATATTTCCTTTATCTAATGATTTTAGTTTTAATGGAGAACAATGGTATCCCAATTATACAATTCATTTAATTGGTAATGGTATGACATCAAGAAAATTAAAAGAATGGTTTATGTTTCATAATTATAATCATCCAGATTTTTATAGTATATCAACATCAATATTCTTTCATATCTTTAACGAAGTAATGGAAAATGGAAATTATATTGGCTATAATGCGGACTCAGTTGCAGATATATATATCTTTGATATTTTGGGTATTATTCTATTCAGATCAGATAAAGTATGTAATTTCTTTAATAAAAAACTTAATTTAGCTGATTGGTCATTACAACCTTCAATAAGAATAAATAATGCTGAAATACATAATCAAGGTCAATATTATTCTATGAAACTTAAATTACCAAAAAAAGATAAAATATATTTATTTGGGTCATTTGGATTGGACGGCTTAATTGGATTATCATATAAATTAAAGGATAATAAATTTTTATCATTGGGCTATGGTTATATCGGTAGGGAAAATATTATTATAGATGAAGATAAAAATATTCAAGGTGTGCTCCTTGAGAAAAGTTTTGGGTTATTTTATGATAAAAATAATTCGCTATTAGGTTCGGTCAGATATAGTGAAAAATTCTATTATAAATGGTTGATTAATTTATACCCCGGTATTTATAAAAAAAATAAATGGGGTTGTTTCTTTGGTATTAATCATAAAAATAGGTATATTTTTGGAATTAATTATAGTATTCCACTAGGAGTTGTAATCAACTAAATTTATAACTATTATAATACAAAAGAATGGGACATTGAAGAATGAAATAAATCATCATAATTATTATTTAGTAAGTTTTAAAGAGAAATAAAATTATAAAATGATTAACAATGATAAACTTTCAATGCTGTAAAATATACCACTTGCTATGGCACGAATTACCGAACAAACAATAGAACAAATTAGAAGTATCGCAGATATTCAAGATGTTATTGGTCGATATGTTCAATTAAAAAAACGCGGGAAAAATTGGTTTGCACCATGTCCATTTCATAATGAAAAAACAGGAAGCTTTTCAGTAAGTCCTGAAAGGCAAATGTATAAATGTTTTGGGTGTGGAGTTGGTGGTTCTGTAATCAATTTTATTCAAAAAATAGAAAACCTTGAATTTGTAGATTCGCTAAAATTTTTAGCAGAAATGTACAATATTAAAATTCAATGGGATGGTAATCCAAATTTAAATCAAAACCTCACTCAACAATTATACGAAATTCATGACATTGCATGGGATTTCTATCGTGAATCACTTAAAAAATCAAAAAAAAATCAACAATATTTGCTTAATGACCGTAAACTTTCTATAGATACAATTCGAACATTTCAGTTAGGTGTTAGCCCAAATAATTGGCAGGGATTATTAGATATATTGAAGGATAAAAAGTTTTCTTCAGACGCAATTAAAGAATCGGGTTTAATAATTTCAGGTGAAAAAGGGTATTTTGATCGATTCAGAAATAGAATAATGTTTTCTCTCGCAAATGAAATGAGTAAAATTATTGGATTTGCTGGTCGTTCATTAGACCCAAATGACAATGCGAAATATATGAATTCACCTGAAAGCCCTATTTATCATAAAAGTAATTTTTTATATGGATTAAATAAATCAAAAAACTATATACCCAAAAAGGACCAAGCATTGGTGGTCGAAGGATACCTTGACTATCTTCAACTTTATCAACATGGGTTTAATAATGGTGTTGCGGTTTCAGGGACTGCTTTTACCCAACAACATGCACGAAAATTAAAACGATATACAGAAAATATTGTGCTTGTCTTTGATGGTGACTCTGCTGGAATAAAAGCAGCAATTCGTTCTGGATATGTTCTTGCACTTGAAGGAGTTTCTCCTAAAATAATTGAAATGCCTGAAGGCCTTGATCCGGATGATATGATGGTAAAAGGAATGCAAAAAGATTTTGAAAATTTACTTCAAAATGCCAGACCATTGATTGAATTTCACTTTACTCATTTTGAAGGTGGAACTGGTTCTACACAACAATTAAATGCATTTGCAAGAGAATCTATATTAGAGATTTCAAGAGTGAATGACCCCATTTTCAGAGAATTACTTATAAGAGAATTAGCAGACGTAAGCAAATTTAGAGAAGAAAACTTATATGAAAAACTTTCATTATTAACGAAACGAAATCAAAATAGACTAGCGAAAATACCGATAAAGAAAACGGAAACAATTGTTAAGATTGATAAATCACGACGAGATAAAATTGAAGAGGAAATTACTCAACTTTGCTTTGTAGAAGATGCTGAAATACGCACGCTACTCTATGATAATATTCAATCTGATTGGTTTAAAAATACACATACAAAACATATTTTCGATAACGTTTTTATACATCTTCATGGTGAAATTACTCCAGACGCAAATGTAGTTATGGATGGATTAAATGAAATTGATCGAAATAAATTATCTGAATTAATTTTTGAATTAGACGAAAAAAAACCAACACTTAAGCTTGCGAAAGATTGTATTACCGTTTTTGAAACATTGGATTTAAAATCTAAATTAAATATGAAGCGAGAAGAGCTAAATAATCAACCTTCTTCAAGTAATGTAATTAAAATATTAAAACAAATTTCTGAAATTCAATCTCAGATTAAAGAAATAAAAACTAAATATAATTAATATTATTTCTTATTGATTTATAGAAATCAATTGGCTATCAATTAAATAAATTGGTTTTGGTTTAATATTTTTTAATGCCCTAAAAACTTCCCATGTATTTTTACTCCGTAATGTTTTTCCAATTGTTAAAATATTTACTTCTGGCAATAAAGAATAATTAAGCATCGTTTTTAACCCGGATTGAATTTGATATTCTTTCTCAAATGGCATCCAATAATGAAAAATTAATTCAACTTTTAGTTTATCTATATTTTTATAATTATCTAAATTAAATTCCCGATTGATAGTTTGATAGGCTGGAATACTTTTATCTATTCCTTTTTTTAAGGCAATTGTTGGGTCTAATACTTCGAAACCAAAATGTCCAAGGTAACTATTTCTAAATAGCTCTTTATAAATAATTGATTGATTAATTTCATTTGAAATTCTTAATTCAATTGACGGAGCACTTCCATTTCCTGTAGGTAAGTTATGTCCACAATTATTTGTAATTGAAATTTCTAATACATTTTTATCAAAATTAACTTGAGTATTTAATGTTGCTGAAGTTTTAATAAATTCAGAATTATTTCGTCCCCCACCTAAAAATGTATGCTTCTTTAATTTTCGTTCTGGTACCCAATCTCGACTTGCTGATTTTCCATTATATTCAGGCATGTGACATTGCTTGCATGATTTATCACTCCCAGATTCATTCCATTCTTTCCAAGTCCAATCTATGGGCATATTATTTCTTGGATAAACCGAAAAATGACAACTTGCACATAAATCTGAATTATCTTCTGAAAATAATTGATGTTGATTTGATTCATGGAAATGAGAAATTACATCATCAAAAGGTCCATTCATTTTTAATTTTGGATTTAAATAAAAATTTCCTGCATTCGAATCTGGAATAGCATGAACGGTTGTATGGCAAATCATACAAGTCACGCCTGACCGAGAAATTGGGTCTATTAAATTTAAATCTTTTGGTGAAGTTAATGCCAATGGTGCGTGACATTGATAACACCATTCAACATCTTCCTCTGGAAAGCCTCTCATCGATAGAGATAATTTATGAAATTTAAATTCAAGCATTGAAGAGGTTGTTGCATTTGCCATTGCTGAAGTTTTCCATTGATTATATATTTCTTGATGGCATAACCCACATTCTTCTGCTGAAATAAAATCAATTCGTTGATGAGATTCCCATCGTCCTTTATTTGGGTATTCTAAATCAATTCTATTTACAGGTAACACTAATTTGAATGTAAAAAATATAATGATGATTGAAAAAAATATGATAAAAAATTTACCTATAAACAAAATTAATTTCTTCATGGTCTGGTATTCCAAAATATTATTGGGCCATTTAATGATTTTGAATTTAATTTATAATAATTTAAGGCTAATTCAAATGTTTTTCCTGTATAAGTTGGATCTATACGAAATCCATTTTCTTTTGCCTTTAATGATAAATGATTAAAATTCGATTGAATAACACCATAATCTATAAGACCATAGGTTTCACCAGCGAACTTACTTAATAATGTTCCATTTGTAAAATCAATATCTAAATCATAAATAAGATTTGCATTTTCTGCAATTTTTAAAATTCTAGATTTTACGGGAATATATTTTGAAACAATATTTGATGCATAAACTGTAATATTTTTATTTAATTTACAAGCACCTAAAAATAATCCTGCAACAGTTGCACATGTACCCGCAGGGGCAAAGATAATAGAATTCTTTAAATTAATTTGGTCATTTAGTTCTAACATTCCATAATAAAATGCATAAGCACCACTATCTTTATCTCCACCTACAGGCACAATTGCATGAGTATCACTTTTTTTCCATACTCTACCTTGATATAACAATGATAAAATAGATGGCATCCAACGAATAGAGGTTGAATATTTTTTAGTACTTACAAAATTTCGCCCTTCTTGAAAATGCCACGGTTGTTTCCATAATTTTGCATGAAACTTTATTCCTAAATGATTACACCAATAAGACATTGTTTTTAAATGAAAACTACCAAATGCACCAAAAGATGTAATTTCATTTATGTGAAAATCTGATTTTAAAGAACCTAATAAATACTCAATTTTCCGAAGTTTACTTCCACCAAAATTAGGGATTTCTGTATTTTGACTATCTACTTTTATATAAAAATCATTTAAATTAGATAATTGGATGAGAGGTGAGGGGACTAATCCTAAGTCAATTTTAGAAGAAATATTAATAGTAATATTATTTGACATAGTATAAAATTACCACGAGTCAATAGACTATTAATAATCATGTTATTATTTTATTAAAAGTTTTCTTTATGAAAATGAAAATGATATTTATTCCCAGCTTTTTCTAATTGTTTACCAACAGCTGGATGGCCACAAAAGAAAATATCAACTTCTTTACCTTTTTGTTCATCTGCAATTTCACCAAATAATTGATTCCAATTTGGGCGACCAAAATTTGTTTTGACTTTTAATCCTGTTATTAAATCAACTTTTGTTTTTTTATGTTTCATATCCATCGCAATATATAACATATTTGATTTCATATCTTTTTGCGATTGTGTACCCGTTAAATAAATATTAAGAATAAAATATTTATTAATGTCTAATTCTTCAATTTCAGACAACAGCTCTACAAACCATTCAAATGAATGTTGTCCTCTATTTTGCCAGTAAAAATATATCTTATCTGGATGATTTTTAGATTTATCTGTATAAATTTTATGCAATAAACTTTTTAAAATTGAAGAATATGGCGTAACTCCAATTCCTGTGCCAACTAATATTGCAACTTTTGATTCAAATACTTTATCACTTGGAGTTCCATAAGGACCATCAATTAAAACGGGAATATCTATTTTTCTATCAGCTTCATCTTTATCACGCATATCTTTATAATAATTCAATAGATTTCCGGTCCAACTACCAACTGAACGAATATGGCAACTTACAATTTTATCATCTTCAGGTGCACTACTAATGGTAAAAGGATGCCATTCAAAATTAGAAACTTCAGGACATTTAATATAAAAATAGTCTCCTGCTTGGTAATTAAATGACTGAGGTTTATTCATAAAAAACCCAAGTACATTTGAAGGAAGTAATGCGACATCATAAACCGTTGTCTCTTGAATTAAGCTATAACTTCTTTTAACTCTCTCATAAATAAATAATAAACCAGGAATAAACAACCATTTCCAATATGATGAACCATGGAGAAGTAAAATGAGAAGCCATAAAATATATCCATAATGAGAAATATAAAATAATTTAAAATACCCACCTTTTCGGATAGAAGGCAATGCTGTTACCCACATTAAAATAAATATTAATATCAATAATATACCGGTTATACCCGGCAATGTATTTATTAAATAAAATGATAGCGGGTTATCTAAAGTTGAAAAATTAAATAAAAATAATCCAATATGAAATATACCAGAAAAAAACATTAAATGTCCAACGAGCCTATGGAATGTAACCGCATCATCTAATGGAATATAATTATACAACGCTGTTTTTCTTAGTTTAGTTATGAAATTCCTAAGCATGGGTAACAAAATAATTGCACCATTAAAATTTAATGTAGCTCCAAACCCCATCGCTAATTGAATAAAAATATTTACACCTGCATGATGATAATACATATATGAATTATTAAATAATATCATATTTATTAATAAATAAATTGAATAAAAAATGAATGTTTTTTGATCTATTGAATTTTTAAGATTATTTATTACTGAACCAAAAGGATTTTCTTTTAATTTTTTTTCATTTTCAGAAGCCTCTTCTTTAGGTTTTAACCAAGAGACCGGGCTTACCGTCATTCCAGATAATAAATCAGGATATTTTTCTGCAACTTCTTCAAATTCATCAAATGAAATTTCACCACTTCCATCCGTGTCAACTTCACTAAATAATAAATTGGTTAAATCACTTACTTGTTCTTCAGAAAATGTCAAATTATTTTCGGACAATCCACTTTTAATGAGTTCACTTAATTCATCTTCTTCAATTGTTCCACTTCCATCAATATCATAAAGGTCGAAAGCGAATTTTAATTTTTGTTTTCCATCTGCATTTTGTAAATAAGTAACTGTTGAAATAAACTCATCTAATTCTAATGTACCACTATTATCTTCATCAAATAAATCAAATAGTCGGTTAGACATTTTTTCATCTTGAATATTTAATGCATTTTTAAATTCATCTCGATCAATAATTTTATCTTCACCTGCAATTTCAGTGAAAATTGATTTTAATTTATCGATACTAATTTCACTCATTTTCTAAAATTCTTCCATAATTTGGGATGATAGGTATGACAAACGGAACAATTATTTTCTTTTTCAGATGAATGACAAGATTCACAAGTTTCAATTTGAATAGGTAAGTAAGAATCTTCAGTCTCAATATGGCAATCTTGACATTTATTTTCTTTCAAATGATTTTCATGGTTAAATGTTTTTACTAATTTATGTGGTTGAGTTTCATCCGATTTAATTTTCCAATCAATTATTTCATTTTTCACAGCATGACATTTCAAGCAATTTCCCGGGTTTTCATTTACCAAAACTTCATTTAATGATTGAAAATGGTTTGAAAGTAAATTAACCATTATTGGATTTTGGTGATTCTGAATTTGATAACTTATATTAAAATCAAATGCTGATTTAATGAGTTGTTCAACAACATCATCAACTGTAGAATAATCTTCATATTCCATTGTTTCAGGGAATTCATTATTATTTATTTCATCTAATTCATTTTTTAAATTTGGAAACCAATCATTGATGGATTCAATAATAAAATTAATTTCTTCTTTATCTGTAATACCAATTTGTTTTGAAATTTGTTGAGAACTAGTAAAACTAAATAATACTTTTTTAATCTCCCAAATGACCAAACCAATATCTTCTAAATAATCCTCAGCATCACTTAAATCTATTAATTCAATTTCTTCATCAATTAGTGTATTGACTATAAATTTTACATTATTGGAAAGTAATTTAAATATAAATGGATTTATTGATTCCTCTAAATCAATACCTGCATCTATAGGCCATTCACCAATATTTATTCCTTCATCCATTAAAATTTCATAATCTAATCCAGGGATTTGAATTAGCTTTAATGTCTTTTGTTTAAACTGGTCTTGGTGATGATGGCAAGTCGTACAAGCTGTAGAATATTCAATCGGTTTCATTAAACCATTATCTGAGATTGAATGGCAATCCTGACAATTAAATGTATTTTCACTTTTATCAAAATGAAGGTTTTGATGGTTAGAATGGTTAAATTTCCAATGAATTTCCGTAGTGGATATAGATTCAACTTTATTATGGATTTCTATAAAGTTTTCTGTTTTATTCTCGTGACATTTTATACACTCATTCGACTTAGTTAAAATTAAACTATCCTGTTTTCCCTTATGTTCAAAATGGCAATGGCTACAATCAAATTGATTTTGGGATAAATGGGATATTTCTAATTTTAAATTATGTGGTTGAATTGGGTAATCTGAAATTGAAGAATGACAATCGATACACATTTCATTAAATTCATCAATATTAGGAGGATTAAATTGAATTGATAATTGATTAATTATTGAATTTGTGGTGTCAGAGGTAGAATGACATTGTTGACATGATAAATTTTCATTACCATGTTGATAACATATTTTTATATGTAAAGAATAGTTATCATTATTTGAGCTACTGGAATTATTACAACTAACTAAAATTAAAATAATGAATAAATAAACATAATGAGATAAACTTTTCAAAACCGATTTAATTTTAAGATTCATGAATTAATAACCCTCATATTAATTTGAGAGATAAAAATATTAAAACACTAAATTTAATTTTGAGAATAATTTTGAGCTATAGATTTAACTTTATCTGCAATTGTATTTAATGAACTCGCATTGGTTAATTCAATTTGAACTTCATTCACAGAATTTAATGCCGAAGAAATTATTTTAGAATCATTATGCGCTGTTTTGAGTTCATTTAATTTTGAAATTACAGATTCTATTCTATTTTTCATTGAATTAGAATAATCACCCTCTTCAGTAGATGTTGCAAAACCTCTAAGACTATATTCTAAATCAACTAATAAACCAATAAGTTTACTTTTTTCATTTCTTGTTTTAATCTCAAAATCTCGAGGAGCTTCTCTATTTGAGGCACCATCAGAATATAAAAAATTATGTTTAATTTCTTTATTTAACCAATTTTGGAAATCAATATCAGAGCCAGCCTTATGGCCACCAACATTGACTAATTCTTCATTTGGCACGGTGTGGCATTCAAAACAATTTTCAACAATATTATAAATATCATGAGTTCTTATCATACCTGCATCATCTGCTTTTTTCAATCTATTTAATTTATGTTCGGCAGTTTCAGTTTCTCTTGTTGCTTTAGTTCCATTTGCATCATTACCAAATACACCATGAAATTCAATCCAATTACTTGCAGTACCATGACATGATTCACATGAAGGACCACTAATTGCTTTTGCTCTCTTTTTCCCTTCTTGCTGTTGTAAAGTAAAATGACAATTTGTACATAATCCTCTTTTTGCACTCTTCATTCCCATTTTTTTTAAAATTTCTTTAGATTCAGGTCGTCGGTGCATAGCTACTTGTTCTTCATTACCACTAAATACATTGTAATGAGATGTAGTTTTCCAGTGGTCAACAGCAGATTTATGACAATTTTCACAAGCGTCAGCACCTTTTATCTGGGTTGGGTCATATTCAATTTGACCAAAACTAATAGCTACCAATACCAATAATAATAATAATATTTTATTCATTTCTCTTCCTTTTTATTAAAACTAAAGCCATAAAATCAATTATATGACCTCATGGCTTTAAAAAATAATTTGTTTAAATTATTATAGCTTAACTAAAAATTCAGTTCTTGCCCCATAATTATAATCACCTTCATTTGGCTGAATAAAATACCCATCAATATTTAATACATATCTTTGCCCAAATGCTTTCATAAATTTGAATCCTAATCCAAGTTTATTTAAATCTTCATTTATTGCTTGGCGAAAACTAATTTCAGAAATAATTGACTGTCTTCCACCATCCATAAATAATTGATACCCAGAGCTAATACCAAATTCACTTGGAGCTAAAGGAGCTCCCATTGGAGGAGTATGCCCTGTCATACCAGATGGTGCAAATAAAATACCGGTTCTACCAAATGCTCCTTTTCCACCCGCAGGTGTAAATGCTTCATGTTTATAATAAGTATTTACATAAATAATATTTTTATATGGATAATGCTTTCTTGAAAACTCTCCCATAAAAAACATTCCATCACCAATGTCAGATGAATCACCTAATGCTTTAGAATATCCAAACCGTAAGGCTGTATTCCAAAACCCAAATTGCTGTACATTAGATCCTCCAATGACTAATCCATCCGTTTTATTCCCCATATTTTCTTGAACATAAGCAATATCTACATTTACCATATTTTTGTAAAAATCAGCCTCTGAAAACATACCATAAATAGTTTCATCTGTTCCATCTCTATCGATATGATTTTTCCCTGCCATTAATGACACTTTGAAATTTGATGCATAAGGAAGATGTAATCCATTAAAAGAAACTCCGAATGTTTCCAAAATATCATTTAATACAATTCCTTCTTGAAAAAATACGGGTTGACGACCAATCGTAAATCCAACATCACGAGGTAATCTATCTTCATAATCTAAAAATTGAAATAGTTCGGCAATATCACCTTCAAAAAACCAAGTTGCCGGAAAGAACCATTGCTTAAATAATTCTCCTTCTCCTTTTTCTTCAAAATTATGAACAAATTCAGATTCATCCAATGTTAAATCAACACCCGTCATACCACCTTTATCTAATGGTCTAAATGCCGCAAAGAATCGTTCAGTACCAGATAATTTCAAGTTAAGGAAAAAGTCAAATCTATTGACTACATTATTTAAACTAGGTGATTCAGCTGATTCAGATGTTAAATATTGGTGTGCAATTCTATAATTTCCAAATCCCCATAAACCAGGTTGCCAGTAAGTCCCACTCCATGGATTTATACCATAATGAATATCTCCGTTTGAAAAAAACTTATCTCCAATTTCAAAAATCATTGGCGGTCTTTCTGGGAAAGATTCAACTTGAGGAGGTAAAACATCATCAGGAAACATATAAGGTTCTTGCGAAAAAGATAATGCACTAAAAATAATTATTAATAAAATATTCGTTTGTTTCATGAATTCTCCTTATTTCAAATCTTCATATTTAAATGGAGCAGTATCGACTACTGTCCAATCTATATCTGTAAAATCACTATTCAATTTAATTACTCCTGAATACTCCCACACCGTTGTATGCCCTGAAACAACTCTATCTGCAAGTTGCTTTGCGGTCATATTATATTCAAAGCCCATATCTTTAATTGTATTAATTAAATTAACAGGTATCATCGGAGCTATTAACTTTACATTTACGGTGTAATTTTCTCCACCAGTCAATTCTTTACTTTTTACTTTATATTTCGCCCATCTATGGCCACCTGTTTGAATTCCAAATCGCTTAATTCGAAGTCCCTTAGGTCTTCCTGCTAATGTAAAACTCATTGGAAATGGTCTAATAAATGGAAGTGGTGATCCCGAATAATTTACAGGAACCGGTTCTGTACGCTCACCTCCTCTTATATTTCTTACCGTAAATTTAGGTTGTAAATTAAACAGATATGGATCTAAATCCATTTGCCCATGTTGAACATATAAAGAATGTTCATCCCTAAAATCACCATTAGGATCTAAATCACCTGATTTAAACACAATGTTGCCTGACTCATCAGCAACTTCGACTCTTAAATAAAGTGGTCTAATACTAAACCCTGTTGGTACACTGTGTCCTTCCGTAATATTTTCAACTTTAACCTTGAATTTAATCCCTCTATCAGAAGCTTTTGTTACTTCAATACCGCCAATATTATATCCATTTTTTAACAATGTTAATCGCTGTACCATATATTCATTAATTAAATCTAAATTATTTTGAATAATCTCAGAAGCATCTGCTCGGTCATCATAATTTTCCCATGCTTCAGGAAATTCAAAGCCATCATCAATTTCATCTTCAAAATCATCTGTTCCCCAACCTGATTTCCAATCAAATTTAGTCCAATCATGTACATCTGCTAAATCTTTAGCTTGTGGATTTAGGGGGAAAAGTCCGGGGTGAATTAAAGTATGATCTGGACCAGCCATCATATGATTTGTTAATTTTCTTGTTTTTGTTGGTTTACCATTTACAATTGCCGCGGGGCCAAATTCATAATTTTCAGAATCATCACCTAATGAAATTCCGGGAGTTTTACCCATGTGACAATCTTGACAAGATATTCCATCTTTTGCCGATTGAGAATGACGATATTCTGTTAATGTCTCTTGATTTCTTAAACCAACTTGATTATAAAATTCATGACATGTACCACAAAATGATGGTTCTGACATTTCAAAAAACTTTTCTGCCTTTAAATGAACTGCCATCCCTTTTTTATTTTCGGGTGAAGCCAGTTGAAATTCAGGAAGTCCTTGTACTCGTTCTAATTCTTCACCACCTTCAGGACCATAAACTTCAGTATATACATCGCCAGGTTTTATATGTTGCCGGCCAGAAACTCGACCATAATTTCTATTTACTTTATGACATGCAATACAGGTAATTCCTTCTCTTGAAACTTGTTCTCTATCTGGGTTATCCATAAATACGGGTTCACCCATTGCCATTCCTGCAGGAGTATGACACCTCATACAAAAATCACCATTTGTCCCATTTGTTCCTACACCTACAAACCCCGTCATAGCATTAAAGACTGGACTCATTTGCGTATAAGCATGCGGAGAAACTGACCATTCTCGAGTTTGTTTCGGATGGCAAGTTGCACATTCCATCGCAGAAGGATATTCCATCGCTTTTCGATGCATCTCATCTGGATTCCATTCAGAAATTTGCCCAAATAATGTTGAAAAACTGAATATTAAAAGAAATGATGTCTTAATCATAAAGATTTTCCTTTTTTAAAATTAATTGTTATATTATAAATATTTAGAATATATAAGAATAATAATTTAAACACTTTTCATAACAAACAAACAAATAAATAAATCACTGATATTAAAAGACTTAATAAATATTAATTGATATTAATATTTATTATTGAATTGAATTTTAACCTTCATTATACCATATAAACTATCGTATTTTATTTAATAATTTTTTTATAAATATAGGATGAAATATGGCAACAACACCTGAGCAGATGATGAATGCAATGATGAAAAATATTGAAAGCAAAACAGGACATAATATAAATTATTGGGTGGAAATTGCTAAATCATCTGGCGAAACAAAACATATGGCAATTATTAAATATTTAAAATCAAATCATGGAATGAGTCATGGTTATGCTAATTTAATTGCTTTTAAAATTAGAGAAGATGGTGCACCAAAAAAATCAGACAATCAAATTCTTGAAGATCAATATTTAAAAAAACTTGATTTAAAACCTATTTATGATGAATTATCAAAATATATTATAAATTTAAATCCAGGTATAAGCAAAAGGGTCTGTAAAGGATATGTTGCATTTAAAACAACGAAGCAATTTGCTATTCTAAAACCATCTACAAAAACCCGAATTGATGTTGGATTAATGTTAAAAGGAAAAGAAACGACTACACGATTGAAAGATGGTAAAAAATTTAGTGGTATGATGACTCATCATGTTGAAATATTCACAAAAGAAGATATTGATAATGAACTAAAAAACTGGTTAGAACTAGCATATAAAATGGCTAAATAATCCAATTGAGAGTAAATCCAGGTCAGCTATACAATGAAGGAATTGTAAACTTTCGCCAAAATAATTATATGAAAGCGATTCGTAATTTTAATTAGAATGAAATTCATAATATAATTAAATAATAAATACGAATTTTAAATAGTAAGGAAAATAACATGCGATTATTAGTCAATTTTATTTTATATAGTATTATATCACTTTGTTTCTTATCCTCTCAAGAATCAATCTCTATTTCATCAGCGAATCAATACTTAGTTGATGAGTTCAATTCTGCAAAAGAATTAGCTTATTATTATGTAGTTACAGGAGAAGACCCTAATTACATTCCTACATATTGGGGTTCATATCCTATCCATGAATGTTTCTGTTCTCGGGATATATGCCATCAAGCAGAATCAGGACATTTATTGGGATTAGACCTTGAAAATTTTTCAATGTTAAAAACTTTTGCATCTGATGCACCTGCAAGTAATGAATATTGGCCAAAATGGTCTTATGACTTTTATGGTAACCCTTATTTTCTAGATGCGGATGCCTATACTACCAACTACTTCAAAAATATCATTTTTCTGGTTTGTGTAAAACTCTTCGTATCAATACGATAGAAATACATATTATTTCATAAACTCATATTTTGAAAAAAGAGCCATAATTATTTAGCTCTACTAATATTCAGATATGATATTTATTAATGCACCATCATTTTCAACTAATATATTTTTTGCATCTTCAAAACTTAATTTGAGTTTTTCCATTACTATTGCAGTTTTCACTTCTCCATTTGCACTTTTTAATAACTCAAAAGCACTCTCATGATTTAAACGTGTAAAATGCATAATAATACGAGTGCCTCTATCCCAAAGTTTATCATTTGAGGCATTTAAATCAACCATAACATTACCAAAGGTTTTATTTAGTTTTATCATTGCAGTAGTGGTAATCATATTCAACACCATTTTAGTTGCCGTACCCGCTTTCATTCGAGTTGAACCTGTCACTACTTCTGGTCCAACAATCACTTTTATTAAATGGTCAATAAAAGTTAATTTTTCTGAATTATTACACACGAATAACCCCGTAATTGCACCATTAATTTTAGATTGTTTTAATGCAGATAATACATAGGGTGCAGTTCCAGATGCTGTAATTCCAAGAATGATGTCATTTTCTCCAATATGTAGATCGTTAATAATTTGTTCTCCCAAAACAGGGTCATCCTCTGCCCCTTCAATTGACTTTATTAATGCATCAAATCCACCTGCAATTATGCCCTGCACCATTTCAGGGTTTGTCCGATAAGTTGGTGGGCATTCAGATGCATCTAAAACACCTAATCGACCACTAGTGCCTGCACCAATATAAAATAATCGACCACCTTTTTTTAAACATTTTACTGTACTTTGAATAAATTCTGAAATTTCAGACATTGATTTTTGTACAGCAAGATGAACCGTTGCATCTTCATTATTTATAATTCCAACAATCTCTTGAATTGACTTTTGGTCAATATCCATTGAATTTGGATTTTGTTTTTCAGTTATTTTGTTCGAATACATACTCACTTCTCTGTAAATTTGACATATAAATCACTCTAATTTCGAAAGATATTTGTAATCTATGGAAATCTATTTTTCAATAATCGGGCTAATTTTCTCGATACTTTATTCAGGTTCTGAAATTGCTTTAATTTCTGCTAATCCAATGCAGATAAAAGTTTGGCAAAAACAAAAAATGTTATTTTCATCGTTTGCTACAAAAATACTCGATGAAAAGCCCACATATATTACGGTAATTTTAATCGGAACAAACCTTGCAAATGTTCTTGCAACTTCATTTTTCACCATTTATTTAACCACAATAATTTCAAACCCAATTTGGGTGGTAGGTATTATTGCAGGTATTATTTTATTATTTGGGGAAGTAATTCCTAAAACAATATCAAGAGAATTTTCAAATACAGGAATTTTATTATTCTCTCCTTTTCTCGTATTTTCCTATTATTTATTCCTTCCTTTTATTTTTCTATTGAATAAAACAAAATGGCTGGATGTTGCTACAGTATCAACTCATACTAGTGATGTAGAAAGCCAGGAGGATAGAACAGATTTACAACATATGTATGAACAAGTCGATGAGCCTGAAGTATTTGAAAAAGACCAACAGGAAATGATATCCCAAGTTTTTGATTATAGTGAAAAAACAGTAGAAGAGGCAATGACACCTCGCACAGATATTTCTTCAATTTCAATTAATAGTTCTCTAGAGGAAGTATTACATGTTTTTATTGATTCAGGACATTCTAAAATATTAGTTTATGAAAATTCAGTCGATCATATTAAAGGTGTAATTCATTTATATGATTTATTTAAAAGCCCATCAACAATTGAAGAAATAATTAAACCCGTAAAATTTATTCCTTATACAAAATCAGTAATGAAACTCATGTCCGAATTTCAAACAGCCAGACATACCATTGCAATAGTGATAGACGAACATGGTGGAACTGCAGGTCTAGTAACGGTGGAAGATTTATTTGAAGAATTATTTGGCGATTTTGAAGATGAATTTGATGTAGATAATACAGAAATAAATCAATTAGAAGATGGCTCTATTATTGCAAATGCTAAAATTGACTGTGAGCTATTTAATACTAAATTTGGAAATATTTTACCGGAAGGAAAATTTGAAACGCTTGGTGGTTATATAATTTCTGAAATTGGAAGAATTCCGAATAAAGGAGAAAATTTATTCCTTCCCATTGGGCAAGTCATTATTAGTAAATCATCAACTCGAAGTATAAATCAGGTGAAAATTATACTTAAAAATGGAATTTAATTTAAATAAATAAAAGGGGAAATAATATGGATGTATTTGGAATTATCGGCTTTATTTTTGGTCTAAGTGCTTTTAGTAAAATTATTAAGTTAGAAAAAAAACTTAAAGACTCTGGAATTATTAAAACGGAAACTGAATCAGAAAAAAATACAAATTCAAATAAAAATTAATTTATAAATCCCATTTTATTTATAGTAACTATTTCATAATCATTTTTCTGAACAATTTTGACCACCTACATAAGCATCAATACAATCTGGTAATAAATATTTAGTACATAAACGATTTTGAGATAAAAATGAATCACCCATATCTCTATAATTCAAGTTTAGTTTACATACATTTTCTGGTATTTCCGCTAATTTATTATGGCTTAAATATAACTTTTGTAAGGTTTTAAAATCACTAACCCACTCAGGCATATTATTTATTTTATTATAAGATAAACCTAAATATTTTAAACTTTCTAATAATGTAAGCGATTGTGGTATGGATAAAAAATGATTATACCGTAATTCTAATATTTCTAAATTCTCTAAATCTGTAAATGATTCAGGTAATTGTTTAAGATTATTATACGATAACCATAAATTTTTCAATTGAGTTAATTTCCCAATACTTTCTGGCAAAGTTCTAATTTTAATTCCCCCACCATCACTCCATTTTCCAATACTTAATTCAGTTAATTTTCCATTTGTCCATACCTGCGTACCTAATTCTGACGGAATAACATTTAAATTATTTTCGATTACAATATCTAATAAAACTTGTAAATCTGTTGGCACACCCGAAACAAAATCGGAATTCACCTGAAGACCGAAGATATCTTCAACCGTCAACTGAAAATAATTTATTCGACTAAAATCTTCAATTATAAAATTAAACGAATTATCAGATGAAATTTTAGATTCAAACACTTTCTGTTTATCATTCATATCTGGATTTTGTGAATGATACAATACATATCGACTAAAATCTTCATCGCCATTTTTATTCCAATGTAATTGTAAATTATCATTTTCATCAATATTCATTGAAATTTGAGATTTTGTAGGTGGAGAATTTGTTATTACTTGTGGTGGGGAAATTGATGATTGATTTCGGGAATCTGTCACGATTACCCACACCCAATTATCAATATTTGCATTAAACCCAGAAACTAATTTATGACTTGTAATATTTTGATTATTGTAAACTGCAATTGTATCTGGATTTATTCCTAAATCGTGTGTATGACATATGTAGTAATTATTAAAATTGTCTTCATCTGACGTAGACCATTCTAGAATAAGTGATTGACCTTCAAAATACAATGCGTTTACAGATACTTGATTCGGTGCATTATCAATTTTGTTAGAAACAGAATTACCAATAGAAGTTTGCCCCCATGTATCTGTAGTTTTAATAAAATAATTATTTTTAATTGTCGGGTCAAATACGGAAATTGATAATGTATTCATAGATTGTTCTGTAATTATTCCTAAAGATAATTCATCTATTTTTTTATTAGACATAAATATCTCATAAGATTGAAAATCACTATCTGAATTTTCTTTCCAAATTATTCTTAATTCATTATCATTAAATTCAACAGAACTAATTTGAGTTGGTGTTGGTGGATTATCAATTTGATTTGATTTTCCATTTCCTGTTGTTTTATATCCATGTTTATCCGTGACCTCAACCCAAAACCAATTTTCAACTAAAGGATTAAAATCCGAAATACTAAATGTAGTTTTATTTTGTGATGTAATTTTTTTTATTCTTTGTTTCTTACCTCGTAAAGAATTTGCTTTATACAGCGAATAATATGAAAAATCTGAATCTGTAGATCTATCCCAAGTAATTTTCATTGTTGAATTATTATAATCTACTTTTTTAATATTTACAGATGAAGGCACTTTTTCTAAATTAGATGAAAACACATCACCTTTTGTTTGATACCCAACATAATCTTCAACACTTATTCGATAATATTGATATTTTAATGGATTAATTTTTTCATCTCTAAATTGATTATCTGTAATAATATTAGATTCAAAAATTACTTTTGCATCAGACATTGATTTTTTTGAGCCTTTTTCAAGTATATATCTTGAAAAATCGTTATCTTGAGATTTTTCCCATTCTAAATTAAATCCTTTATCTTCTAATTCAATATTTGATATTGCTACTTTTTCAGGATAGGATTTTGAATTATCCACAATTAACTGAAGTGTATCACTAAATGTACTGTCGCCATCTGGGCCATATGCTAAAATATTTATAATATGATTAGACTGGTCTTCATAGTCAACGGTATTCCATTTAATGCTCCAAGGTGCAGAATCATCTTCTGATGAAATTAGTTTTCCATCAACAACACATTTTATTTTACTAATTTCTGAGTTTTCAAATGGTTCGCAAGTAATAGTTACAATTTCTGAAACGGTATCAGAAACAGTGGAGTTATTTGAATGTGAAGTAATAACTACTTTATTGGGCTTACTGCAACTTGTAAATAATAAAATACTAAAACTGCAAAGAAATAAAAATTTTCGAATCATTTCGAATTCCTGTTTAAGTTAAAAAATAGATGCCAAGGAAATGAATTATTTTCTCTTCCATAGGTACCTATAATACTACTTTTCAGTATTTTTATTCAAATGAAAACAATTACATTTTTTTCTTGATAATTTTCACCATTTAGAGTAATTTAGTCTATCTATCATAAAAAATAAGTTAACTATTTGATGATGGAGTTATCGTGTATTATACATTTTAATATAAAAAAAGAGATTTAATAATGCTAAAAATTATCATTTTATCAATTTCAATTTTAAGTATTTCAATTGGTAATGAGTTTAATTCAGAGAAATTTCAACAAAATTTTGAAAAATTAATCGAATTTTCAAAAAATACAAAACCAATTAATATGGATTTATTCTCAAAACTACCCACTGAGCCCCTTCCGATTATTAGACAATCAACTATTAATAAAAAAATAAAAACTGTAATAAACCACCAAATAAATACTCGAACAGTTGAATTTAATCATTTAAATGCTTCACATTTATTAAATCGAACAATGTTTGGTGCAACTTATGAAGAAATTACACATGCAAATACCTTAGGATTATCATCCACATTAGAAGAATTATTAAGTTCTAGTGAATCACCTACTCCGCCTGGGGATTGGGTAAATCATCCTATACCTTCAAATCTAGATGAATTTAGTTTTGAACAAATTGATAGTTTATTACAATCCTATGCTCGACAATTTGGTGATATGAGAAGTTGGTGGATCGATTTAATTTTAGAACCAGGAATCTCAATACAAGAAATGATGGTGTTGTTTTGGCATGATCACTTTGCAACTTCACAGGATAAAATTGAATTTCCACCTGCGATGTATAACCAAAATATGTTAATTAGAGAATATGCACTCGGAAATATAAAACAACTTGTAAAAGAAATGGCACTTGACCCTGCAATGATATTATGGTTAGATAATAATCAAAATAAAGTTCGTAGTACTTATGTTACAGGGAGTTTTAATGACTGGGAAGACTATGGAAATCAATTAAATAATGATAACGATAATGGTGTTTTCACAACCACAATTTCTCTTCCACCTGGATATTACCAATATAAATATAACTGCGGTGGTTGGCAAATACATGATAACGCACCTAACGGATGCACAGAGAACGAAGAATACAACACAAGAAGCTTTGTTGTCAATTACGAAAACACGGCTTTAGATGAACATTCTTGGAATGAATGTAGTGATAATGAATTTAATACAACATCTCAATTTACATTTAATATTGATATGTCTGGAGTTGATTTACAAGGAGGGTCTGTATTTATAACTGGAAATATTGATGATTGGTCTGGAATGGGTGTAGAGTTACAACATATTGGAAATAATATTTATTCAGGTAATATTGATTTACCATTTGGTCATTATGAATATGTCGTTACTGTAACCGGTGAATTTGACGATTGGTCTGGTTGGGGAATGGTAGATAGACCCGAATTGGGATCAAATTGTGATTTCAATCCAACTGACCAATGGGCAAACTTTGGATTTGCATTAGCAAATGGTCAACCATTAACTATCAATAATATATGGGGACAATGTCAATATAATAATTCTGATAATTTATATGATGTTACTTTTAATTTAACTGACCCACCATGCCCTGATGGAATAAATGAAAACTTTGCTAGAGAATTACTAGAACTATTTACAATTGGAATTGGGAATTATACTCAAGTAGATATTATTGAAGCGGCGAGAGCTTATTCTGGCTATGTAACGGATGGAACAAATGTATATTTTAATCCCAACCATCATGATAATAATGATAAAACATTTATGGGGCAAACGGGTAATTGGAATGGAGATGATATTGTAGATATTATTTTTGAACAGGAAGAAACTGCATTATTTTTTGCTCGAAAAATATATAAATGGTTTTTATATGAATATCCAGATGAACAAATTATCAATGATATGGCTAATATTTTAATTGAAAATAATTTTGAAATTAAACCGATGTTAGAAGCATTATTCACAAGTGATCACTTTTATGAGGATACATTTAAAGGTGCTGAAATTAAATCGACTCTTTGGCATACCATTGGTTCAGTTAGAAAATTATATATAACTAATTTCCAACCGATTGAAGACGAAACCACAAAGCATCTAATATTAATTTATTTCCAACATCTATTAGGGCAAGTAATGTTTTTACCCCCTGATGTTTCTGGTTGGCCGGGCTATAGAACTTGGATTAATACGTATACACTCCCTTGGAGAAAATCATTTACAGGTGCGTTGGTAGATGGGAATATTTATAATTTTGATATTGGAATGCAAATGGATGCTTTAGGATTTATTCAACATTTTCCTGAACCAAATAACGCTGAATTATTAGTTGAAGATATTTACACATACCTTTTAGCGATGGAGCCAACTGAACAAGTTAAAGATTTATTGCTTCAAGAATTACTCCAAGGATTACAACCTTACAATTGGAATATGAATATTCCCGAAGCCGAATCACGAATTCGGAGTTTAGTTAAATTAACAATGAAATTATCGGATTATCAAATACAATGAATAGAAAAGATTTTATCAAAAAAAGTGTAGTTGCCTCTTTAGGTGCAACTTTAATACCACGATGGATTCAACCGTTAATGGGGAGTTCAGATTTTTTAAGAAATAGAACAGATGACCGAATACTTGTAATTATTAATCTTGGTGGTGGTAATGATGGGCTTAATACAGTTGTTCCTTACAGTAATGATATTTATTATAATTTGAGACCTAATATTGCAATACCTCAAAATAATATCATTCCTTTAAATAATGATTTGGGATTGAACCCAAATTTGAGCCCACTCCAACAGTTTTGGGATAATGAACAAATGTTAATTATTCAAAATGTAGGGTATAATCAACAAAACCTTTCTCATTTTAGATCTACTGATATTTGGAGAAGTGCAACAAATACAGATACATTTTTACAAACGGGTTGGTTGGGTCGGTACCTTGAAGCGATGTATCCGAATGTATATTCTGATCCAAGTGAAAATCCTTTAGCTTTACAGCAAGGTTCTTCATCTACTTTATTATTAACAGGTGATGGTGGTACACCTGGAGTAGTGGTAGATGACCCGTCAAACTTTTATAGTTTAGTTGGGGATACCTATGTAAATGGATTAGATAATAATCCACCAGATACATTTGGTGGTGATGAATTATCTTTTATCAGACAAGTGGACCAAAATTCATTTCAATATGCTGAAGTCATTCAAAATGCGTCAAATAATGGTTCAAACTCTGTTGAATATCCACAATCTCAATTGAGTCAACAATTATCTATAATTGCTCGATTAATTTCAGGTGGAATGTACACACCTATATTTCTTGCTCATCAATATGGATACGATACTCATGCAGACCAACTTGGAAATCATTCTACCTTATTAACGGATCTTTCTGGGTCAATTAGCTCATTTTTAAACGATTTAAATGCTCAAGGGTTAAGCGATAAAGTTACCATAATGACGACTTCTGAATTTGGAAGACGACCATTTGAAAATGGTAGTTTTGGAACTGACCAC
Source organism: Fidelibacterota bacterium (assembly GCA_014381925.1). Classification (GTDB taxonomy): domain Bacteria; phylum Fidelibacterota; class Marinisomatia; order SCGC-AAA003-L08. The sequence continues at coordinate 5,731 of JACNKR010000022.1, read as the reverse complement.
GGAGCAAGTGCACCATTATTTATGATTGGTGAATCTGTTAATGGTGGTATTATGGGTAATAATCCTGACTTAGAATTATTTGACCAAAATTCAAACCTTACCCATCAATTTGATTTTAGACAAATATATTCCACCGTTTTAAAATCCTATTTCAATGCTCCAAATAATATAGTTGATGAAACTGTTTTATTCCAGCAATTTGAAACTTTACCTATTTTTAATATTTCACAACTTGGAGATATTAATTTTGATGGAGATGTGAATGTTGTTGATATCGTTATGATGGTAAATTTCATACTAGACAATGATACACCAACGAATGAACAATTTATTGCTTCTGATTTGAATAACGATGGAAATCTTGATGTTCTTGATATTATCCTAAATGTAAATAATATTCTAAATGGTCAATTGGGATTAAGCAATTCAAATATAAATATAAAACCAAATTTAATTATTGATAATGGTGTATGCAAATTGGAAAATGCAAAAAGTTTGGCTGGCTTGCAACTAAATGTATCGGGTGATTTTAAATTAAATGATTATAGCCTTCCAAATGGTTGGGAATTATATCACTCAGAAAATAAAATATTAATTGTAAATAGACTAGGTAATGAATGGATCGATAGACAAGAAATTTTTACTTATACTGGACAAATGAAAATTGATAATATCATATTTGGAAATTCGAAAGGAAATAAATTAGATGGAAATTATACGGTAGTACCTGAACAATTTATTATTCAACCTGCTTTTCCAAATCCATTTAATCCTAAAACAAATATTAATTTTGAAATTACAAAAGATCAATTTATTAATATTAACCTTTTAAATTTAAAAGGTCAAAAAGTAAAATCAATCGCATCAAAAATATTTAATTCAGGTTCTCATAATTTATTAATTGATGGTTCATTTTTAACTTCAGGAATTTACTTATTAAAAATAAAGTCCGATCATATTGAACGGACTTTAAAATTATACTTGATTAAATAAATGAGTTGTTGGTTAGTTATTCAATATAAGATTAACCAAATTAACAATATCAACCACATTTAAGTCACCATCATTATTTAAGTCTCCGATACTTACTAATTCAGGTGTTTGATTGATGGGCTCTAAAATAAGATTAACTAAATTAACAATATCGACAACATTTAATGCACCATCGTTATTTAAGTCTCCTGGCATTGTTAATATTGCATCAACACATATACCATAACTCACATTTAAATTATTTCCTTGAATATCTGCAAAAATACCTTCAGTTAAACATAAACTTGGGCTTCCTACTCCATCAACTTGTAATTGTAATAATACTGATTCTCCCGCAGGTAATGTAGAACCTGAGAAATCGAATCCTAAAATCTGTCCATTAGCAGAAGATGTTACCGTAAAACCATAATCTTCAGATATCCCACCTATAACACCTAAAATATCTAAATCATCAGGAGTATCTGTAACTACAAATTGAAACCCAGCGACCGGGTAAGAGTTTTCCATTACAACATCTACTAGCCCAGATGAGACCTCACCAAAACTTAATAGAACTGTACCTGCAATAGTCATACAATCGCCATAATTAACAGGGTATGAATTTCCACCATTATCTGAAATAATAGCATTACTTAAACATAACTCAGGGTTTCCTGTTCCTTCATAGGAAATTTGAGTAATTATAGACTCACCTGTAGGTAGTGTTTGACCTGAAAATGAAAAGCCTAGAATTACACCATTAGCTGATGTTGAAACGGTGAAATAATTGTATTCAGCACTTCCACCTGAAGCCCCTGTAATCACAATATCATTTGGAGTATCACTAATTTCAAATTGAAACCCACCAATTGGAGTTGAGGAATCTAAAACAATATCGAATGACCCCAGATGCTGTTGTCCAAAACTTAATGTTACGGGTTCTAAACACGTTGATCCATCACCACCACATACTCCACACACATCTGTTGTACTTCCATAGCAATCACAATACCCAATAGGAGGGTTTCCATCACAATCACATGAACCAACTTCGTAAACACATGAACCATTATTATCTGTAGCTTCAGGATTATAATTACAAGCTGAATTATCTGTACACCCATATATTATTGAAATTCCATCATAAGTACCATCTAAAGTATAAACACTGGAATTACTTGGGTCTAACCAATCTTTTACACGACTAGATGAATTGCTTCCAAAATTCCAAGCTTTGGAAAATTTTCCATAATAATCATATCCGTTTCCACATTCAGCACCACCAGATAATTGGCCAATAAACCGCCCATTATTATCATAAGCTGGAGATCCTGAGGACCCACCTGCAGTACCACCAGTATCCCAATAAATTTCCCAATGTGAACCTGAAGGTGAATATCCACCACCATACCAATTTATAGATCCTGCACTAGAAGAATAATCATTATCATAGTTTATTTTTTTTTGATCTCCACCAGGGTGATGAATTCCTGTTGAAATTATAGAACTACTCGTACTTCTATTCCAACCCGCATAATACACATCACCATAAATATTTCCTGTAATTTCTAAGAGTGTAAAATCTGCATCCATACTTCCAGAAGTTGCGCGCTGAATCGAACCATAAGAATAATTTCCTGTATTGGCCCAAGTGCTCGAACATGAACTTCCTTCATAATCAAAATAAAATCTAAAAGTACCCACATTTTGACCTTCAGTACAATGCCATGCAGTCATATAATATGGTGTTAAATCTTGGGATGTATTGTTCAACATAGAACCAGAACAAATATATCCACCCATATCTAACCAAGAAGTTGCATTAATTTGATCTTGAAATGAACTTGTACATGCTACATTTTCCCCACAATTTCTATTTCGGTCTGAATTACTAAAATTCATAATATCTCTGTAGTCATGTATTATTTCAGATATAATTATTTCAGAATTATTTCTATCACCATTAAATTCTAATATAATATCTTCGCCTTCAACTAATGGCGTGCTAAATATATTATTTTGATTATTATTTAATCTTGAATATGCACCAAAAACCATTTCGTTATCAGAACTATAAACATAAAACTTTCCATCATTATTGATTTTAAAATAACTATATTCTAAAGAAATAGCATAGGCATCATTACTATTAATTTTTAATACCCAAATCATTTCATTATCAATAATTTGTTTTTTGGCGAGTTGAAAAAAATCTAATTCTACTTTATTTACTTTTCCATATCTGAATGGTGTATTCGGAAGTCTATTTTCATCCTCTAAAAGTAATTGATTATTATTAACTCTCTCATTTACATATTCATTTAATTCAACATTTACATTATTTTCAAAACTTATTGGTCTATCATTAATTGTTTGTTGACTAAATAATTGACTAATTAGCAATAAAAACAATATTTGTATTGATTTTTTCATAATCTCTCTTCTGGTTTTAATTTATTTAAATCTTATGTCTAAAATTAGACTAAAGTTAACTTTAATTTTGTGATATAATAAACATTCTTTACAAATAGAAACATAATAAAAAAGGGGACAATACTGTCCCCTTTTTTTATCTAGATTATATTTCTAGAAAATTACTTCACTAACATAATCTTTTCAGTTTTCAATTGATCGTCAAACTGAATTTTAACTAAATACATTCCACTTGGTTGATTATTGCCGTTCCATTCAATTTCATAAGAACCAGCATCCATCATTCCATTTTGAATTGTACTTACTAACCGACCATTCACATCAAATACATTTACAGAAACCATACCATCAGTTGGAATACCAAATGATAATTTAGTTACCGGATTAAATGGATTTGGAAATGCTGGATTAACAGTCAATACCTGAGGAATTTCTAAGCTAGAACCAGTCAATTTATTAACTGAAGAAACTAACATTGTTGACCAAGTTTCAACTGATCCATCCAATTCATAAATTTCACCTGTACTTACAGAATATAATTTAAATTGGATTTCATCTCCATTTTCACTGAAACCAACTGTATTATCAGATAAATCTCTACCCATAACTGGAACTGCAGTATGTTTACCAGCCCAGAATGTTGAACCAACTAATAAATCATTATTATAAGCTAACACAACATCATTATATGAAGGTTCAATTCCATTAATTGATATTTCTTTAATAAGATAGAAAGCTTGTTCCGTTGATTGAATAAATTTAAATTCATCATACATTAATTCATTTGGATTAATAAATTCTGAACTTGCTCTTCCTAATGGAGCGACACCACAATTGTCAAATCCCCATTTGAAATCTGCAACTCCTTCAGATATGTTCACCCAGTATCCTTTACCTTCAACTAAGTTAGTTAAGTTACCAGACCAACCATCAGCTGTATTAAATAAACCAAGTCCTTGACCTAAAATGAAATTAAAGTTAGCAGACGCAAATGCCTCGCCACCTAATGCATCCATCGTAGATGAACTTCCTTGACCCCATTTATAAGACATCAAGTTGTTACCACTTGAAGTTGTATATGATTCACAATCTTGAAGTGCACCACCTTCAAATAATAAATCCCAGTTATAAACATCTGTAGTATTAATCCAATATCCTGAAAATGGGTTAACATTTGTTAAGTTACCAGACCAACCTGTATTTGTATTAAACAATCCAAGTCCCTGACCTAATAAGAATACAACATCAGTTCCATCATTAATGATATTATTCATTAAATCTTGTGAATTTGAATTATCAAAATAACCTGGTAAACTAATTAAGTTATTACCACTTGATAAGCTCATAGATAATTCATAACCATATTCACAGGTTCCATTATCATCCGTTGCTTGGGAATCAAAGTTTGATGCAGTAATATCAGTACAACCACCAACTTCTAATTCATCACAAACACCATCAGCATCTGTATCTGTTGTACATGTTCCATCGCATTCATAAAATTCTACAGGATATGAACAAGTACCATCATTCATTGTTGCATCGGCATTATAATTACAAGCAGCCATAATAGTACAACCAGCTATAGTTGCAACAGGATCAAATGAATATACAATGTAAGAACCAAATCCAGGACCATCACCAAGACATGTCCATGTTCCATCTCCATTATCGAAACAATCTGCACTTAATGCTACAATCTCACCATCTGCAGTGATATAACCTAAATCATATTCATTTCGATTAGGGCTAAATGTTATTTCAACATCTAGTGTTGCACCTTCGGCAAGTTCAATTGGATCACCATTTTCATCAGTTGCTTCAAAAGAAACACCCTCAAATACTTCAACACCTGCATCTGAAGAAGACGAATTATCTACAATATCTTGTAATTCACCTTCAGAAACTTCTGAAGCTTCTAAAGTAACTTCCGTTCCTTCAGGAATATCTAATGCACCTGCTGGAATATCAATATCAACAGTTATATCTGTTAATATAACTTCAGGAACATCGACATCAACACTACTATCATAAGATGTTAATTCTTCTGGTTCAACTATTTCAATTGGAGGGAATGTGCATGAAGCATCATCTACAATTGCACTTGGGTCATAATTGTCAGCAACTGAATCAGTACATCCAGAGCATGATACATTACCACCATCACACACACCACATTCATCAATAAACGCAATACCATTACAAGCACCAAGACAATCTTCTGTTGCAAATCCACCACATTCACCTAAACAATCTTCAACAACTTCACTGAAACATACACCATCACAACCTGTGTCTGGTCCTGTTCCACCACAATCTTCTCGAT
>JACNKR010000013.1 GCA_014381925.1 Fidelibacterota bacterium | reverse complement strand
TTACATCCTTTCAGGAGCATTAATACCAATTAACGTTAAACCGTTTCTCATTGCGATTTGAATTGCTTTAATTAATATGAGGCGTGCGTCGGTTAATTTTTTATCATCGGTTATGACTTTAAAATGAGCATAGTATTTATGAAATTTAGAAGCAAATTCATGTAAAAAATTCACAATTAATTGAGGTTCTAATTGAATACTACATTTTTCAATTAATTCGGGTAGTTTTAATAATTGATTTATAAGTTGTTGTTCTTCATCTTCTTTTAATAAACCTAAATCGGCTTTTAAATTTATGGTATGGCCAAACCCTTTTGCCCTATTTATGATATTACACATTCGGGCATGGGCATATTGAAGATAAAAAACAGGATTATTATCAGATTGGTCTTTTGCAATATCCAAGTCAAAATTTAGATGAGTTGACATTCCACGCATGATAAAAAAGTATCTAACAACATCTGCGCCAACTTCATCTATTAATTCATCTAAAGTTACAAAATTTGCTTTTCGAGTGGACATTTTAACTTGCTCACCATTTTTCATGATGGTAACGAATTGATGGATAAGTACTTTAACTTTATTAGAATCGTAACCCAATTGATCAATGACAGCAAGTACATCAGGATAGGTATCAATATGATCAGCACCAAATACATCAATACATAAATCAAACCCTCTTTCAAATTTTGTTTTATGATATGCCATATCTGGAAGTCGATATGTTGGCTCTCCTGTTTTTTTCACAAGGACTTTATCAACATCTCGCCCAATTTGAGTACCTTTAAACCAAGTAGCATCATCTTTTTGATAAATTAATCCGTTTGAATCCAATTCATCTAATATGTGTTGAATTTTCCCACTATTATATAATTCTTGTTCATTGTAGAAATGATCAAATTCTAACCCTAATTTTTTTAAAGAGGATTTTATATCTTCAAAAATAAATTTTTCAGCCTTATCTTTAAAATAATCGGGGTTTTGGTCAGACATTAATGAATCACCAAATTCATTAAATATTAATTCTGCAATTTCTTTGATGTATTCACCTTGGTAAAATTCATCATCAAATTTTAAATCTTGGCCACATGTTTTAAGGTATCGAGAATAAACAGATTGGCCAAGTACCCGCATTTGTCTTCCCGCATTATTGAAATAATATTCTCGTTGAACTTTATACCCATTCCATTCCAAAATATTTGCAACTGTATCACCCAGCATTGCTCCACGACCATGGCCAACGGTTAATGGACCTGTTGGATTTGCACTTACAAATTCAACATTTGCACTTTTACCTTTACCAATGGAAGACTTTCCAAATTCAGTATCTGATTTTAATACATGTAATAATTTACCATGAAATAGATTTTTGTTTAATTTGAAATTAATAAAACCTGGTCCAGCTTTTTCAACATTTGAAAAAAAGTTATCTGAATTAAGTTCGAATAATTTTTGAATAATTTCATCTGCAATTTTTTGAGGAGGTTGTTTTAATTTTCCAGAAAGGATCATTGCAATATTGCTTGAAAAATCACCATGATCAGGATTTTTTGAGTTTTGAATTATAACGGTATCAGTTGGGAAATTTAATTCTACGAGTGTGCCTTGTAGCTTTTCAAGGACTTTATTTCTCATCTTTTTCCTTGTCTTCAATATTAAATGAGTCCGCATCACCCCATAACCGTTCAAGATCATAAAAAGTTCGGTATTCAGGTAAGAAAACATGGACGACTACATTTATATAATCCATTAATACCCAGTTAAGATTTTCATATCCTTCAATACTTAATGGTAGAATATTTTCATCTTTTAATTCTTGTCGGATATAATCAACAATGGCTTTTGATTGAGTTGTTGATTGTGAAGTGCAAATAATCACATGGTCTGTGACACTTGTTAATTTTCGTACATCCAGAATTACAATATTTTCTGCATGTCTATCCAATAATAATTCTCCAAAATGAATTAGAAAATCATCTAATTTCTTTTTTTTACTCAAAATTAATTCTTATTTTTTTGTGGATTTATAAGTTGATTTGATTCGAGGACTTTGTCAAATGATTTAAGTTTAGTGAAATCTTTTCCTAAAATTAATGTGATATCGCAAGTTTGATTATTATCAATATCAGTTTCAATTTCTTCAATTGGAATTCCTAAAAGATTTGCGATATTATGGGCAGGATCAATTTCTATTATTCTTGAAATAATTTTTGTTTTTGGATATTTATGGTGAGGTGCATTTGCTTTTTCTAAAACATCATGCCCATTTTTTAGAAAAAATGTAGCATATTTTTCAGCTAAATATCTTTCACCACATCCATTCAATAATTGAATTTTTATTTTATTCCCTGTTTCTTCTTCATAAGAAGAAGTCATTAATAATTCTGATAATTTTAGGTTTTTATTAAATTCTTTTTTACCATCAGAGTAAAATAATTTATCTACCGCTGAGAATAATGCAACCGAAATGATTATTGAAAGACCAATTATTGCAAAATTAGGAATATTAAATTGAGGTTTGCTTATTGGTTTTTTTCGTTTTTTTCTTTTCTTTATCATGGGTTAAAAATGCTTTGTCATCTATTTATTCCAAAGTTAGAAACAGAGAATTGAATCCATGCATTTTCCCAAGGTTGATATTTTAAATTCAAATCATATAATACATCAAAATTTTGATTCGGAATTGGTCCAGGAATATTTCCAGATTTTTGAAGGAAATGAACACCACCAGTCATTTGTAAATTTGATTTAATTGAATATTGAAAATTATTAGAAAACATACCATAGGAAGTAGATTGATTTCCCATTAATGAAGTACCTAAAGTAAATCCCTGTTGGATTTTTAACTTTTCAGAATTAAGGAAATTCACCCCCAATTTAGTAGAATTAATTGGGTTTTGGTTTTCAATTACAGGACTAAACTGGCAAATTCCCAATTGAAAAATGGATATTAGTATAATAAAAGTTAATTTCATGGTGTTGTCAACAGTTTATAATTTGAAAAAGTTCCGATGTTATATTTTACTGTTTTCTCATTTATTTTGAAATAAATATTTTAATTAAATTAGTTAAGTTTTTTATTAATAATTCCACCACCTAATACTTTGTCATCATCATAAAATACAATTGACTGTCCAGGCGTTACAGAAAGCTGAGGTTGGTCAAAATGAACGGTTAAATTATCCCAATTTAATTGACCGATAACATCGGAGCTATTATATCTTATTTTAATTTGAATTTTTTCTGGAACTTGATTTTTATCAACTAACCAATTTAATTCATTAATGGTACAACCAGGAGAAAGAAGTCCTTCCTTACGGGAAATTGTAATTGTATTTGATTTTGCATCAATAGATTTTACATACCGCGGTTCGGGAAATGTTACTCCTATTCCTTTTCGTTGCCCAATTGTATAATGGGTGTAACCTTGGTGATCTCCAATTTCTTTTCCATCTTGAATAATTTTACCTGTATTTATAGCGTTCATTTTATCAGGTGCATATTTATTTAGGAACTTCTTATAATCATTATCAGCCACAAAACATATTTCCATACTTTCAGGTACTTTAGCCGTAGCCATTTTATGTTGAGATGCAAATGCTCTTACTTCTGGTTTTGTCATATCCCCTAAAGGAAATATTGTTCTAGAAAGAGTTGTTTGAGGAATGCCCCATAACACATAGGATTGGTCTTTATTTTTATCGATACCTTTATGTAGAGAATAAATTCCATCATTCTCAAATATTTGAGCATAATGTCCTGTTGAGATAAATCCAGCACCCAATTCATCAGCTTTTTGAATAAAGGCATCCCATTTAACAAATGAATTACAACGGACACATGGGTTTGGAGTTCGTCCTGCAAGATATTCATCTACAAAATTATCGACAACATCTTCAATAAATGCATCAGAAAAATCCATTGTATAATGTGGGACATTATAATGGTCACATACTAATTTAGCCCCATTTATTTCTTCAATTCCGCAACATGTACTTTCTTGAAATTGTGAACCTTCAAACTTATTATTGTCCCAAAGTTTCATTGTTACACCAATCGCTTCATAACCCATTTCTAAAATTTTAGCGAGTGCAACAGAGCTATCAACTCCACCTGACATTGCTACTAACACGCGTTTTTTACGCATCTTTTCTTCTTTTTATTCGTGGAATTATTTCAGATAATATAGTTGTTAATTTTGTTATTTCTTCTGAGGTATTTTGCCGACTAATTGAAATTCGAACGGTGCATTCAGCTTCATGAGATGGAATTCCAATTTTACTATGAATTGAGGACGGTTTTGAGCTTCCAGAAGCACAGGCTGCACCAAATGAAATGGCAAACCCTTCTAAATCTAAATTTACGATTAATGATTGCCCTGGAACATTGAATAATGTGATATTACATAATCCAGTAACTTGATTTATTCCATTTCGCCTGAATTTAATTTGATTTTTTTCTAATTCAAAAAATAACTGTTTTTCTAATTTTAAAATATAGTTATGGTTTTCTTCTATCTTTTGATTTGAAATATCAAGAGCAAGTCCCATACCAGCAATTCCTGAAATATTTTCGGTACCTCCACGAAGGTTTTTTTCTTGCCCACCACCTGTAATTTGAGGATTTAAAGATAATCCATCCTTAATAAATAAAAAACCTATACCTTTTGGTCCATGAAATTTATGGGCAGATGCAGACAAAAAATCACATCCTATATTTATCACATCAATATTTATTTTCCCAACCGCTTGAACTGCATCAGTATGGAATAATATATTCTGTGTTTTTAAGTATTCTGATATCTTTTTAATTTCACTTATAGTTCCTAATTCATTATTTACATACATGATTGAAACTAATTTTGTATTAGATTTAATTTCGGGAATAATATCTTTTAATTTTATTTTACCAAATTGATTGGGTTTAATAATTGAATTTTGAACTCCTTGATTTTCTAATTCCTTTGTGGGTTTTAATATAGCTGGGTGCTCTATGCTTGAAGTAATGAAATGGTCACCACGTGTTAATAAACCTTTCAATACTAAATTATTGGATTCAGTTCCGCCTCCTGTAAAATAAATTTCACCAGAAGAGGCATTTATACAAGATGCAATTTGTCGTCTTGAATTTTCAATTACCGCTTTTGATTTCTGACCTGCTTTGTGAATACTTGATGGGTTACCATAGGCATTATTTAAAATATCAACCATAAAATCAGATACTTTTGGATCAATAGGCGTTGTTGCTGCCGAATCAAAATAAATCATTTTTGATTTTTAATCTAAAAGAATGGTTTCTTCAGAACGAGAGAAACTTGAATTTGGAAAACTTTTTCGTGCTTCAGATTCTAGTATTGCAATTTTAGTATCTTCATAATCGGGAGCATGATGAGTCATAATTAATCTTTTTGATTTAGAAGATTTTGCGACTCCAACAGCTTCTACCCAACTACTATGACCCCATTCACGATGTAAAGGTAAATCTTCTGGCGAAAAATGCCCTTCATGGATTAATATATCTGAATTTCTTGTTAGGTCAACGACTGATTTAATTAAATCATTTTCAGGATGTTCTATATCCGTAATAAAAGATATAATTTTACCATCAACTAAAATTCGGTACCCCAATGCACCACCAGGATGAGGATGTGGTCTAGCTTCAACAGCAATATCCTCATTAATTTTAAAAATTAAAGGATGGACTTCTCTAAATTGAATTTTTGCTCCCATTTTTTCTAAAGGAACAGGCCAATATCTATTATGGAGCATATCTTCGAATACTTCTTTTAATGATCCTGTTTCAGGTTTTTGTGCATAAATGTTAATATTAAATCCTTCAATATAAACAGGTTTAAAGGAAGCAAATCCAATAATATGATCCCAATGAAAATGACTAAGTAATATATGGATATCTTTTACTGGATTTTTTTCATTGATGAGCGAATTTCCCATTCGAATAATTCCAGTACCCATATCAAAAATAATGAGTTCATTATTAGCAGTTCTTAATTCTACACACGTTGTCTCACCACCATAAGTGGACATGTTTTGGGCAGCGGTAGGGTTTGACCCTCTTGTCCCCCAAAATTTAAGTTTTAGTTGTTTATCTCCCATAAATCCTATATTTCCTCATAATGAAATTTACATCAAATTTCAATTTTTATTTACAAATATAATCTATTCTTTTTGTTACGATAGTTTTTAATTTAGTTACAATTATTTTAATTAAATGTGATTAATTCCCTATAATTTAAAAAAGGAGGGTAAGTGTATTTAAATCGAAAAAAATGGGGCTTGAAATTATACTTAATATTATCAGGTATTTTTATCGCCTCTTTAGTAACATGTAATTTAATTTTTCAAAAGTTTTTCTTTTGGACTCCATTAAGTTTTTTATTAAATGAAGCAAATTTATTAAATAGTTTTTTGCCTAATAAAATCTCACAGTTTTTAGGTAATTATACATTTGAAATCTCAGCGGGAATTTTACCTTATCCAATTACATTTTTGGTAACAGATATTATTTCTGAAATTTATGGACGAAAAAAAGCAAATCAATTGGTAATGTCTGGATTTATTGCGAGTATATTTATTTTATTAGTAACGATGATTGCTCAGGCAGTTCCAGCAACTTCTTGGTCTCCTATTAATGATGAAACTTTTACTAAAGTTTTTGGATTATTTGGACCCGCTATTTTTGCATCAATGTCTGCATATTTAATTGCACAATTTATTGATATTCGTGTATTCCATTTTTGGAAAAAGCTCACAAAAGGAAAGCATTTATGGTTACGAAATAATGGTTCAACAATTTTTTCACAACTAATAGATACTTCTGCTGTATTATTATTATTGTGCAGTTTTAATGTGATTGAATGGTCTCGATTTAGTTCATTACTGATTAATGGATTTTTATTTAAAGTAATTATTGCATTTTTAGACACCCCATTATTTTATTTAGCTTCATGGTATTTAAAAAAATCTTTTGGGTTGGGGTTAAATGAATATTTTGAAGAGGATTAAAGGAAAATATTTTAGGGGAAGAAGATAGAGATTCGTCTATTAGCAGTTAGACATTTTAAAATTCTTCATTCAAAAAACCAATTATAATTCCTCTGTTCTTTTGTCTTGATACAAAATGAACCAAAAAATCAAGTCTGTGAAAAATATTGTAAGGACACGGCATGCCGTGTCCTTACTCTTAAATTTTCATAATTAAAAATCTATTATTGTTTTTCCCCGCCTTTAAAATAAAATGTGTTTAATCAGTTTGATTGGAAAGGGTAAGGAAAATAATTGTTTGAATCTGGAATATTTAAAGTTTATTTAAATCCAGATGAGTTTTATTTTCCACTTTAACAATCAATAATGATAGCATTTTGTTTTAGCGGAAGTTCTTTTGTTACTTTTCTTCAAAGAAAAGTAAGGATAAAAAGGAATGTAGCAGTTTAAGGCAATTAGCAGTTAGATATTTTAAAATTCTTTATTCAATAAACCAATAACAATTTTCTCTGTTCTTTTGTCTTGATACAAAATGAACCAAAAAATCAAGTCTGCGAAAAATATTGTTGGGACACGGCATGCCGTGTCCTTACTCTTAAATTTTCCGAAAAGAATTAAATTCGTCAAAACAACAAGACTCAACCAAAAATTCTTTTTTAACGAAAAATTTCCTCTCTCACGATGCTCATATTTTTCAAGGACAAAATTTAATGAAAAGACGGTTGGAGGTTAGATATTAGAATTTCGACATTAAAAACAATATCACTAAACATAATGGCGGCGAGTTTGCGTGTTACTTTTGGAGAGTTTGACATAGGGGTAAAGTTATATAATTTATATTAAATAGTTAAAGTCATAAATCAAGGGTGAAAATTAGTCCAAATGTTCATTGTCGATTGACTAATGGTGAAGTAAATTGACTGTGAACCATCATTTTAGTATGGTTATTCATTTATAAAAAGTTAATGTTTGGAGTAGGATTTTAGGATAGGGTAAATTTCACCCCCTGCGGATTTTGAAACTTTAAATAATAAAGGAATTTTCATGAATAATACCTTGGTAAAAGTACCATTTCCTATAAATGAACCAGTAAGAGCGTATGAGAAAGGCTCACCGGAAAAATCATCATTAAAATTAAAATTAAAAGAATTATCATCCCAAAAAATTGAAATACCAATAATTATTGGTGGAAAAGAAATTAGAACGAATAATACTTCTACCTGTGTAATGCCCCATAATTATAACCATGTGTTAGCCGAATTTCATCAAGTTGGTGAAAGCGAAATCCAAATGGCAATTGATACAGCATTGAATGCTCAAAAAGAATGGGCATCTATGCCATTACAAGCACGAGTTGCAATTTTTAAACGAATGTCTAATTTATTACAAGGTCCATACCGAGATTTAATAAATGCTTCAACCATGTTAAATCAAAGTAAAAATGTATTTCAAGCAGAAATTGATGCTGCATGTGAATTTATTGATTTTTTAAATTTTAATGTAAAATATGCCGAAGATATTTATTCAGAACAACCAATTTATTCGCCTGATGGTATGTGGAATATGGTACAATATCGTCCACTTGAAGGGTTTGTATTTGCAGTTACTCCATTTAATTTTACATCAATCGCTGGTAATTTACCAACAGCACCTGTATTAATGGGGAATGTTGCGCTATGGAAACCTGCATCGTCAAGTGTATATTCTGGATATTTTTTGATGAAAATGTTTAAAGAAGCTGGATTGCCAGATGGTGTAATTAATTTTATTCCAGGTTCGGGAAAACAGATTGGTGATATTGTATTAAAAAATAAAAATTTAGCTGGAATACATTTTACAGGTTCAACAGCAGTATTTCAATCTATGTGGAAAACAGTTGGAGAGAATATTGAGAATTATAAATCCTATCCTCGAATTGTAGGTGAAACAGGAGGTAAAGATTTTATTCTTGCTCACCCAAGTGCAGATGAAGATATTTTAATTCCCGGAATGATTAGAGGTGCATTTGAATATCAAGGTCAAAAATGTTCAGCGGCATCACGATGTTATATACCAAAAGATATGTGGGGGAGAATTAAAGACGATTATATTACTCAAGTGAATACCATAAAAATGGGCGATGTAATGGACCAAACTAATTTTATGAATGCTGTTATTGATAAATCTTCATTTGATAATATTGTTTCTTATATTGAATATGCAAAATCATCTCCAGATGCTGAAATTATTACGGGTGGTGGATATGATGATTCCGTTGGATATTTTGTTGAACCGACAACAATTGTTACGAATAACCCAAAATTTAAATCGATGTGTGAAGAAATATTTGGACCCGTTTTAACAATTTATCCCTATGAACAAAATTGGGAAGAAATTTGCAATATAGTTGATTCAACT
>JACNKR010000039.1 GCA_014381925.1 Fidelibacterota bacterium | reverse complement strand
TTTTTCTCAATTATTTTTATTACGAATAGTTTACTCCTCTGGAGTATGAAAACTTACAATTTTCTTTGTTTTACACCATTAAAAAACCTCAGGTTATCAATAAAGCTCTACCATTATTATAATAAAAAACATATTAATCTGTATTATTAACAAATTAAAAAACCGTAATTTATTATATCAGATGACAACATATCTCATTAAAAGACTGCTTCACGGAATCCCTGTTATTTTTGGTGTAATGACTATTTCCTTTATCATTTCATATATTATTCCGGGTGACCCTGTATTGGCACTGGTTGGAGATTTTTATGATGAAGAAACAATTGACCAATTAAGAAACGAACTTGGATTGGACCAACCTGTAATTATGCAATATTTTACATATATAAAAAATACAGCAACAGGAAATTTAGGTTTATCATTTCAAACTAAGTCACCGGTATTAAATCTTATTTTTGAAAAACTATCTGTTACATTTACACTTGCAATTTTAGCATCGATATTTGCCTCAATTATCGGAATAATTATGGGGTTAATTTCAGCTCTTAATTATCATCGGTTATTTGATAGAATTTTTATTTTAATTTCACTTATTGGAATATCCGCACCTGTTTTTTGGGTTGCGCTAATGCTTATTTTTTGGATTGGTGTTGAATGGCGATTACTTCCACCTTCGGGATATGGTGGATTGATTTATTATGTTTTACCTGTAATTGCTTTAGGGTCTCGCTCATTAGCAATGATTGCCCGAAATACGCGTGCATTTATGTTAGATGTATTAAAAAAAGATTATATGCGAACAGCAAAATCAAAAGGGCTTTCAAATTTTAATATTTTATTCAAACATGGATTAAAAAATTTATTAGTGCCCGTAATAACTATAATTGCCACAGATTTTGGAAGCTATTTATCTGGAGCCGTATTAACAGAGTCCATATTTGGATTACCAGGAATAGGAAGATTATTATTAAATGCAATTATGCAGAGAGATTTCCCGGTAATTCAGGGGACAGTATTATTTATGGCATTAAGCTTCGTAATTATCAATATACTCGTTGATTTAATTTACGGCTGGGTTGATCCTCGAATTAGAGATGAAATTATAAATGGATAAAATATTTAATAGACTTCGTGTAGATATATTTGCCCAAATTGGGATGGGGATTTTAATATTATTTTTATTATTAAGTTTAATTCAATCTTTTTTACCCTCCCCATTTGAACAAAATTTAAAAATACGATTACTCGAAATTGGCACTATAAATCACTTTTTAGGAACAGATCATTTTGGGAGAGATTTATTATCACGGCTTATTTATGGAATTAGAATATCGATGGTGGCAGGAATTTTAGGTAGTTTAATTTCTGCTTTTTTAGGTATTTCTATCGGTTCAATTTCAGGGTATTTTGGTGGGAGAGTCGATACAATTCTCATGCGATTGACTGATATGATTATGGGTTTTCCAACATTATTATTATTAATTGCATTATCTACAGCACTTGAACCCGGATTAAAAACAGTAATAATTGCAATAGGCGTTGTTTCTTGGCCAGGAATGGCTCGATTAGTACGAAGCCAGGTATTATCTATAAAGTCAGGAGAATTTATTCATGCAGCAAAATCATTGGGGTACTCAGAGTTTTCAATTTTATTAAAACATGTTTTACCAAATTGTATGGGACCTATATTAATTTCATTTACGCTGGGAATATCGGGAGCAATTATGGCAGAAGCGAGTTTGTCTTTTTTAGGATTAGGCACTCAACCTCCAATGCCAAGTTGGGGAATGATGATTAGTGAGGGTAAAGATTTTTTAAGAATAGCACCAGCATTATCAATTTTGCCGGGGTGTATAATTGCTCTCGCTGTAATTGGATTTAATCTTGTTGGCGAGGCCTTGCGTGATGCGCTGGAAAAGTGAATTAAATTTTTAGTTCAAATATTTGCAGAGTGCTTTCTTCATTAAATGGTTTCAAACTATAATCTCCCCAAATATTAAGTATTTCAAATCCGGCATCAATTAAGAGTCGATTCATTGTATCCGGCCAATACATTCGTGTAGAAAAAGTATTTATTAAAAAATCTTTTTTTGTTTTTGAAGAATAATACCAAGTGAGTTGATTTACTTCT
Organism: Fidelibacterota bacterium; assembly: GCA_014381925.1. Classification (GTDB taxonomy): domain Bacteria; phylum Fidelibacterota; class Marinisomatia; order SCGC-AAA003-L08. The sequence continues at coordinate 41,292 of JACNKR010000039.1, read as the reverse complement.
TTATCTGGGTCATAATCATTTGTTTCTTCAATTAAAACTTCTTCATTAATTTGAGAATCAAAATATTCAATCGTTGGGTATCGTACATTTTTCGGTCTATAATAATGAAGTGGACTTGGCATATAAATATCAATATAAAATCTGCTATCCTTTCTTAAATGTTTTTTTACAGACTCTAAACATGCTTCCCCATCCCTATTTTTTAATAAATGAAGAAATGAATTGTATCCAACAAAAACAGTATCAAACTTTTCATTTAAATCAAAATTAGATATATCACCTTTAATAAATTTTCCTTTTGGATGAAAAGGAATTGCTTTTTCTGTTGATGCTTCACAAAATGTCTGTGAAAGCTCTAATCCAGTTACTTGAAAACCCTCTCTTAATAAAGGAATTGAAATCCGCCCCGTACCACTTGCTAATTCTAAAACTTTATTACCACATCCTTTTTTACATAGAAATTTCCACATTTCAAGATCGTCTTTTTTCCACCAATTTTCTTCATCATAGCGAACAGGGTCATCATATATAGTTGTTTTAATTTTTTTCTGCCTCTACTTGTGCTTTTATCGCTTCGTTTATTTGAACCCGCATCGTTTTTAATCGTCTTTTATTTCCACCTTTCTGCTCTACCATTTTTAAAACTTCTAATGCTTGATGGAAATAGCCTTGATTTTGATATACTTCTGCAAGAGTAAATGTTGCCATTCTCATACTAATTGGAACAACTTCTTCAAGGATTTCAATTGGTTGGGGATCAATTTTTAATTTATTTGGTTGATCAGATTTTTTTTCTTGGACGGGTTTTGAGGGGTTAGCAACAATGTTTTTCAGCCAAGTTGCACATTCATTATCATTTGGTTTAACTTTAAGAAGTGATAAAACCGTATCTTTGATTGTGTTTTTACTTCGACTTAAATCTCTTTGAATTCGAAATAGTAATTTCCATGCGTTAATATGAGCTGAATGGCGATTTACAATAAATTTTAGTGTTTTTTCCGCGCCTAGTAAATTTGCTTCTAATATTTGAATTTGAGCCATAATGAAATTGCCCTCAATTGACTCAGGAAAAAGTCCCAAACCCTTTTGACAAACAGAAAGAGCTTTTTTTAATTCTTTATCTTTTAAATAAATATGAGAAAGTACAGGAAAAAATGCGGACCCCGGGTCTTGATTTACTTGTTCAATTAACCACTCTTTATCAAATACGGACATTATAACGGAATATTCCCATGTTTCTTTTTAGGATTTGTATCCACTTTTGTTTTTAATAGCTCAAGTCCACTTATAATTCGCATTCTAGTTTCTGATGGTTCAATTACATCATCAATATACCCTCTTTTTGCAGCAACAAATGGATTTGCAAATTTATCACGATATTTCTCAATTAACGAGTCCATTTCTTCTTCAGGGTTTTCCGCCTCTTTAATTTTATTTTTCCAAATAATTTCTACTGCACCCTTTGGACCCATTACTGCAATTTCTGCTGTTGGCCATGCAAAATTAAAATCTGCACGAATATGTTTTGATGACATTACATCATACGCTCCACCATAAGCTTTTCGAGTGATTATAGTAATTTTAGGTACAGTTGCTTCAGCAAAGGCATATAATAATTTAGCACCATGTTTTATTATTCCACCCCACTCTTGATCTGTTCCAGGTAAAAATCCAGGCACATCTACAAATGTAATCATTGGAATATTAAATGAATCACAAAACCGAACAAATCGAGCACCTTTTAAAGAGGAATCAATATCTAAAACCCCTGCTAAATGTGCAGGTTGGTTTCCAATAACCCCAACAGATTTTCCATTCATGCGTGCAAAACCAACCAAAATATTTGGTGCATAATTTTTATGAACTTCAAAAAATGAATCTTTGTCCATAATTTTTGAAATTACAAGATGCATATCATACGGTTTATTAGGGTTTGATGGAATAATTGAATTAATACCTTCCATATTGGGTTCATCGTTTTCTTGAATAATTACAGGAGGAGATTCCATATTATTTAATGGTAAATATGACATTAATTTTCTTATTCCACCTAATAATTCAACCTCATTATTACACATAAAATGAGAAACGCCCGAACGGCTTGAATGAGTTTCTGCCCCACCTAAGTCTTCCATTGAAACATTTTCATGAGTTACCGTTTTTACTACATTTGGGCCTGTAACAAACATATGGCTTGTTTTTTTAGCCATAAATATAAAATCAGTAATTGCAGGAGAATACACGGCTCCACCCGCACAAGGACCAAGAATTGCAGAAATTTGAGGAATAACACCCGATGCGAGTGTGTTTTTTAGAAAAATATCAGCATATCCTGCTAAACTGACAACACCTTCTTGAATTCTTGCACCACCAGAATCATTCAAACCAATAACTGGAGCCCCAACCTTTAATGCGATATCCATAATTTTGCATATTTTTTCTGCAAATGTTTCTGAAAGTGATCCTCCAAAAATCGTAAAATCTTGAGAAAATACAAAAACTTTTCGGTTGTCAATTAGTCCATATCCTGTTACAACCCCATCAGTTAAAAAGCGTTGCTCTTCAAGGCCAAAATCTGAACAACGATGTTCAACAAAAGGGTCAAGCTCCACAAATGAGTTTTTATCTAATAGAATTTCTATTCGTTCTCTTGCGGTAAGCTTTCCTTTTTCATGTTGTTTTTTAACCCGAGCATCACCCCCACCCTTTTTAGATTCTAATCGTTTTTGATGGAGGACATTTTTTAATTCATTATAATTATGATCGATTTTCTTTTACCCACCCTTCAATATAGTCAATAGTTGTTTGGAGAGAAGTCCCAGGTCCAAACAATTTACCCACTCCTATTTTCATTAAACTTTCAATATCTTGCTCAGGAATTATTCCACCACCAGTTAACAATCGATCTCCGATACCTTCTTTTTTCATCAGCTCTAAAACACGAGGGAAAATAGTCATGTGAGCACCGCTTAAAATAGATAGTGCAATAACATCGGCATCTTCTTGAACGGATGCACTAACAATCATTTCAGGGGTTTGCCTTAATCCAAGATAAATAACTTCCATTCCTGCTTCAATAAATGCTCTTGCCAATATTTTTATTCCTCGGTCATGACCATCTAAGCCGGGTTTAGCCATAATTACACGAATTTTCCGCTTCATTTATTTTTCCTTACTATTTAATACAAAAGTAACAGGGCCATCATTTAATATATGAACAGCCATTGTTGCACCAAAAGATCCACTTTGCACGGGTATATTATAATTTTTTAATTGTTGAATAAAATATTTATAAAGCTCATTTGCTATATCTGGTTTTGCTGAATGTGAAAACCCTGGTCGGTTTCCTTTTCGCCAATCTGCACATAATGTGAATTGACTTATTACTAAAGCTGACCCATTTACATCTTGAATTGATAAATTCATCGCCTTTTTCTCATCAGGAAAAATACGAAAGGCTGAGATTTTTTTTGTAAGAAATTCGACATCACTTTTTTTATCAGAATCTACCACGCCTAAAAGAATATTCAACCCATATCCAATTTGCCCAATAATTTGATTATCTACCTCTACTTTAGAACTTTTTACTCTTTGTAATACAGCAATCAAATTAGCTTATCCAAACATTGTTATCAGATGTTAATTCTCGTAAATTTTTAATAAATGCTTTAGATGGATTTACCAGGCAATTATTAGAGATGACTCGCTCTAATGAATTTCCATCATCAAGGCAAAAAATTAACTTACAATATCCTTTATTATCTTTTGCAAGTCTGAATAATTTAGAAATTAGTTTAGAGTCTTTAAATTGTTGATCTAATTTTATATTTACGCGTTTACTTAATATTTTTCTTACATTTTTTATTGGAATAAATCGATTAGCATTTAATAAAAGAGATTCTCCATCTTCAAACCGGTTCGAAATAGATGCAATGAGAAAAACCATTTTATCAACCTTTATTAAATCCACGTGTTTTTCGTAAACATCTGCAAATGCAAAGATTTCACATTTTCCAACTTTTCCCTCAATAGTTACAATTGCCCATGGCCTATTTTTTTTATCAAATAATTGCCTTACACTTGTGATAATCCCCCCAATTCGAATTTCTTTTGGTAATCTTTTTGAATCAAAATCAATCAAGTTAACATTGCTAAATTCTTTTAAATCGTCAAAATATTTTTCAAGAGGGTGCCCTGAAAGATAAAACCCAATCAATTCTTTTTCTCTAATCAGTTTTTCTTCTTGGCTCCATTCATCAATATCAGGCAAAACAGGCTCTGGGATTACTGTTGCCATACTTGCACCAAATAAACTTGCTTGATCAGAGTTCATATCTTGAATATATTTTTGACCAAATTTTACACTGGAGTCCACAGCTTCAAATTTTTGTGCTCGGTGTCCTTTTAAACTATCACAAGCTCCTGCAACAATTAAACTTTCTAACACTTTTCGATTTGCAGATTGAGATTCAACTTGTTTGCTAATATCAAAAATAGTTTTAAATAGCCCTTTTTTTTCTCGAACATCAACAATCCCACCAACTGCTTTTAACCCTACATTTTTTATTGCTGATAGACCAAAACTAATTTTTTTACCTGAAATTGCTCTAAACTCGGGGAATGAAATATTGACATTTGGAGGCTCAACATCTATACCCATTTCTTTTGCTTCACTAATTAAGGTTACAATTCGATCAATGTCATTCATTTCAGTATTCATATTAGAAGCGAGAAATTCAGCAGGATAATGAGTTTTTAACCAAGCAGTTTGATATGCAACAAGTGCATAGGCTGTAGAATGACTTTTGTTAAAACCATATTGAGCAAATTTTTCCAATAAGTCAAAAATTTCAACAGCTCGTTTTTTATCTATTTTTTGCTTTACAGCACCTTCAACAAAATCAACTTTAAAAGCGGCCATTAAATCAGCTTTTTTCTTTCCCATGGCACGACGCATCATATCACCCTGTGCCAAACTAAAGCCACCAATTTTTTGACTAATTTCCATTACCTGTTCTTGATAAACAATAATGCCATAAGTTTCTTTTAAAATTGGCTCTAAAGATGGATGTAAAAATACAATTTTAGATTTACCATGTTTCCGAGCAATAAACTCTGGAATGTTTTGCATTGGACCAGGACGATAAAGTGCATTCATCGCAATTAAATCTTCAACACATGTCGGCTTTAATTGTTTTAAATATTCACGCATTCCACCTGATTCAAATTGAAAAACTCCAATTGATCTTCCATTTGCAAATAAATCAAATGTTTTAGAATCCTCTAAATTTAATTTATCAATATCAATTTTAATCTTATGGTTTCGTTCAATTGCTTTAACCGCTTTATTAATTACGGTCAGATTTCGAAGACCTAAAAAGTCCATTTTTAATAGACCCAATTCTTCAAGTTCATTCATTTCAACTTGAGTAGCAACATCGTCTGTTCCTGGTGGTTTATAAAGAGGCACATAGTCTGTTAATGGACCTGGAGTAATTACAACGCCCGCTGCATGAGTGGAGGAATGTCTGTGAAGTCCTTCTAAAATTTTTGAATATTTAATTAATTCATTATGAGTTTCATCTTGAGACGATATTAAAGAAAGTTCTTTATTTAATTTCATCGCCTTTGTTAATGTCATTTTAGGTTCACCAGGAATTAACTTTGCAATTCGGTCAACTTCTCCATAAGACATCCCTAAAACACGCCCTACATCTCGCACAACAGACTTAGCCTTCATTGTACCAAAAGTAATAATTTGAGCTACAGAATCATGACCATATCGCTCTTTGATATAATCTATCACTTGCTGTCGGCCTTCTATACAGAAATCAATATCAATATCGGGCATAGAAACTCGTTCAGGATTTAAAAACCGTTCAAATAGCAAATTATATTTAATAGGGTCAACATCTGTAATGCCCGTAGTATAAGCTACAATTGAACCCGCAGCTGATCCTCGGCCTGGACCAACAGGGATAGTTTGATTTTTAGCATATTTAACAAAATCCATTGTAATAAGAAAATACCCTGCAAATCCCATTTTTTTAATAACATTGAGTTCATAATCAAGTCTTTTTTGAATAATAGGTGTTATGTTTTTATATCTTTCCGTTAATCCTTGTTGACATAAAATTCGTAAATAATCATCTGCAGAACTTGCGCCAGAATTTTCAGGAATTGGAAATCTGGGGAGATGATAATCGCCCATTGGAATATCGACACTACATTGTTCTGCAATTTTTAAAGTATTTTCTAAGGCTTCTGGTGTATCTTTAAAAAGGGCATACATTTCATCTGTTGATTTAATGTAGAATTGCCGTGGTTCATAACGCATTCTATTTGGATCATCTCTGTCTTTTCCGGTTCCAAGACAAAATAAGACATCATGTGCTTCCCAATGATCTTCTTGTGCATAATGACAATCATTTGTACAGATTAATGGTAAGTTTAAATCTTTAGATAATTTTTTTAGAACGGCATGAGAACTTTTTTCCTCTTCTATTTCATGGTTTTGCATTTCTAAATAAAATCGTCCAGGGAAAATTTCAGAGTATTCAATTGCTGCTTTTCTGGCATTATCATAGTCACCTATCGATGCATAGTGGGTAACTTCACCAGCAAGACAAGCAGTCGTTGCTATTAATCCCTCATTATATTTTTTTAATAATTCTTTATCTACACGAGGTCTATAATAAAATCCTTCAAGATAGCCAATTGAAACAAGTTTCATTAAATTTTTATAACCAGTTTCATTTTGACAAAGAAGTATTAAATGATTATAACCCCATTTTTTTCCTGAAGCGGTAGTAACTTGTTTTTTTTCATTATGTTTACCAACAGATACATAAATTTCACACCCTAAAATTGGTTTAATGCCTTTTTTTCGAGCAGATTTATAGAATGGTATCATTGAAAATAAATTACCATGCTCCGTTACAGCAATTGAATCCATTTTTAAGTCTGAAAGGGTAGAACACATTTGTTCAATTGATTGAGCCCCGTCTAATAAAGAGAAGTCTGTATGATTATGTAAGTGTATAAAATCGGTCATATTTTAAGTGATTATTGTTAAATGCAAGGTGTTAATTTTAAGCCATAATTTGGCTCATCACATAATATAGATTTTGAAAAATCAGTTTATTTTTACAATATTACATACTTACTAAAATAATAAATCTACACATGTTCAATTATGAATAGGTGAAATATAAACAAATAAAGACAATAATTTAAATTCTAATACAATTCTAATGTTAAAGTGTTTGAATTTTATAATTATTTAATTTAAGATAGGATTCGTTACATTCTTCATAAATTGATTGATGCTTGTCCGATAATTTTATTTCTTTTGGAATATATGCATTAAATCCTGTCGAAGATTCAACATTCTTATACCAGTGCTTTCCCCAAATTCCATCTGATTTTCTTGCTCCCGATGGCCAGTTTAACATTTCATCAAAAAATGGAATCCCAATTAAGTTACACAACTGTGTTAATGTTTCTTTTGGATTTATAATATCTTTGGAATCAATAACAATTGGAGGATTTGAAACATCATTTTCTTTTAGAAAATTAAACAATTCTAATTGCTATTTAAATCCAAGTTGTTCTGCAGAACTTAATTCAAATTTTTTGGTATAAGAAAAAATAACTTCTTTTGGATTCCGTATCAAAAAACAATTTTTAAGATTTTTTGTCCACTCTAAACTGCAATTTTTCAAATTATGCTGTGCCATATGTTTTTGATACCAAACCGTTTTATTAGCAGGAATTTTTCCACATAATCGATTTGCAATTATATCCCAATTTAAATGTTGAGAATCAATAATTTCATTTCTCATTGGATGATTTAATCCAGTTTGATTTAAATAATGTGCATAAAATGGTTCATCTTCAACGATCGTATCTGGACGATTTTCAAACGATCTCATCATTGCTGTAGAAATATTTCTTGGTCCTGACCACATTGCAATTTTTATGGAATTACTCATTTGGATAATTTTCTTCTATTTTTTGTTTGTATAGTTGGAATAATAAATTAGTTAAATCCCCAGAGATGCCATTATTTATTTTTGTTTTGTTTACCTTTATAGCTGGAATAACACCAGCAAATGTTCCGGTTACAAAAATTTCATCTGCTGTTATTAAATCTTCAAAAGTATAGTTTTTTTCAAAAATAGGGATTTTGTTTTCTTTGCAAATTTGAATAACATTTCCCCGCGTAATTCCAGGTAAGCAAAAGTCTCCATTTGATGTCCATACTTCACCGTTTTTTACAATAAATAAATTTGTAGAATTGCAAGTTGATACAAATCCATTAGGATCAAGCATGATTCCTTCATCAGCTCCGTATTCATTTGCTTCAAGGCATGCGGCAATACAATTTAATTTACTTAATGTGTTTAATCTTGGATCTTGACTATTCTTTAAACCTCTAACTGTATAGACTAAACAAAGTGAAATCCCTTTTTTATTTATTTTCGAATCGGCGATTTTATATTCAGGAATACATACAATGGTCGGACCACCAATATTTGCGTTGGGATGCTGATACGGTGTTCTTTTTAATCCTCTCGTAATAATTAGTCGGATATGGATTCCACTTTTCATTTTATTCGCATTTAATGTTGAGTGGACAATATCTATCAGTTCCTTTTTTGATTTCCGGATGTCAATTTTGAGCTTTTTTGCTCCTGAAATTAATCTATCAAAATGTTCATCAGCAAAGCATAAATGACCATTATGTAATCGAAGCCCTTCCCAAACACCATCTCCCAGTAAAAATCCACTATCAAAAACAGAAATCCGAGCATTTTTACGGGGGACGATTGCGCCATTGACATATATTTTTATATTCTCATTTCGATCGTCTTCCAAATAAGAATGAGTTCCTTTTTCAGTCAAATACTAATTCTCCAATATAAATTGAACTATCTGAATAATATCAACGACATTAATAATTCCATCTTCATTAAAATCAGCTCTATCTAATATACTTGGATCATTTTCTATTATTATTAACATTGATGAATCATTTAATATGATTGCAACTAATTGAATAATATCAACGACATTAATATTTCCATCACTATTTAGATCACCCAATGAGATAGAAACCCACTCATTCGCCCCCATATCTGGAGCGGTACCTATAAATTCTGTAATATCGTCAATTCCATCATTATTTAAATCAGCTATGCCTGCATCAATACAAGGACTATCAGCTTGTAAATTATAATCTCCATTTTCAACATCAATAAATAAAGGATTTTCAGTAATGTTACCTTCCATGTCATATACATAATTTCCAAGATTACCTTCAACATAATCACAATAATATAAATAAACAGGATTCTCATCATGTCCGACAATTTGGTTCTGGAATATACTATTGTATATAGTTAAGTTTTCTTGTATTTCATAGTATGGATTCCATTGTAAATCGGTGGATGTATTATCAAATGTACAATTTATAATTAAGCTAGCATTTCCATAATAATCTTGTTTAAATCCTATTGAATTATGAACAAATAAACTATTTATGAGGGTTATTGATGTTCCCTGTCTACTAAAAAAACCAGTCGAATTATCTTTAAAAATACAATTAGATACTTGATATATATCGCTATTGGTTACAAAAAGCCCTTTATCACAATTAATAAAAGTAAAGCCATCTATACTACCAGGATTTCCATCCTCTATCTCTATACCATTTGAACCATTACCGTTAATAATTGTGTTGTCAGCTCCTTCCTCTGTCAAGAATGTGAGGTTTTTAGTTACATATATACTTTCATAATATGTTCCATTATTCACCATTATTGTATCACCGTCTGCTGATATATTAACCGCCGATTGGATATTTGTAAACGGATTATTAAAAGAGCCATTTGGAATAGAATCGGTTTCAGAAGCGATCACATACCAAACAGGACCGCTATAATACGCACAACTATTATTATCAATTGTAGCTTCCGGATTATAGTTATTTGCATATAAATCGGTACAACCAAAAACTTCACTAAATTGATTAGAAGATATTTTCCCCTGAATATTCAGATGATATGTTAATTGATTATTTTCATTTATTGATTCCTCGCTGAACCAACTGTTTAATGTACTAAAACCATTCCATTCTAAATTATTTAGATTATATAATACTGTATTTGAATAATCATTAATTTCTTCCCATGCAGTATCGGCTACGTTACCATATTCGAATGGTAATTCACCTTTAAATGAGAACAATGTATGATCGCTTGAAAAAATATAATTTAAAGTTGGTGCAAGCATTGCAGAGCTTTGGGTGATGTCATCAACCAATGTATTTAAGTCTATTTCATCGGTTTCATCAAAGTATGCTCCAACAGTTTCTGGATCAGTAAAATTATCTTGATTTTCTTTTAGGTTATTCATGTGTAACTGATATTGTGCATTTAATTCTACATCATTTCCAATTTGATTCATTAGAATATCGAAAGAATCTCCATCCCCTGCTTTTATATAGCCCACCATCTCTAGAAACATATCCATGCGGTTATTATACATATAGTCGAAGAATGCAAAGCCATAAGTATAGAAACTCCAATTTCCATATTGTGCGGTTACAACTTCAGCAAGAGTCATTCGATCTGCTTCATTCCATGCAATATTTTCGACCATAGTTTTTCGTGTTTGAACACCATTTAGTCTGGTGCTTCCTGCTAAAAACTCAGCACTTCCTTCTTCAAACCAGGTTAATCTTTCATTATCATAAATAGGATGTGCCCACCACATGCCCGGGGCCATATATCGTCCTTGTAAATAATGAGAATACTCATGTCTGAATAAATCTTCTAATGTATAGATACTTTCTTGAGGTGTCCTTTCATAGGTAAAAAATGTTCCCCAAGATTCAATATAAATCCCACCATTTCCTGTTCCTAATCCATAAAGGAAATTATTATATTGATAATCTGCTGGACTATTATAGATAACAGCAATAAGAGAATCATCTGAATTTCCTTGTTCAAGAGGAATATCATTTAAAGAAATTCTGTGAAACTGAGCTTTAACTTCTTTCATTGCCCAATATAGGGTTTCAATTTTTTCGGCGGTTACGGCTTCTCCAGTTTTAAAAATAATGGTACCATCATCAAAAGTAGTTCTGTTTGGAAGTAGCCAATCATGTACACTTTCAATGATTCCATCTTCATCAATTGGGCTGCCATCTGCATATTCACAATCATAATAATAGCAGAGCATTTCAACGGCTTCTAAGGACGGTGCAGTCCATTCTCCATAAAATTCAACAACATCCGTTAAAAATTGGACTGGACTATCGCCCTCAACAAATTGACCTACCATTGCATTCCACCATACCGTATTATTTATTAGCCATTCATTATCATCAGTAATAGTTCCGTATAATCCAATTTCAGCAATTGAATTAAAAAGAGGATCAATTTCTCCATAAAAAATAGTTTCTTCGGGATGATTTGAAGAAGAATAATGTGCTGAATAAAGGGTGTACCGAGTACCATTCCCTAAGTTATATAGTGCATTCCCCTTTTCCCATTCTGTAATGTAAATTTCATAATTATTATTAAATTCTTCAAAAATAATTGCGGATGCTAATAATGAATAAATACTTGATATACCAATCCCTTGATATGATCCAAAGGCACTAACGACTATTGTTTGAGCTTCAGTTTCCAATCCAAAGTTTGGATTACTGCAAATTGCATCCATTCCAGGAATAGTATTATTCATAATTTCGGGTTCTCGTAGGAAATTTAATTCTTCATAGTAAAAAGCTAAATAGAATCCAGACCGAATAACCTCAACCAATACATCTATACCAAGTGCATCCTCTGTGGTATAATTGTTTCCTCTAATTTCAACGGCATCAAATAACGCTTGCATACGGTCTATGTTACTATAAAATTCAAAAGAACCATCAGAAAATTCAAAAAGCCCCTCAATTTCCCACCATTCGAGGGTCACAATTAATTCTATTAATTCTTCAAATCCTAAATTATTTAATTCTTCAAATGAATAATTTCGTGAATTATTTATTCTCGATTCTATTTTTGGACTTGGTGGAAAAAAATGGGTTTTGTGTGTATTATTATTAATTTTCTCAAATGATCTTGAACAATTATGGTCTGTTTTAAATTGAATTCCCCCCCGAGGTGGTTGGAAATCATTTGAGATTCCAAAAACGATACTTACCCATGTAATAAATAGTAAATTTTTCATATTTTGCCTTTCTTATATATATTTCATAAATCTAACTCCTAAATATTACAACTATTATTATAAATGATAATATGGACATTGTATGGACATAGAAAGCATGTAGTTACAATTTTTGCAAATTTGACATTAGATTAATATTTCTACTTAAATTCATTGCTTTTCTAATTCTAGCTCGTTGTTTATTTATACTATCTACTTCAATATTTAATAAAACTGAAATTTCTTTAGAAGTCATCCCATTTCGTAAAAGTCCTGCTATTTCAATTTGGCGTGGTGAGAGTTCTGGATAATTAACTAATAATTTATTATTAAATTTTTCATTTTTTCTTGAATTATTTATTGATCTAATTAACTTTAGATTTTCATTTGAATTATTAGAACTATCAATTTTAAGAATTTCAATCATTTTTTCTGTGCGTTTTTCTTTTTCAATTTTCATCGCATAATTATGATAATTTTTAAAATGTAAGTATGCGATTTTAAATTCTCTTTTTCGTTCATATAAATGTGCTTTATCAAGACTACAATCTCGTAGCATAGCTAAAATATTTTTTTCTTTTGCTAAGCTCATAGCTCTAACCAGAAAAGACTCTGCAGTTTTTAAATCACCTAATTCTCTATGGGTATTCCCTATGTTTTTTAATGCTCTTATTTCCATGTGAGTATATTCTTGTCCATCACATACAGAAAGTAATTTATTAAAATAGTATAAAGATTGAACAAAATCATTCTGTATAAAATATATATCACCTAAGTTATCATAACATGAAAGAAGAAGCCTTTTTCTATTTAATTCTTCAGCAATATTTTTAGATTTAATTAAATCTTTTAAAATTGAATGAATCGATTTACCCGATTTATACTTTAACCAACCCCTATTTTTCAATGCAGTTGCTAAAATGTAATCATTATTGTTTTTTTCAGATTGATAAATACATTTTTCATAATAAGACATACTTTTATCATAAATACCTAAATAAAAATATATCTCACCTAGGCTGTTTAAGGATTCTAGTAATCCTTCTGAATCATTATGGTCTTTTCTATGTATGAAACCTTTTAATAAAAAATTCAATGCAGGTCTAAATTGCTGAGAGAGCATGTATGCTTCTCCTATTTTATTTAAAGATATTCCTGCATTTATAAAATCATTCATAATTAAAAATTGAATGTACGCTAACTTAAACTGTTTTATCGCATCAGAATAGTTATTCATACGGAATTTCAATATTCCGTCATTAAAAATTTGATTTGGTCTTATATACAATATAAAATTCTTTATTCTTTTAATGTAAAAATTAGGAGGATTCTACTTAAATATAGAAATAATATATATATTATTTTTTTAAGGAAAAATCAGAAATTAAATGGAAAAAATCTTAGAACATACAGTTTTAACAATTAGAGAAGCTGGTAAAATAATTATGAATTATTACCAATCAGAATTTGAAGTAAAACAAAAGGGGGTTGGTAATCCTGTTACACAAGCTGATATTGAAACTGATACTTTTTTAAAAAATACATTAACTGAAGCATTTCCAAATTATGGATGGCTTTCTGAAGAAACTAAAGATTCACCGGCAAGATTGGGAAAAAATAGAGTTTGGGTTGTTGACCCATTAGATGGAACTAAAGAATTTGTAGAGGGTATTCCTAATTTTTCTATTAGTATTGGTTTAGTTGAAAATGGGAAGCCAATTATGGGGGTAATTCTTAATCCTGTAAAAAATGATTTATATACAGCAGTTAAAAATATGGGAATGAAATTTAATGGTAAAAAAACCATAATTTGTCAAAACCAAAATTTAAATGAAATAAATATTTTAAATAGTCGTTCAGAAACAAAAAGAGGATTATGGAAATTATATCAAGGAAAGTTTAAAGAATTAATCCCAATTGGAAGTATTGCTCTTAAATTAGCAATGGTTTCCGCAAATCAAGCCGATTTTATTGGTTCATTACAACCAAAAAATGAATGGGATATTTGTGCAGGACATTGTATGATAAATGAATCGGGTGGAGAATTATTAACCACACTTGGAAATGAAATTACATATAATAATCCGAATACATTAATTACTCCAGGATTAGTTGCAGGCAATAAAATTGCTGTAAGCAATTTTTTAAATATATTATAATGGAAACAATTATTCTGGGCGGTGGATGTTTTTGGTGTTTAGATGCAATTTTTCAACGAGTTACTGGTGTTATTTTAGTTGAATCAGGTTATACAGGTGGGAAAATAGAAAACCCAACTTATAAAGAAATTTGTACGGGTAAAACGGGCCATGCTGAAGTGGTTAAAATTACATTTGATAATAAACAAATAACACTTTTAGAAATACTTGAAATTTTTTGGCAAACACATGACCCGACAACATTAAATAGACAAGGGAATGATATTGGAACACAATATAGATCTACTATTTTCTATGTTAAAGCCTCCCAAAAAGAAATAATTAATCAATCATTAAATTGCATAATTAATTCAAAACTATATAAAAATACAATCGTTACTGAAATTAATAAATTGGATAAATTTTATATCGCTGAAAAATATCACCAAGATTATTATAATAATAATTCTAATCAACCCTATTGTTCATTAATTATAAATCCTAAAATCATGAAATTTGAAAAACAAATTAAAAATAAATGAATTCTATTATTTAAATATAAAATACCAGTAAAATTAGGTTATAATTATAAATCAATTATTTATGTTTGGAGAGTAAAATGCAAACACCAAAGAATATTACAAAAGCACATCAATTAGCATTCGTTTATTTATTTTTCGCCTCTGAAACTGACCAACAATTAGCTTCTAATGAAATGTTAACTATTTCAGATAAAATTGAAAATTGCTTGAATAAAAATACAGAAATTGAATTGAATTGTTGGGATATTGTGTCTGAGTCATTGAATTGGATTACATCATTAAACCCCCAACAAAAAGTAGAAAACTATAATAAAATAATGGATTTATTTAAAATTGAATTTTCAAATGAACAAAAAAATTGCTTAATAGAAGACCTAAAAGAAATTGCTAAATCTGATGGCGTTGTATTAGAAGCAGAAAAAAAATTAATAACTAAATCATCAGAATTATTAAATAATTAATCTATCTCTAATTCAATATTAATTGTACTATCTTTTTCTGCAACATTAAATTTTATTAATGAATTTAATGAATCGAAGTATGTAGATTTTAATAATTGCAGTATGTTTGCCTCATTATAGGCTAATCTTAATTTTCCAATAGCTAAATACACTTGCCCAATTTCAAAATGATATAAATGATTATCAGGATTTAAAAGTGTCGCTTTTTTAAATGCAATTGCGGAAGACTCCAAATCACCAATTTGCTTTAAACACAATCCAATATAAAATTGTGAATCAGAATCATTTGAATTTAATTTTAATGCATATTTAAAAGTTGAAATGGCTGATTCATATTCACCTAAATTATATAAACATTTCCCAATTAAAAACTGTGTAACCTGGTCTCTTGGATATTTAGATGCATAAATTTCAAATTTCATAAGAGCTTCATCAAAAAGTAATAATTCCATATAAAGAACACCTGTTTGAAATGATATTGTAATATCTGTTGAATCTAATAATTCGGCTTGTTTAAATACTAATAAAGCTTGCATGTTTTTATTTAAATTTCCATAAGCTAATCCTAATAAATAATTAGTATTAAAATTTGGCTCAATACATTTCATTGACTCTTCTAGATAATGTATGGTTTTTTCATAATACCCTAATTCATAAGAAACATGACCTAAATCAATAAATAATTCTGATAATTCATCATTATATTTGAGGGCTTCTTCATAAACTATCATTGCATTTTCTAATCTATTTAGCTCTTTATATGCTTTTGCGAGTTGTAAATAATAATTAATATTTCCGGGTTCTTTTTCAATTAAACGAGTAAATGCATCAATGGCCTCAGGAAATCTAGATTCATAGATTAATACATTACTAAATATTGATAAAATTCGTGTTGAATCTGGATTAAAAATAATATAATCACGAAGAGGTTCAACAGCTTTACGATATAACTCTTTTTGAAATAATAATAACCCCAACCTTCTATTTACTTCTGTTATTTCAGGATTAAACTTTCGGGTAATTTTATAGTTCTTAATCGCTTCATCAATATTTAATATTTTTTCATATACTTGTCCCAAATAAAAATGATATGTACCATTTTCTTTTTCATATATTGTACTTTTTGTAAATGCATCTAATGCCTGACTTAATCGTCCAAACTTTAATTGAGCCAATCCTAAATTAAAATGGACCTCCGCATTTTCAGGGTTTATTTTTAATGCTTTTTTAAATTGTTGAATCGCCATTTCAGTATTATTTTCTAAATAATAAATTTCACCTAAAGCTAAATAAACTCTATAATCAAAAATATCATTTATTATAAGTTGTTCAAGTACAATACGAGCACCTTGAAAATCACCTCGATGCATCATACTTAAAGAAACACCTATTTTTGCAATTATATGATTGGGGGATTTTTGGATTGCCCAATGATAATTTATTAACGACTCAAACCAATTTTCTTGTTCAAAATAAACATCGCCTAATAATAAATAAGTTCTAAGTTCATTTGGGTTTTTTTCCTGAAATTCTAAAATAAATGGTAATGTATTTTCATTTCTACCGATTTTAATAAAAGCAAGTGCAATTATTAATTTTTTTTCCGAAGAATATAAATTCAAATTAGTATCTTCAGAAACTTTATCTAAAAATAACTTTGTTGAATCTAAATTAGTAAATAATTTAGTTGTTAAAAAGTTATAATTCAAATATTGATCATCACCCATAACAGCTTGAGATAATAACTCTAATGCATCTTGATATAATCCCTTTTTGTAATAATTAATTGCTATATTAGCTAATTCAATTGACTCATTATTTTGTTCTTGAATATAGTGAACCGTGTCTGGTAGATAATCTAAATATCTAATTTCTGGAAACCAAAGAACAAAAGGTGAAATATGAACTGAATCTATTTGGTTAAACCGGGTTGAATCACTTAGTTCATTCAATATTTGAGAATATGGACTTTGAAAAAATGAAATTGAATTTGAAATGTAAATTTCATCTAATTTTTGAATTGGATTATATAAATATTTTTGAAATTTTATTATTTCATTTTCATAAATTTTAGCAGAACGATAAAATAATAGATTAGAAATGGAGTCATTTTCTATTTCAAGATAAAATTCAGCAAAAAATTCAAGTTGACTGGCAAATGATTCTTTAGATAATTTAGGATCTAACTCAAGAATTGATATTAATTTTTGAGCATATCTTTCTGCCGATTCTAAATTTCCTATTTCTCGCTCAAATTTAAAATTTGTTAGCAATTCATCATAGGATTGCTCTGGTAGAGCAATTATTAAACCTACAAAAGAAAGTAGTATTAGATATTTTTGTATTTGTTTTATATACATTATATAGGATTCCAAGTGGTTAAATTTAATAACATTCTATCCCTTGCTAAAATATTTTCAATTAAAGTGTCATTTCTTGTAATGGCATTCTTTTACACTTTAAATTTAAGACGATGTAAACTAATAATATCTTTAAAATAAAAAGGGAATTAAATTAAAATGGACACATTAAAAAATCAAATTATTCATGAAATAGAAAATACACCTATTAAATTATTTATGAAAGGGACAAAA
This sequence comes from Fidelibacterota bacterium, assembly GCA_014381925.1. Lineage (GTDB taxonomy): Bacteria > Fidelibacterota > Marinisomatia > SCGC-AAA003-L08. The sequence goes on along the minus strand of JACNKR010000039.1, from coordinate 23,335 downwards.
GAAATGCCAATGTGTGGTTTTTCAAATACAGTTGTTCAAGTACTAAACCATTATAATGCTAATTTTTCAGCAACAAATGTTTTGGAAGACCCATCAATTAGAATAAAATTATCTGAACATTCTAATTGGCCAACTATACCACAATTATTTGTAAATGGTGAATTAGTTGGTGGCTGTGATATTGTTGTAGAGCTTCACCAAAAAGGTGAGCTAGCTAGTATATTAAATCATTCTAAATAATTATTTTTATTTAGGAAAAAATTGTCCAAGCTAGAAAATGAAATTAAATATGCTCAAGTTGCATTTCCATTAACAAGTTTTAAGCAATTTACCTATACAATTCCTCAACATTTAATTTCAAAAATTGAAGTTGGTGCATGTGTACTTGCGCCAATCCGGAACAATGAACGAGTTGGGTTTGTAACTCATATTAGTGATAAATCAAACTATGAAGGTAAAGTTTTTGAATTAAGAGGGCGTATTGAAAAAGATCTTTCTATTCCAAACGACCTTTGGGAAACATTGATTTGGATTTCATACTATTATTTTTGCCCAATTGGTAAAGTAATAAAATCTGCAATTCCATTAAGTTTTAAAACTAAACTGAAACCAAAAAAAGTTTTATATGTACAAATAACTAAACTAGGCTTAAATCAAATTCAACAAATAAAAAAAAATGCGGTTATACAAAAAGAAATTTTAGAATCATTATCTATGGTTACCGAGCCCGTTCAAATTGCTTCATTAAAATTTATTTCACTAACCGCCCCTTCAATTTGTAAAAAATTAGTCGAAAAAGAGTTTGTAAAAATAACTGAAAAAAATGAAATATATAATCCGCTTGATATAGTACCTATTGCCATACCAAAACCAATATTATTAAATAGTGAACAACAAACTGCATTTAATACCATGAAGAATAATTTCATTAAAAATAAATTTTCAGTTAATTATGTTCATGGGGTTACAGGCTCAGGGAAAACAGAGCTATATATCAAGCTCGCTGAGATGGTAATTCAAAATAATAAATCGGTTATTATTTTAGTGCCAGAAATATCATTAACTCCACAAATTTCAGCACGGTTTAAAACTTTTTTTGGTGATAAAATTGCGTTATGGCATAGCAAATTAACAATGTCTCAAAAATCTTGGACATGGAAAGCAATAAAAAATGGTGAATTTAATATTATAATTGGAGCAAGAAGTGCTCTTTTTACACCAATGAAAAATTTAGGATTAATTATAGTTGATGAAGAACATGATCATTCTTATAAACAAGATCGTGTAGCACCATTTTATCATGCTCGAAATTCAGCATTAATGAGATCTAAATTTGCAAATATTCCTATTGTACTAGGAAGTGCAACTCCAAGTATGGAAATGTATTATAATAAGATAAAAAATAAAATTACTTGGACAAAATTAAAAAATCGATTTGGTAGTGCAAATCCGCCATCTATTAAATTAATAGATATGATGGAAGAAATGAAAAAAACAGATGATTTTAATTCTTATTTAAGTATTGAATTAAAAAAATCAATACAAATATGTTTAGATAAAAATGAACAAATAATATTAATGCAAAATCGTAGAGGGTATGCCGTTGTTCAACAATGTTTAGGTTGTGGAGAAATTGCAAGTTGTAAAAGTTGTTCTGTAAGTTTAACATATCATCGAAGTGTTGAAAAATTAATTTGTCATTATTGCGATTATAGTTCAAAAATTAAAGCTGTATGTTCTAATTGTGGACAAGATGAAATGCATTTTTTAGGTTCAGGAACTCAAAAAATTGAAGAAGAATTAGAATTAAACTTTCCAACTGTTAAAATTTTAAGAATGGATATTGATACCGTTTCAAAAAAAGATGGACATCATTCAATTTTAGAAAGATTTGGAAATAAAGAAGCTGATATTTTATTGGGGACTCAAATGATTGCAAAAGGATTAGATTTTCCAAATGTAACCTTGGTTGGGATAATAAATGCTGATACAGGAGTATTTATGCCTGATTTTAGAGCAGGAGAAAGGAACTTTCAACTCATTTATCAAGTTGTTGGTCGTGCTGGCCGTCATCAAAAACCAGGGAAAGCAATTATACAATCTTTTAACCCAACAGAAGTTAGTATTTCAACAGCTGCTCACCAAAACTTAAAACAATTCTATAATACAACAATGGCACAGAGAAACGAATTATTTTATCCACCATTTTCTCGTGTATCTCGATTCATTTGTTCTGGAATAAATAAATTAGAAGTTAAAAAAAGAACTTACAGTATTTATTATTTATTAAAAAAAATAGATGGGTTAATAATTCTTGGTCCATCAATTTCTCCAATTGAAAAAATAAGAAATTCGTGGAGATATCATATTCTAATTAAATACGATATTAAAAAACCCCATATTCTACATCAATCGATTCATAACCAAATTTTATCAATGATAGAAAAACCAATAAATAATGTAAAAATTCAATTAGATGTTGATCCTGTTTCGATATTATGAAAATATCTTTCCACATATTTTTTATTATAATAATAAATTTTTTATTTTCATTAGAGTTTCAAACTGATATTGGAAAATGTAATTTATTATTTGATAAAAATCATTCAAAATATGAAATGGAAATTATTGAGTTAATTCAATCAAATATTGAATTGCTTGTACAAAATTATGGGCAAGTCAAAAATTCATCTTTTGAAATCTATATTACAAATAATCATTCGAAATTTAAGAAATTAACAAAAGGGCCTGTTCCCGAATGGGGTATCGGAATTGCACAACAAAACCCAGATAGAATTGTCATTCAAGGAACACAACTTTCAAATATTTCATATTCACGATTAAATGAAGTATTGAAACATGAAATTAATCATGTTTTTGTTCAGCGAAGTTTAAATTACCATATATTACCAAAATGGTTTATTGAAGGCTTTGCGAGTTATTGGGCTGGCGAGTTAACAATTACAAAAAAAATATTAATTTCATCTGCTCTTTGGGAAAAAAAGGAATTTGCACTAGAGGGGTTGAAAAGTTTTAATTCTTTCAATCGAGTTCATGCAAATTTAGCTTATGCTCAATCTGCGTCAGCAATTAATGCATTAATTTATTTTTATGGCGAGATTATATTAAAATCAATTATCCAAAATAATGCAAAATATAGTAACTTTGATTTATTATTTTTTAATATAACAAATGAGAATCTATTAGAACTGACTTATAAATATGAGACTTATTTAAAACAAAATTATAAATGGATGTTTTTATTAAAATCCTCTAATATTTTATTCATAAGTTTACCAATAATTTTGGTGTTTGGATATTTAATTAAACGCAGAAAAAACCAAATAATTTTAGCACGATGGGAAGAAGAGGAAAAAATAGAATTCGGAGAAGATGAATAAAAATTTAATTATAATATTATGTTTGAATGTTGCATTTGGAATTACAAGTTTTGAATTTCCAACACATCCAATCAATTTAGGTAAATGGAATGGTGGTTCTGCAATAACATCTCCTTACCAACAAGTAAATCCAGCATCAATTAAAATGTCTTCAAATATTTTGATAGCTTCTTTTAAAATTCCTGAAGATATCAATATTCAAAGTTTAGAATATTCAAAATTATTTAATAATAATTTATTAAAACTGAACACTTCAATAATTGATTATGGTCAATTAATGGACTTTATTACTGAAAATGAGTTTTCCGCCCGAGATATAATTATTGGAATTTCAACTAAAACAATTTATAAAAACTTTATTTCTGTCGGACTAAAAGTAAACTATTTAAATTCTAAAATTGATTCTTGGAATCAACAATCCTCAAAATGGACATTGGGTTTTCGTGCACATTTATTAGATAAAAGATTGGGATTAGGAATAGCTTATAATCGATTTTTTCAACAAAATGAAATTGAGGACTTAATAAATCAATCTCAATATATTTTAGGAAGTTTTTATAAACCACTTTATTTTCCAGGTACGATTGCAATTGATCTAATTAAAAATTCAAAATGGTCTGGAATACTTTCGATTGAAATTAATATGAGAGAAAACATTTCAGCTTCAATTGGAATTAACTCAGATAAATTTAATTATCAATCGGATACAATAATTTCTGATGTCTTTTATGGTTTAGGTGCAGGAATAATTGTCAATTTAAAGGGTATTGATCTTTCGATAGGAATTAGAAATTCAGGTCGAACCGGTTCAATAACTGGAATAAGCATAGGCAAGGAATTATAATATGGACTTACATCCTTTTTTTATTCACTTTCCAATTAGTTTATTTTTATTAGCTTTAATTATTGAATTAATTCATAAAAAGATAGATTGGATTCATTCAAATATTTCATTGTTTATATTTGTAATTGCGTCATTTTTTTCTATCCCTTCTGCATATACTGGTAATTCTGCTGAATATGCTGCTGGAAAAATAATTGGAATTCAACATTTACTCGAAGCTCATGAATCTATAGGAACCCTGATTACTATTTCTGGGATATTTTTTTCATTTTTGTTAATTTTTTTCAAATTAAAATATCCAGTAAAAAGTTTTTCATTATTACGAAAGGCCATTTTTACGCTAATGACACTAATGGTTTTATACACAGGTTATCTTGGAGGCGAAATGGTTCAGAAATTTGGTGCGGGGACAAATGTAAAAGTTGAGGTGAATAATTAGTCTTTCAAATAGAATAGCTTCCATTAAATTTATTTTTGGTTTATTGAAATTTGGCACATCTCCACCAAATACAAATAATATTATTCAACATTCTTTTAAAGGATTAATGAATGAGCAAATCCCATTTTTAGAAATAACTCCTTCAATTAAGTTACAAAATTTTGAAGTCATCCTATTCCACGGTGCTTCACCTTATGGAGAAGAACATCCAGGAATGATAAACCTTGCACTAGCATTAGCAAAAAGTGGAATTAAAGTTTATATGCCAAGACTTCCTAAATTAATGAATTTAGAATTAACTAAAGATACAATTGATTTAATTTCTCATTTTTATTTATTTATTACTAAATTATCAAATAAAAAAATTATTCCTGCTGGAATTAGTTTTGCTGGAGGACTTTTAATAAAGGCAATGCTTCAGGATAAAATAAAAAAAATACGCCCTAATTCAATCTTAACTTATGGGACTTACTATAGTTTGCAAACGAGTATAAATTTTTTATTAACCGGTAGAATTAAATATAAAGAAATCGATGACTTTATAAAGCCTAATGATTGGGGATTAATAGTTTTATTTCATAATTATTTACCCGGAATTGATGCAGGATTTGATACTACTAATTTGCAAAAAATATTAGAATTAAGAGTTGCAAATAAAATTATTGAGTCTGATCTTTTAGTTAAAGGCTTATGTTCAAAGGGGGAGAAAATACTCAGTGATATATATAATTCTAATCAAACGAATGAAATAAAAAATTTATTAGAAAAAATGAAATTAAAATTTAAAAAAGAAATGCTTTACCTTTCACCGTCTGAGGTCTGTGATAAAATTAATTTTCATGTGTTTTTAATGCACGGTGCAAACGATTCAATGGTTCCATATACTGAATCAATTAAATTAAATAATGAATTACCACAATCTACAATTTTTCTTTCAGGACTTTATGAACATAGTGAAATTTCTGGAGAAAATTCAATTTTTTCAAAATTAAAGGAGTTTTATAAGATGTCTTCATTTTTTACACAATTTATGGATTATAATGGAAATTAGAGTTTTTCAGGGTGGGTATGATAAAAATTTATGTTATTTAGTTTGGTGTAAGGAGTCGAAAAGAGCATCTGTTATTGATCCATCGGTAGAGCCTCTGCCTATATTTGAAATGATTGAAGGTGAAAATTTGCTGCTGGAAAAAATAATAATTACACATTCACATCATGATCATATTGCTTTTTTAGATGATTTTTTATTTCATTTTCAAAATTTAAAAATAGTTGGATTTAAATCACCTGTGAAAAAACTACCATCCAATTATTTAGGTTTAGCTAATAGAGAAATTATTAATATTGGAAAAAATATAATTACAGCAATCCATACTCCAGGACATTATCCCGATAGTATGTGCTATTGGAATGTTGAAAAAGGATGTCTTTTTACTGGCGACACAATGTTTGTAGGACGAACAGGACGAACAATAAGTACAGGGAGTTCGGTTGAACAATTATATGATTCAATTTATAATAAAATTTTTAATTTACCTAAAACAACTATGATTTTCCCAGGACATAATTATGGATATTCAAAGTCATGTACTTTAGTTGAAAATCAACTTTATTCTCCCTTTTTTCAATGTAAAACGGTATCTGAATTTATTTCAGTAATGGATAATTATGAACGAAATCGAAAATAAAACAAATTTAAAAAAACTGTTAATTAATAAAACATGGGAAGTTAAGCAATTTCAGCCTGAAAATGAGTTTAATAAAATTGAGGTAAAAACTCTATTTGAAAATATGCCGGGTATTTTGATTTTTGATTTTTTTAAACCAAATTTGATTAATGAATTAACTATATTAAACAATTCTCCACTTGAAATTCAACTTATCACGACAGGAATTGATGATGTGATTTGGACATATAATTTAAAAAATTAAAACCTTGAAAATAATAAAATTCATACTCTTTTTTTTAATTTCTATGTTGAAATCAGAATTCATCGAAAGGGAGTTTTCAATTATTGATGGATTTATCGGTGGAAATGTAAAATCTATATTTCAAGATGAGATTGGTCGGATTTGGACCGTTACTGATTTTGGAGTAAGTATTTTTGATGGACATGAATTTTTAAATCTTAAATATTCTGAAAAATATAATATATCTTTTGCAATTGAAGGAGATTGTTCCACCGAAAATAATTGCTGGGTATTAACAGATAAAGGATTATTTAATTATCAAAATATAGGATTAATAAATCAACCTAAAATTAAATTTTATCCCATAAAAAATGTAAACCATATTGCAGTAAGTAATAATAATATTTGGGTCTCAACAAAAAATGGGAAAGAGTTAAAATATTTAAAAGATGAGGAATTTCATTGTCTTGCAATACCTACACATCTTACCGACATAAAAGAAATGTATTCAGATAGAACTGGTCAAATTTGGATTTTTTGTGCTAAGAGTATCTGGAAAATTAATTCTCAAACAATTATTGAAAATAACTTCAATTTAAAATTTGATGGATACAATTGTCATGCGGTTATTCAAACAGAGACTGGTTTTATTTTAAGTGGTAAAAATAATAAAATAAATATTGAATTAAATTTAAATGGTGAAATAAATTTATTAAATAATAATATTAATTTTGATGATGGCATTTACCACCCATCTGCAGAAATTGTTTATTTATTAGATCAAAAAATTTATTCAACTTCTAATAATTTTAATCAAAATATTGGTAACAATGTTTACTCAAGCATATTTATGGATAATACGAAATCTATTTGGCTTGGCAAACTTAATACAATTTCTTTAATTAGCAATCCTGAAACAATAAAGATTCATCCCAGTCAATTTATACCAAATTTTAATAATATAGTTGCAGGATTTACATTAAATAATACGTTTATTTTTTCTGTAAATAACAATATTAATGAAGTTTATCAAATAAATAACAAGGAAATTTCAAAATCACAATATCCCTTTTTTAATCAAAATTTTTCAATTAATGATGAAATAGAATTTTTATTATCTCCTAAAAATAAAATGTATTCAATAAATAAAAGCACGAATGAACTTAAAAATATTGAAAGGCCAAAAGGAATTATAGATAATATTATTCAGTCAAAAATTAATGACCGAATAATTGCAAAGTCCGATTCAGGATTATTTATTTATAATGAAAATAAATGGAATAATATTTCTCGTTTTTCTACTCAAAATAAATTAATGACAGCATATAAAGATAATATTTTTTTGATTAACAATGATTCATTAACTGTAGTGAATTATATAAATTCGATTCAAAATTATGTACTACCGAGTGATTTTATAAAAGGAATTGAAATTTTTGATAATAATTTAATTTTAGTTGGAGAAAATAAAATATATAGTTTTAATTTATTAAATAAACAATTTGAACACAATTATATAAAACCATTAATTAACTTCCCTATTCAATCAATAAAATCAAATAATAATTCATTGTGGTTAAATTGTTACAATCACTTAATAAGAATAAAAGATAATCAACATGAATTATATCAATTTAATCAAAACTTAATAACAAAAAATATTTATTGGGGAGATAATTATTTTTATTCCTTTAATGGCACAAACCTATTTAGGACACAATATTATAAAACAGATATTTCAAATGTTTCGACTTATATATATCCAATTTCATTACAAGATGGTAAATTTTATGATGAAGAAAAAATTCCATTTAATGAACCGATAATAATAAAATATTTTACTCCTGAATATAGAAATTTAGGTTTTCATGGATTTTATTCTAATTTAGAAAATGAAAATTCGCTACTTCAATTTTCTAATAATAACCATTCATTTTTTTCTAGATTAGATTATAAAAATTATAAATTTAAAATTCATCCAACCTTTGCTAACATTTTTAATACTGAAACTATTACAGAATTAAACTTCAAAATTCCACCTCCCTGGTATTTGACAACTCAATATAAAGTATTATATTTTTTGATTATTATATTATTTATCAGCTTCATATTATTTATCATTTATAAAAAATATTTTATGCATAGTAAAGTAAATCCATTTATTTCAAAAACATATATAAATGTATTTAATGAATTTAGAGCATTTAAAAAATCTGCAAATGGTATAACTTCCATTAAATCTCATACTCAAATGGAAATGTTATTTTATCTAATAATAAATGGGTATAAATTTAAAAGTGGTGTTTCTCGAGAAAGCTTTGATACTTATTTTTGGCCAAATATACCTACAGACCAAGTATTAAATAGAAGGTATGTTGTTTTTAGTAGAATTAGAAAATTAATTGGTGAAGGTGATCAAAAAATATTATTAACAAAGGATGGGAAATGTACTTTATGTTGGGATGATAATGATTTATATGTAGATTTAGTAAATTATTATAGTGAAATCGAAAAAGGTATAGAACAGGGAAAATTAAATAATTTAGATCAAAAGGTATATCATTATCAAAATGCATTAAAAATATATGGAAAAGGGTTGAGTAAAGATTTTTCAAATATAATTTTTGATAAATTTTATGAAGCTCTTCATTCCGAAGCAGTAAAAATCTCTACAGAAGTTATTCAATTTCATATTCATAGACAGGACGATGAAGTGGTTATCAAATATTGTAATCAGCAAATTTTATGGGATAATTTAGATATTTTTCCAAACGAAACAAAAATTAAATCGATGGTAAAATTAGGCCATGGAGCACAAGCCAAATCTTATTTAAATAAATTTAGTATTGATTATGAAAATGAAATTGGAGAAAAACCGAGGATTAATATGAAAAATATTAAATTTGACTAATTTTAAGTTATGATAAATAAATAAAAATAATCATTGTATATTTGCATACTAAAACCTTAGACTTATAGGGTAAGAAAACTTTGCACTTATTTTAGTTAAAGATAACAGAGGAGGTAAAATGGCGGATAAAGTAAAGAAAGTAGGTATAGAAAAAGAAAAAGGATACCTTTACTATTTAGATAAAAATGGCGATATTGCTAGATCTAAAATGGCACGAGGAAGTGATAAAGGAGGGAATGCTGAAGTTGTTAAAAATACAAGCGTTACTCGTGAAAAGGGGTTTCTATATTATATTGATAAAGATGGAGATATTTCAAAATCTCCAATTGCGCGCAGGTAATAATTCTAAAAACCTATATCATAGTAAAAAGCCCTTATTTTAAGGGCTTTTTACTTTATTAGATTATGAAAACTAATATTTTAATTATTTTATTATTTTCCTCCCTTTTCCCTGTTTCTATTAATAAAATTCAAATTAATGGTAATGATGCGACAAAAGAACATATAATTTTGCGAGAAATACAACATCCTATCCCCCATAAATTTTCAGACTCACTACGCATTGAAGACCAAAACCGATTATATAATTTGGGTATTTTTTCTTTTGTCGAAATTAAACAATATGAAAATGATTATCAAATCAATGTAATTGAAGTTCCAAGATATTACCCCTTACCTTTATTAGATTTTGATGAATCAAAAGGTAAAGATGGAACTTCTTATGGTTTAGCATTAAAAATACTAAATTTACATGGGAAAAATAGAGATTTAGAATTAGGAGGAATGTTTGGAAATCAAAATATTTACTTTTTACGGTTTCATGACCCCTGGATTGCTGGAGATCATATTTCATTGGATATTAGATTATATAAATTTTTAAGTAATTCATTTTATTATCATCATAATATTGAAGAATCATATCAATTTAAAATAAATGGATTTGAATTTGGTTCTGGATTTAATATTGGGAATAATAATAAGTTTAATTTTGATATAAGTTTAACAGAAAAATATCTAAATACTGATTTAGGTGAAATTAATTTTGCATCTGAATTTAATTATTATCAAAATTTTGGAATTGCTTCAATTTATAGTTTTGACACACGAAATATTTATAATGACCCAACGGATGGAATTTTATTTAATATTTCCTTAGAATATTTTTTAGGACTAAATAAAACGGAATCGTACTCAAGTATTGAATGTGGAATTCAAAAATATACAAAATTATCAAATTATAGAGATATAACTTTAATTAATAAATTAAAATTGTTATTTCAAAATGAAAACCATATTCCCTATTTTAATATTGAAAGTTTAGGTGGAGAAGATTTTATTAGAGGATACAATCCATACCCAACTAAAAACCCTGAGAAAGTAATAAATAGAATTCGAGCATCTCAAATAATTTCAAATTCTATAGAAATTCAATATACTTTAATAGAAAAACAAACAATTAATAATATGGAAATAGGATTAGACCAAATTTGGTTCTTTGATATTGGACTTGGTGGACAGGAAAAAAATGAATTAAAAATAAATAAACCAATTATTGGTTATGGAGTTGGTTTTAGGCTTTTCGTATCAGGAGTTGGTACAATTGGATTAGACTTTGGATTTAATCCGTATTCTAATAGTCCGCAAATTCATATTTCTGATGGACAAGATAATTAATTAAATAACTGTTTTAATAACATTGCTTTTTTAAATTGATTTTCCTCTCCTTTTATCATTCTTACAATATTACTCCGATGAGTAAAAATAATAAATATCGCTAAGAAAATTGAAAAAATTGGAAAATACTCCAATTTATGATTTTCGGTTATAAATAAAAAAATTGGAATTGAACTTGCTGCAATCATGGTTCCTAAACCAACAAATCCAGTCAAAATTAAACATATAATCCATAATGAAATTGCAATTCCAAGTGAAGGGAAATTTAATGCAAGAATCATTCCTATTCCTGCACCCGCACCTTTTCCACCTTTAAATCCATGATATATAGGATATACATGTCCAACAACAGCCGATAGTCCACAAAGTAAAATATTCAATTCATTAAAATCAGAATTTATGTTAAATCCAAATCCTTCAAAATTTAAAGTTGAAATATATTTTGCAGAAATAAATCCTTTTAAAACATCTATTAACACCACTCCAATTGCAAATAAAATTCCTTGAGTTCTAAATGCATTTGTACCTCCAGCATTCCCACTACCCATTTTACGAATATCAACGCCTCGTAATTTCCCTAAAATTAAACTTCCGGATAGTGAACCAATTAAATAGCTTATTAAAATTTTAATACTTAAACTAATCAATTGGAATTTCCTGAACCCCTAAAGAAAGTGAGCCTGGGCCTGCATGAACTCCCAAAGCACAACCCATTTCAACAACAAATATTTGCTTTATATTTGCAAAATCAACCAAACTCATTTTTAATAAGTTCGCACCGTCAAAATTATTACAATGTCCAATTTGGACTCGATATTCTTTATTTTTATCTAATTTTTTTCGAATAAACATTGCAAATTTTCGTTCTAAGTTTTTTGTACCTAATAAGACTCCCGCTTTATCAATTAAGCCATCTTTTGCAGTTAATACAGGTCTAATTCTTAATATATCCGCAATCATTTTTACAGATTTTTTTAATCTTCCTCCTCGGACAGGGTAAATTAAATCATAAATAGCAACATAAATTGTAGTTTTAGGAATTATATCATTTATTTTTTGAATAATTTTATCATGAGCAATTCCATTCTTTGCTAATTCTCCTGCATACATTACAATTAAACCTTGTGCGGCAGAAACTGTCATGGAATCAATTAATGTAGTACTTGATTCTGGTACTCGTTTAGTTGCTATATTAGCAGATTGAAATGTACCACTTAATTTTTTTGATAAGTGAATTGACACAACAGATTTGTAATGAGTCGATAAAAACTGATATTGTCTTCTGAAATCACCCGGTGTAGGTTGGGAAGTTTTTGGATGTTCAGGATTAGTTTTTAGTTCTTTATAAAACTCTGATGGTGTTTGAGAAACTTTATCAATATAGCCAACATTTCCAAAATGATATCTTACAGGTACAACATGAATATTTAATTCATCAGCTTCAGGTGGAAGATCTGCTCCTGAATCAGTTACAATTGCAATATTTTGAGAAAGATGCCCGCTTGCAGAAATTTGTTGTTGCCTCATATCATCTGTTTTTTGATCTGAAACTATCCCATATTCTCTACATATTTTAAAAATATCTGCGGGGTTATTGGTATGAATATGTATTTTAGCTCTTGATTTAGAACCTGCTAATACTAAACTATCTCCTAGGTTCATTAATTTTTCTCGTAATCTTTTACGATTAATTTCTTCACCTTTTATTAAACATTCCGTACAAAAGAAAAATTTTAATTCATCTGTTAAAACTTCATGTTCACTTTGGTTTGTTTCTGAAGGTTTAAATATTTTAACTTTTAAATCACGAATGGAACCTGTTTTAATAAAAGAATAAATTCCATTTAATAAATCTACAAAGCCTTGGGCTCCAGAATCTACAACACCGGCTTTTTTTAATACAGGCAGTAAATTGGGAGTGTTTTGGAGTGATTCTTCTGCTGATTTTAATCCTTCTTCTAATAAGAAAAGAAAATCAGTCGCTCCATTTTTGATAAGTTCATTTAATGAGTTTGCAAAATCTGTTAATACAGTTAATATTGTACCTTCAATAGGTTCCGCAAGTGCTTCTCTGGCATAATCTGCTCCTGCCTTCATCGCAACACTAAATGTATGTGGTGTATGTTTATCTACATTATTTGACCCATCAGCAAACCCTTGAAAAAATTGTGCTAATATTGCACCCGAGTTTCCTCTTGCACCATCAATTGCAGAATCGGCTACTTTCTCAAGCATATCATCTACACGAGAATGAACATGATTGACAGTACCATCTAAAATTGAAGTTAATGTAAATGCCATATTTGTTCCAGTATCGCCGTCGGGAACAGGAAAAACATTTATTTTATTCAAATAATCTTGTCTTGAGATTACATTTTGAATTCCAGCAGTAATAGCTCGGTGTAACCGAATGCCATCTATATAGTTAATTTTATTTTTTGTGATAAGTTTTTTTAATTCGTCAGTAATTAAAGAATAAGGTTTTTATAGTATAATGAACAATTTATTTATTGTATCAATTCAAACTACTCCGTTAAATTAATGACTCTGCAGTCATAAAAAAACTGACGATTCAATATGAATATAAAATTAACACGAAAAGAAACAGAACAAAAGCTTCACAAAGATCTCATAATTAGAGCATCTGCTCAAATTTTTGCAGAAAAAGGATATGAAAAAACAACGCTTGATGAGGTTGCACAACTAGCAGAATTCAGCAAAGGTAGTTTATATAATTACTTTGAAAATAAAGAAGATCTTTTTTTAACAACTCTTGAAGAGGGAATTATTAAACTAATAGAAGAGATGAAAAAAGTTGAAGAAGGTAACATTAAAGTCGTTGATAAAATAAAATCGGTTCTAGAAATAATGATATCATATTTTCATAATGATAATTTATTTAGTAAGCATCGTGCCTTTTTTCAAATGCTAGTCAATGAAAAACGAGTAATGGCTTGTCAAGCATCTGATGAATTTTTAACTCGAATGCAACAAATGCATAAAAAAATGTCACAGTATTTTGTAAATATTTTTCAAAACGGTATTGATTCACATGAATTAAAAAATGGAAGTGCTCAATCTTATGCAGAAATATTTTTAGGTATAATTCATCATTATGTATTTTTGGTTAATGTTGGGTTTATTGATTTTAATAGTGATAAGTCTGAGCAAATTTTTGATGTTTTTTTTAATGGAGTAAAATCAAAATAATGAAATATTTTTTAATCTTATTATTTTTAAATATGATATTTACAAAAAATTATAACTTATCTGAACTAATTAATATAGCATTAGAAAAAAGCCCACAAATAAAATTAGCAAATGAAGATAAGAAAATCTCTCTTTCTCATTCGATTGAAGCAAGGTCTGCAGCTTTACCTCGTATTCAATTTGTTACTTCTGCCACAAGAAATTATAATGTTGCAGGCCAACCCATTGATTTTCCAATTCCATTTGGAGTATTAAACCCTGTAACAGGTGACCCTATTCCAACAGAGTGGAATCCAAGTTTACAGGAGACAGAAATAATTCCAGATGAAATAATGTTTTCAATGGGAAGAGACTATTCAGGTTTGTATGGAATAAATATAAATCAAACTATTTTTGATGGAAGAGTGTTTGCTGGAATAAGAGCATCTAATAAATTTAAAAACTTAACAAACGCATCTTATGATTCTCAAAAAGAAGAAATTATTGAAAATACAAAAATTTCTTTTTACACCGTTTTACTTACTAAAAAAGTTACCGAAGTCTTTCATAAATCATTAAAAAGGTCAAAAGATAATTTATTCAATACCAAATTACTTTATGATTCAGGAAAAACAAATGAACTTGAATTAATTCGTGCAGAGTCAATGGTGAAAGATCAAGAAACAACTTATTCAAATGCAAAGAAAAATGAAATATTAGCATTGGAAAAGTTAAAACTTACAATAGGATTTAATTTATCTCAAAATTTAAACATTGTCGGTGCATTTAAAGATTCTATACAAATAATCCCAGAATTTAATGAAATTTCAAATCAATTATTGGCTCAACAACCTAGAATAAAACAGTTAGAAGCAAATCATGATCTTTTACAGGAAGATGTAAATTCCTACTTATCAGAGTTTTTACCAAGTATAGAATTGACAGGTTCAATTCATAAATTTCAATCTCAAAATAAAGATAATTTTACTTGGAAAAACTTTCAAGATAATAGTTCACTTTCAATTAATATTGGGTTACCACTTTTTAATGGATTTGGCTCTACAGCTCGGATTATGAGAGCAAAAGCCAATGCAAAAAAAGCATATTATCATTCAGAAGATTTAAAAAATAATCTTTTATTAGATTTAAGGAATATCCATTTATCTTTAATAGAAGCTAATGAAAAAATAAATGCTGGAAATAAAAAATTAGAACTTGCAAGCCGAGGATACAATATTGCTAATGACTTATTTTTAACTGGTATGACAACTCAGCTTGAATTATTGGGTGCAGAAGTGAGTCTTAATAGAGCCGAATTAAATCTACTTCAAGCAAAATATGAATTTCAAATTGCATTGGTTAAACTTTCAAGAGCTATTGGAAAAAACACAACAGGGAATACTAAATGAAAAACACCATTCTTTTAATTATTATAATGGGGCTATTTTTAAATTGTTCATCAACCTATGGAGATGAAAAAGAAAAAGAGATAGAAACAAAAATTCCAGTTAGAACAAAACTATTAAACCCTGAAAAATATATTAAAACATATTCTGGAATGGGAAAGGTAATTTCGGGCCAACAGGCCAATTTGATGTTTGAGGTTCCTGGTAAAATAATTGAAGTGATTGCCAAAACTGGGCAATATTTTAAGACAGGGGAAGTGATTGCTAAATTAAAAAGTGATAATTATAAAGCTCAATTTGACCTTGCTGAATCTGCCTTAAAGAAAGCAAAACGAGATTTAAAAAATGTGACAGAACTATTTAATAAAAATGCGGTTTCAGAAGACCAAGTATTACAAGCAGAATTAGGATATAAAAAATCTAATTCAGATTTTATAAATGCAAAAAATGCCTATGAAAACACGGAACTTAAAGCACCATTTAATGGAACGATAACCCATATTAATTTACAAGAAGGTGAGTTTTTTAGTCCGGGGCCATATCCTCTTCCACCTGTAATTATTTCTAATTTAAATCAATTACAGTTAGAAACAACAATTTCGAGTACCGAAATTTCAGATATTACTATTAACCAAAATGTAATAATAACCTCCCCATTTAAAACTAGCACTATTGCTTTAATTGGGATTGTTGAAGAAGTTGGGATGATTCCTATAAATATGAGCAATAGTTATAATGTAAAAATAAAATTATTAAATTCTAGTCCTAATTTAAAATTAGGTATGATGCTCAATTATATTATTGAACAGGTTGAATTAGATTCTGTTTATATGATATCAAATAGATATATTTTAGACGAAAATGGCAAAAGTTTCATATGGATGAATGATAATTCTATTGCTAAGAAAATTAATATTTCTACGGGTAATTTAGTTGAACATAAAATTATTATTAAAGGTGAATTATATCCTGGAATGATGATAGTTACAGATGGTATAAGACAGGTAAAAGAGGGATCAAGCTTGAAAGTTATTCAATGAAATTAACTGAAAAAGCGATTGACCAACCTCTTATTTCCACGCTATTAAGTGGATTACTTTTTTTCTTTGGATTAACAGCTTATTTTTTAATACCCACAGAAGCAGTCCCAGAAATAAAAGTCCCCGTGGCAAGCATTACAAGCCAATATATTGGTGCTGGTCCAGAAGAAATTGAAACTGAAATAATTAAACCCTTAGAAGAAAAATTAAAGGATTTAGACAATTTAAATTATACAATTTCTTATGCATTACAGGGGTTTGCATTTACTGTTGTATCCTTTACTCCAGAAGCTGACATTGAATCTAGCTTAAGAGATTTAAGAGAAAAAGTTTCTGATGCAGAAACAGACTATATTGATGAAATTGAAAATACTCAAATAAAACAAATGAATTTTGATGATATTCCAATACTCATTTTAAATATTTTTGGTGATTATCCAATGAATCAAATTTCATCAATATCAGAAATGGTAAAAGATGAAATTGAGGCACTTTCTGGTGTGAATGAAGTAACTACTTTTGGAAATATTGAACGAGAAATTAAAATTACCATAAACCCAGATTTATTAAAGTTACATCATATTCCTGTTCAAGCAATTATTCAGGCACTTCAAGTTAATAATTTTAATATGCCTGGAGGGAATATTTCATTAAATGGTCAAGACTTACTTGTAAGAACTATTGGAAAGTTTAATACCATTGAAGCAATTTCAAATCTCATTGTATTCCAGTTTTCCGATGAAAGTGTTGTTAAATTAAAAGATGTTGCAACTATTAAAGATACTTTTGAGGACCAAACAAGTTACTCTAGATATAATCAAAAAAATTCAATTACCCTATTAATACGAAAAAATGTAGGGCATAATATTGTAGAGACGTCACTTCAAATTGAAGAATTAGTTAAACAATTATCTCAAAATTTTCCTACTGGAATAAAATATGAATTTAGTTCTCGTCTTGCAGAAGAAACTGAAAGAGCAACATCACAATTAAGTCAAAATGCGATGTTTGGTGCTTTACTTGTTATATTAACTTTATATTTTGGAATTGGTTTTAGAAATGCATTAATTGTTACTTTTTCAATACCGTTTAGTTTATTGACGGCATATTTACTTCAATTTGCTTTTGGGATTAGCCAGTCAGGTATTACAATGTTCGCACTTATAATGGTTTTAGGAATTGTTGTTGATGGAGCAATCATTGTATCTGAGGCAACATTTAGAGAAATGGAAGGTGGGTTAGACCGTAAAAATGCTTCTAAAAAAGCAATTCAAAAAGTAGGATCACCAATAATTACATCTGTTTTAACAACAATGGCTGCATTTGCACCGATGATGTTTATGACTGGAATTATGGGGCAATTTTTGAGCTATATTCCTAAAATAGTAATTTTTTCATTAATTGGTGCCACGATTGCAGATCATATTATTATCCCCATTTTAGCATCACAATTTATGGTGTTAAGTAATAAAAATACAGTTATGACAGGCGATTGGATTGGGTCAAGAATTTATAAATCAATGATAAATTGGGCTCTTCATAATAGAAAAAAAACATTAGCCATCACTTTTACTTCATTTATTCTTGGAATTGTAATTCTGGGAATTTCTGCTTCAACAGATTTAAATCTTATAAAAGTTCAAGTTTTTCCTAAAGTACCGAAACCTCGTTTTATTATTGATATTCAAACAGAACCAGGGACAGACCTTGATGAAACAAATAGTATAGCTCTTCAAGTTGAACAACTACTTGCTAATACTCCCGAGGTCAGCCAGTTTGCCTCAACCGTTGGCCAGTCCGGAGTTCAAAATATGAGAATAAATCAAAGTTCTGCTATTGGTAGCGAAGTTGCTCAAATAAATGTAGATTTAATTGACAAAGAAAATAGAGAGAAATCGGTTGATAAAATCATTGCTGATTTACAATTCCAAGTTAAAAATATGCCTGGAATAGATTTCCAATTTTCGGTGATCACTGAAGGCCCCCCTGTTGAGGATAGACTTGTAATTGACATACAGGGTGAAAACATAGACCAGATTGCGCTTGTATCTAAAATGGTTAAAACAATTTTTGATGACTTAGAAGGGATTTATAATATTTCTTCTAGTTTAGGTAAAACAAGAAAAGAAATTCAAGTAAATGTAGATCATGATCGCTCTGCTTTTTTAGGAATTAATAGTCAAAAAATAGCTCAAACTATTTCATCCGCACTCTTTGGATTTGAAGCAACATCTTATTCTGACGGGTTAGAAGAAATTCCAGTTAAAGTTGAAATTGAAAAAACAGAAGATATATTATCAGATATAAAATCATTAGAGGTACCTACAAATCGAAATACATTAGAAATTTTATCAAATGTTGCAAATGTTGAATTAAAAACTGGGCAAGCAAGTATATTTAGAAAAAACTTCAAACGAACAGTTTCTGTATCTGCAGATATACTTGAAGGTTATAGTTTGTTAGATATTAAAAGAAAAATTAAACCAACGATTGATGAACTTGATATTCCAGCTGGAATTTTAACTGACTTTGGTGGTATAAATGATGAAACAACTGAAAGTTTTAAAACATTAGGGAAGGCAATGATTGTTGCATTTTTTGTGATTTTAATTTTATTAGCAGGTCAATTTAAATCATTAAAACAGCCATTCATAATTGCCATTACCATTCCTCTTTCTTTTATTGGAGTTATATTAGGATTAATGATAACCCGCGTTCCATTTGGAATGATGTCATTTTTTGGTGTTGTTGCTCTAACGGGAATTGTTGTGAATGATGCTATCGTATTAATTAGCCAAATAAATGATTATAGAACAGAAGGAAAGGGGTTGTTTATATCAATTGTAGAAGGTGGAAAAACAAGACTTCGTCCAATATTATTAACGACAATAACTACAATTGCAGGGTTGATTCCTTTAACTTTTGACTTTGCTGGCGGAGCAGAATATTGGCGACCATTAGCAGTTAGTTTAATTTTTGGATTACTTGTTGCCACCCTACTTACTCTTATTGTTGTGCCTATTCTTTATTCTTTTATTGAACAGATGCGGAATGATCAGTTGAAAAATATTTAAGAAATCGATATGTTTTTAATCCATCAAACCACCGATGGAACTGGGATTTAAAATTATTATTATTTGATGAAGAGGAATTTAAACCCCGCCAAATTTTTTCAATTTTATTTTGAGTTAAAAATATAGGTAACCGAATTTCTATTTCCCTCGCTTCTATCAAAACTTGTTGAATGGAAATTTGATAACTCTTTTCACCTAATTTTATCCATTCACCTAAATATTTAAAAGATTCATCATCATATTTTAATTTAATTAATTTATCCCCTTTTTTTGCTTGTCCCATTCTAAACCCTGTTCCTAAATAAACTCGATTAGATACTCTTGGACTTGGATAGACTATTATTTCTGGAATACTTTTTATTGAAGAGGTTTTAACAACTTCTTGTAAAAAATAAAAATCCTCTGTTGCTTTTTTCTTAGAAATTCCACCTGCTTTTATATAACATTCAGGAGAAAAACACATAGCAGAACCCATAGATACAAACCCATAAGGAGAATTTATTTTTTTTAATTTATTAGCCGTAGAATATAGAAAATCTTCATACTCTCTAATTGCTTTTTCTTCGTTTAGATTTTCGCTATATTGATGTTTTATTCCAAGCACTAAACAGTTCACTTTTTGTTTACTAAAATAAGAATCCAATATTATTAAGTAATCTGGAGAAATAGTAGTATCTGCATCTAATGCACATAGAATTGTATTTTTATTGGTAAATGGTAAGGCTAAATCAAATCCGATTTTTCTTGCTAAACCTACGCCTGCATGTTTGTTAGATAGTGGGAATTTTGAATAGGCATCAATAATTCCGATTTCAAAAATCCCTTGAAACTTATTTAAAAGATTTTTACTTTTTTGGTTTTCAATTTTAGTTTCATTATCTGCATTTTCTGAATTATTAATAACAAATATTACCAGTAATTGTTTTTGCAATTCACTGTTTTGAGAAGAAATTGATTGAAGTGTATGTAATATATTTTCACCTTCTCTTAATGATGGAATTACAATGATAAATTTGTAATCAGTTTTTTCTGGTTTCGGAGCAATTTCCCAAGGATTCGTAATTGCTTTTTTTAAAATATATTTATTCAAAAATTTCATATTAATTATAGTTTATTTTTTTACTAAATTATAGCTCGTATGAAAGACATTATCTCTATAATTATACAACAAATAAAAGAAAAATCTCCAGACATACTTGCGTTTTTCACCATTTTAATTTTATTCTATTTAGGTGCAATTTTAGCAAAAAGAATCTTTAATAAATTAGCATTAAAAACTACAATTGAAAAATCAAAAATCTTTCAATTATTTGGTTCAATTATTAAAACAGGATTAATCATTCTTGGCTTTATTTCTGCATTTGGAACACTTGGCATTGATGTGTCTGGTATGGTGGCAGGATTAGGCTTAACTGGCTTTGCTTTGGGTTTTGCACTAAAGGACGCATTATCAAATTTACTTGCTGGAGTATTAATTCTTTTTTACCAACCATTTAAATGTGGTGATGAAATTGAAGTTGCAAAATGTATTGGAAAAGTAATTAATATTGATTTACGATATACTACTCTTCAATCTAATGAATACCAATACCTCATTCCCAATTCAACTTGTTTCAAAAACTGGATTGCAATAAAAAACTGTCCTGCTTCTGATTAAATTTTTTATATTGAAACTAACTTATCAGACTTTTTTATTAAAATTCGTTTAAATGAGAATTTTACTTTTGCTTTTGCTTTTATTCCACCTATTTCTAAAATAGGATATGCGAGAAAATTAATAGGTCCAGACTCAGGGCTAGGTTCAACAATTAAATCTCTTCCTCTACTAAATTCTATACGGTTTGCAGGATGATGCCCAAAATAATATGTAGATAAAGCAGAACATTTATCTGCCTCACTTATATCTATAGGCCACCACATTCCATCCGAATAAAATTCCGCCCAACAATGATAACCTCCAATACCTCCTTCATTTCGTTCTGATGGAATTGAAGCTCCAATTGCAAACCGAGCAGGAATATCTACCGCATGTGCTAACGCAATAAAATAAGAGTGAAAATCCGTACAATTGCCTGTTCGTGAATCACATGCATATACAGCATCTCCTTTACCCCAGCCTTCACCATATTTTATATATTTCATATGTTCAATAGTGTGATCATATAATGCTCGTGCTTTTGCTAAACTTCCCAATTTTCCTTTTACCACATCTTGTGCAATTTTAATGAAAGACTCATTGTGGGGCACCAATTGACTTGGCTGAAGAAATCTTGTTGAATTTTTCTCATTATCTTCATAAACATTTTTTTCAAGACGATCTACATTATATGAAATTTCAATAATTTTTTCACTATGTTCTGGCAGTAAATTTAAAAAAAATATCTTATTACCACGGTCGGCTTCTTCTAATATAATTGGTTCTACAGGAGATTCTATATTTTTTATCGTTACAGTTTGATGTTGATCTGAAATGGGTAATGGAATCCACATTTTTGCTGGTTCATCAATAACAGGTAATGTTGCCTTATAATAAAACTCAAATGAATCTTTCTCATTAATTACACCTAATAATTCTGAGGGAGCATTTTCTGATGATACACGATGCCAAGTTTTGTCATCTTTTTGCTCCCATAAATAAAGAGGTTGACCATTTGTTTTATGAATTGTTGTTTCAGTTACATTCATTTTTCCCGGTTCACCTTCTAAGAAAAAATCAACATCATAAACAAAGCCATCCGTACTTGCAAGATCAACACACGCAAAATGTTCATTTGGTCCAAGATTGGCTAAGTATTCCGTATGAACTTTTACTAATTTTAAATTTAATTCTTTATTTTCAAAATTTAGTTTAAAAAAACCATCACCAAGTTTAGACATTTTTTCAATATGTTGTTCAATTCCAGCTTGAATATCTGCAGTTACTAAACTAGGGATTTTGTGATAAACATTTTCATTCGGATTACAGCTCAATAATAGAAGACAAATTCCTATTATTTTTGAAATAAATACTCGCATTTTCAAACTAAGACTACCTCTATTTTAATTTATTCATTTCCAGATGGATGTTCGCTAGTAGGGTGCTCACTTGATGGATGTTCATTTGAGCTATCACTATTTCCAGGGTGTTCATGGTTATGTGAAGAATCATCCTCACTCGAATGATCATGAGTAGAGTGGTCATGTGATGGGTGCTCACTTGTTGGATGTTCATTTGCTGATTTCTTTGCTTCATTATTACAACCAATGCTAGTCATTGAAACTGAAATTATTCCCATTATAATTAGTATATTTTTAATTATTTTCATTATTAATTTTCTTTCTTTTTATTTATAAAGTTAAACTAAGGTATATAAATTATACTTATTATTGATTAATTTTTTAGTAAAATAAATTTACCAAAAAAAGCCCTGTATTTCTACAGGGCTTAAGGTGTGAGGTAGGGACTT
>JACNKR010000062.1 GCA_014381925.1 Fidelibacterota bacterium | reverse complement strand
GGTGGATGTGAGCGGTAAAGTATTAACGACTCGAATTGCTAAAGCTGTAGGAGAAATCTCTATGCAAAAAAACACCATTACTGCTATTCAAAACCAGACATTATCTAAAGGGAATGTGCTTACAACGGCAAAATTAGCAGGAATTTATGGTGCAAAAAAAACGGCTGAAATGATACCCTTGTGTCATCAAATTAATTTATCATTTATTGATATTGAATTTGAAATAATGGAAAGTTCAATTTTAATTAAATCTACTGTAAAAACAAAAGAAGCAACAGGTGTAGAGATGGAAGCACTTTCAGCAATTTCAAATACTGCATTAACTATTTATGATATGTGCAAAGCAATTGATAAAACGATGATTATTAGTGATATAAAATTAGTAGAAAAAACAGGTGGTAAATCTGACCATTTAGTGGAATATAGACCCAAAGTAGGCATTATTACTTTAAGTGATTCAATATCAAAAGGAATGGGAGTGGATAAATCTGGACCAATTTTAATTAATGGTTTTAAAAATGAAGGATGCTCTGTAGGTCATCAAAAAGTTCTACCCGATGGTTCAGAAAAACTGATTCCATTAATTGATGAATGGATTAGTGAGAATGTAGAATTAATTATTACGACGGGTGGAACTGGATTGGGTCCAAGAGATTTAACCATAGAAACATTGGAAAAAATATTTGATTCCAAATTGCCTGGTGTAGAACAGGCACTTCATTCTTATGGTCGAGATAAAGTAAAAACTGCCATATTATCTCGTTTAACAGCAGGCGTTGTAAAAGGTACAATTTTAATATGTTTACCCGGAAGTAGTGGTGCTGTAAAAGATGCATTAAATGTATTGATTCCAACAGTATTTCATACTTTCCACATGATGAATGGTGAAAAACATTGATTATAAAAATTAAAATATTTATGTCTGTTTTCTTAAATAATTACCATTTATTCGAATAAAATTAATGGATTATTTATTACCAATAATATTCTTTTTTATTTCGTTTATTTACTCCTCTGTTGGGCTTGGTGGTGGGTCCGCTTATACTGCGTTAATGGTAATATTTGGAATTAGTTATCATTTAATTCCGACTACATCATTAACTTTAAACTTGATTGTAACATTTATAGGTATGATTCATTTTTGGAAAAATGGATTTGGAAGACTTAACCTAATTTTACCATTTTTATTAACATCAATACCGATGGTTTACATTGGTGGATCACTTACTTTACCTGAAATAATTTTTAAATTAATTTTATTAATTACTCTTTTTTTAGTAGCTATCCGAATTTATTTATTAAATGAATTAAAAATATCGATACAATTAACAAACATACAGAAGTGGGTATTTATTTTTTGTATAGGGGGTTTTTTAGGGTTTATAGCTGGAAGTGTTGGTATTGGTGGTGGAATATATTTAGTACCATTGATAATAATGTTTGGATTAGGAACAGAAAAAGAAGCGGCTGCCTCTGGTTCCATGTTTATTTGGGTTAATTCTTTAATTGGTGTGATTACTCGAGCCCAATTTAATGAATTTGAATTATCTTTTATAATTCCATTGTCAATTGCTGTACTTGTTGGCGGTTCTTTAGGGTCATATATGGGTGCTGTGAAATTTAATCCAAAAACAATTCAAAAAATTATGGGAATAGTTATTTTAATTGCGATATTATTTTTAATAAAAGGAATGTTATGATTTCTCCAAAAGAAGCAAAATCTATAATAGATAAATATATTATTAAATTAGGTACAGAGTCAATCTCATTATCAAATGCAGGAAATAGAATTTTAGCTGAGGATATTATAGCTCCTTTCCCATCTCCTCAGTTTGATAATTCTGCTATGGATGGATTTGCAGTTCGTTCAAAAGATATAGAAAATGCGACGAATGAAAATCCGACAAAATTAAAATTGGTAGGAATTGCTTCTGCGGGAAATCCTTTTGAAAAAGAATTACAAGTTGGTGAGTGTATTCAATGTATGACGGGTGCAAAAATTCCTTTAGGAGCAGATTCAATTGTCATGGTTGAACATAGTAGCGGGTATTCTGAATCAGAATTTGTAAAAATAATGAAAAAACCAATCCCTGAACAGCATATTCGTAAAAAAGGAGAAGAAATAAAAAAAGGAGAATTGTTAATTTCTAAGGGAGTATCTATTTCTCCTAATGAAATAGGAGTGTGTGCAACTTTAGGATATGGTAAAGTTTTGGTCTCC
This sequence comes from Fidelibacterota bacterium, assembly GCA_014381925.1. Classification (GTDB taxonomy): domain Bacteria; phylum Fidelibacterota; class Marinisomatia; order SCGC-AAA003-L08. The sequence continues at coordinate 41,748 of JACNKR010000062.1, read as the reverse complement.
AAAAAACCTCGGATTGCAATATTTGGAACGGGAGATGAATTAGTAGAGCCGGGAAGTAATTTAAAAGAGGGGCAGATTTATAATTCAAATTTGTATGTATTTACAGAATTATCAAAACACTTTGGTGCAGAAATAATAATGAAAAATATTATTAAAGACAATAAGGAATCATTAAAATTATTTTTATCTGAAGCATTAAAAACGTGTGATATTGTAATTTCTTCAGGTGGAGTATCAATGGGGAAATATGATTATATTCGGGATGTTTTTATGGAAATAGGGGTTAAAGAACACTTTTGGAAAGTTGCACAAAAACCGGGTAAACCATTATTTTTTGGGTCAACAAGTGATTCTCTTATTTTTGGATTACCTGGAAATCCAGTTTCATCTTTTATATGCTTTGTTGAATATGTTTACCCTGTAATTCAAGAAATGTTAAATGAAAAAAAGAATTCAAAAATAATAGCAACTTTAAAAAATGATTTTCCAAATGAAAAACAAAAACATAGATTCTTATTTGGACGGTCATGGATTGATGATAATGGAGAATTAATGTGTTCTACAACAAATAAAATAGGCTCTCATATGCTGTCATCATCTTTAAGTGCAAATTGTATTATTGAAGCACCAAGAGCAAATTTGAATTTAAAAGCAGGAGATAAAATTACTATTAATCCTTTAAATTGGAGAAATAAATATGATTACAATTAATTTAAAATTATTTTCATTAGTGCGTTATACACTTGGAATTTCAAAATTGAAATTGAAAGTAAAAGATGGTACTACTGCAAAAGATGTAATTTATGATATTAAATTAAAAAATTGGGAAAAATTAGGAGGGATTCCCATAAGATTAGCGGTGAATCAATCATACGTTAAAGATGATTTTATTTTGCATGATTGTGATGAAATTGCATTGATTCCCCCAGTATCTGGAGGTTAAATGGTAGAAATTGTAATTACATCAAAAACAATAATTCCAGAAAATAAAAATTTTCAAACAAATAAAGAAATCGGTTCCAAATTAAGTTTTTCTGGATGTGTGCGTGAAAAAGAAAGTGAAGATTTGATTAAAGGGCTTGATTATGAATATTATAAAGAAATGGCTGAAAAAGAATTATTAAAATTAGGGAAAGAAACTAAAAGAAAATTTAATTTAATTTCTTTTCTATGTATACATCGAATTGGCTTTGTACCTGTAGGAGATGTTGTTGTTCATGTTGAAATTACATCATCTCATCGGACTGAATCATTAGAGGCAATGTCTTGGTTTATGATTAAATTAAAAGAAGATATTCCAATTTGGAAAAATGTAATTTTAAATAATTAATATAAAATTTTTAATGGAATTATTAACAAAAAATATTGATTCATATATCTTGACAGGTGGTCAAAGTCGGCGATTTGGTTCAAATAAGTCGCTTTATAAAATAAATGAACATTCATTTATAGATTTAATAAAAAATACACTAACTCCAGTTTTTAGAAATGTTTACATTGTTGGTAAAGAAAATATAAATGAAAATGAATTTTATTTAAAAGATCTTTTTGAAAGCCAAACACCACTTGTTGGGTTAATTACAATCCTTAAACATTGTTTAAATGATTGGTGTTTTGTGATAAGTGTCGATATGCCATTTATTAATACTGCGGTGATTCAAAAATTATTTTATTCTATTGATAATAAATATGATATTATTCTTCCTAAAATCAATGGAAAAAAAATGCCATTATGTGCTTTTTATAAAAAAAACAATTTTGAAATTATTTTAAAATCTTTTAAAAGTGGTGATTATAGATTATTTAATTCAATTCAATCAAGAAAAATTTTAGAAGTGGTATTTGCCGATAATTTAATTGAGCTTTCAAATATTAACACCAAATCAGAACTTTCAAAAATATTAGATAATAAATCTAATTTATAATTTTGATTTTTTTTAAACCCATAATATTTATTTAAATATTTTTTACTCCAAAGTAGTATAATACTTGTAATAAATACATCCAAAAAAATAACTCTATCGGAGAGTGCTGATGGAATATTTGTTGTATTACCTCACTTGCTTAGTCATGGACAAGGAGGAAAAAGTTAAATCAGATGACTTAAAATTATCATTCATAAAAACACAACTATTTTTATCGACTTCAAAATTTCTAATGATTGATTAAAAAGTTTTTTAAAGTGTAAATTTAAAGCTTTGGAAAACGAGAAAATATTGAATATAAGCAAAGATAAAATTCATGAACTTATTTATGAATCAAACCGAATATTATTAACGACGCATGAAAACCCTGATGGCGATGGATTAGGGTCACAAATTGCAATGTATAATTATATTAATTCATTAAATAAAAATTGTAGAATTATAAATATTTCTCAAATTTCAGATAATTTTCAATTTTTAAATGAAGATCAACAATTTGAAACTTTCAATCATGATCATCTTGATTGGATTGAACAAGTAGATTTAACAATTGTATTTGATATTGGCCATTCTAAACGAGTAGGTGAGTTGAAAAATTATATTTTTAAAGATAAAATTTCTATATCGATTGATCATCATCCAATGAAAGATAATGAACCATTTACATATTCGTGGGTTGATGTTAACGCTCCTGCAACAGGGCTTATGATATGGGAACTTTTGACTATGGGAGATATTGTAAAGCCAATTGATAAATTATCTGCAATGGGATTATATACCGCTCTTGTTACTGATACAGGTTCATTCAAATATAGTAATACCACATCTCAGTCACATATTATGGCTTCGCATTTAATTAATTCAGGTGTACAACCTCAAGAAATCACAAAGAATGTATTTGAAAGTCGTAAATTATTGCATATTAAATTATTGGGAGATGCATTAAATGGGCTAGAATTTAAAATTGATAATTCAGTTGCATGGGTGAAACTAACTCAAGCCCACTTTAAAAATCGGAATGCATCAAGTAAAGATATTGAAGGTATTGCTGATTTTATACGATCTATCGAAAATGTAGAAATTGCTTTTACCTTAATTGAAAATGAAGATAGAAGCATACGTGTGAGTTTTAGGTCTCAGGGGAAATATATCATTAATGATATAGCAAAAGAATTTGGAGGCGGTGGACATATTTATGCTGCAGGTGCAAAAGTTGATTCAATGCCTATTATAGAATTAGAAAATAAAATTATTAATTTAATTGAAAAGAAAGTAAAAGTTAATTAATGGCAATTAAGTCGGATAAATGGATTAGAAAAATGGCAAATGAGCATGGTATGATTGAGCCATTTAATGATAAACAAGTGAGTGCAGGAAAAATATCTTATGGATTATCTTCTTATGGATATGATATTAGAGTTGCAGATAATTTTAAAATTTTTACAAATGTAAATAATAGTATTGTAGATCCTAAAAACTTTGATGCAAATTCATTTGTTGATTTTACTGGAGATGTGTGCATTGTACCTCCCAATAGTTTTGCTTTAGCTCAAAGTGTAGAGTATTTTAGAATTCCAAGAAATGTACTATCTATTTGTTTGGGAAAATCTACTTATGCTCGCTGTGGAATTATTGTGAATGTTACTCCTTTTGAGCCAGAGTGGGAAGGATATGTTACCTTAGAAATTTCGAATACAACACCTTTGCCAGCAAAGATTTATTCAAATGAAGGATTATGTCAAGTTTTATTTTTTGAGAGTGATGAAAATTGTGAAGTATCATATAAAGATAAAAGTGGAAAATATCAAGGCCAAGTTAATATTACACTTCCGAGAATAAAAAAGTCTTGAAAATTTCTGTAGCAAAAGATGCGGGATATTGTTTTGGTGTTAGAGATGCTGTAAATATGGCTTATGACGCTACCGAAAAATATGGTAATGTTTACATGTTAGGTGATATTGTTCATAATGAACGGGTTGTAAGAGATTTAGAAAAAGCAGGTGCAAAGGTTGTTGAAACATTAGATGATATACCTGATGATAGTCCCGTATTATTTCGTGCTCATGGTACACTTAATAAATTATGGGATGAATCCACTGATAAGAATGTACAAGTTATTGATGCAACATGCCCTTTAGTTTATGAAATTCATAGAGAAGTAAAAAAACTTTCTTTAGATGGAAGACAAATTATAATAATTGGAGATCATGGCCATGATGAAGTTGTTGCAATTGCAAATCAAGTTGAAACTACAATAATTGTAGCGTCACCTGAGGAAGCAAGTAAATTAAAAAAAATGAAAAAAGCAGGAGTGGTAAGTCAATCTACTCAAACGATTGAAAATGTACAAGAAATTATGAATATATTGATGACTAAAGTTTTTGATCTTCATTTTGTAAATACAATATGTTTCCCAACAAAAAGAAACCAAGCACAAATTAAAACTCTTGCTGAAAATTCAGATATTATGATTATAATTGGATCATTCACGAGTGCAAATTCAAAAAGATTGACTCAACTTGCATTAGAAAAAAATAAAAATTCATTTCAAGTTACATGTGCAGATGATGTAAAAAAAATATGGTTTAAAGGAGTCAATCAGGTTGGTATTTCAGCAGGTGCATCTACACCTGATAAATTGATTAATGAAGTAAAAGAAAAAATTAAAATGATTAATAAGGAAAAAGTAAATTGAAAAAAGGTACATTAGAGTTAAAAATAGGATTAGCTGAAATGCTGAAAGGTGGCGTAATTATGGATGTCACTAATCAAGAACAAGCTAAAATTGCTGAAGATTCTGGTGCTGTAGCTGTGATGGCATTAGAAAGAATTCCTGCGGATATTAGAGTAGAAGGTGGCGTGTCAAGAATGTCGGCACCTGAATTAATTCAATCAATTCAAAATACTGTTTCAATTCCAGTAATGGCTAAATGTAGAATTGGTCATTTTGCTGAAGCACAAATTTTAGAATCATTAGAAGTTGATTTTATTGATGAGAGTGAAGTACTCACACCTGCAGATGAAGAAAATCATATTAATAAATTAGACTTTAAAGTTCCTTTTGTTTGTGGAGCTACAAATTTAGGTGAGGCACTAAGGCGAATTGGTGAAGGTGCAGCATTAATTAGAACAAAAGGCGAGCCTGGAACAGGAAATGTAGTAGAGGCCGTTAGACATATGAGAACTATTACAGATCAAATGTCTTGGGTGAAAAGTTTACGCAATGAACAGTTAATGTCAGCGGGGAAAGAATTAGGAGCACCAGTTTCATTATTAAAAATTGTAAAAGAAACAGGGAAATTGCCAGTCCCTAATTTTAGTGCTGGTGGGATTGCAACTCCAGCTGATGCTTCATTAATGATGCAACTAGGAGCAGAAACTATTTTTGTAGGATCTGGTATTTTTAAAGCTGAAGATCCAATAAGAATGGCAAAAGCAATTGTTGATTCTGTTACATTTTTTAAGGACGGAAAAAAATTAGTACAAGCTTCAACAGGTTTAAGTGAAGCAATGAAAGGAATGGAAATTTCATCTATACCTGATGATCAACGACTTGCAGAAAGAGGATGGTAATTGCAAATTGGAGTTTTAGCAATACAAGGTGGATTTTCTAAACATGAAAATTCTCTTCGAAAATTAAATGTTAATCCAATTGAAGTTAAATATGAATATCAATTAAATAATTGTGATGGATTAATAATACCTGGAGGTGAATCAACAACTATTTCTAAATTATTAAATAAATATTATTTAATAAATCCGATAAAAGAATTTGCTAAAACAAAACCAATTTTTGGAACATGTGCTGGATTAATTTTAATGAGCAGAAACTCAAATGATTCTAGGGTTGAAAATTTGAATATTATTGATGTTGAAATAAACAGAAATGGATGGGGGCGGCAAATATCTTCATTTTCTCAAATGATTAAAATAGGACAAAATCTAAATTATGAAATTGAAGCTATTTTTATAAGAGCACCTAAAATATTTAATATTGGTGAGAAAGTTGAGGTTTTAGCTGAAATTAATGGTGAACCAGTATTTGTAAAACAAGGAATTCATTTTGGTGCAACTTTTCATCCCGAATTAACAGAAGATATTACAATTCATAAACTATTTATTGAAAGCATTGCTGTATGAGTAATTATAAAATATTATCAAAAGTTGATGGTCCAGATGATTTAAATAATTTATCAATTTCTGACCTTAATTTATTATCTGATGAATTAGCTGATTTTATGGATAATATTATTCAAGAACATGGTGGACATTATTCATCACCGTTAGGAGTCGTTGATTTATCTATAGCATTACATCATGTTTATAATTCTCCAAAAGATAAAATAATTTGGGATATAGGTCATCAATCATATCCTCATAAAATATTGACAGGAAGGCGAGATTCATTCCATACTCTTCGCCAAAAAGATGGTATAAGTGGTTTTTTAAAAAGATCTGAGAGTCCGCATGATATTATTGGTGCAGGTCACTCGAGTACTTCAATATCATCTGCATTGGGTGTCGCTCATGCACGAGATATGGCTGGAACCAATGATAAAGTAGTTGCAATTATTGGTGATGGCGGAATGACGGGAGGATTAGCTTATGAAGGATTAAATAATTTAGGATATCATAAAACTCAACTTACTATTATATTGAATGATAATTCAATGTCAATATCTCCAAGTGTAGGTGCATTATCACATTATTTGACGCGGGTTGTCACAAATCCTACTTATAATAAAGTAAGAAATGAACTTTGGAATTTAACTGGAAAGATTCCTGATAGTCTTTCAAAATTTGTGAGAAAATCACTTCGTAAAACTGAAGAAGGTATAAAAGGATTTTTAACTCCTGGAATATTTTTTGAAGAACTTGGATTAAGATATATTGGTCCAATTCCAGGTCATGATATGGATGAACTCGTTAGAACTTTTAACGCAGTTAAGGATTTTCCTAATCCAACACTTGTACATATATATTCTGAAAAAGGAAAGCGAAGTAAAAAAGCAGAGAAAGAACCTGTGAAATATTATAGTCTTTCTGGGAATAAACCAAAGGCAAAATCAAATTTTTTAGCACCGTCTTATTCAACTGTATTTGGCAAAACAATTACACAATTAGCTGAGACCGATTCAAAAGTATATTGTATAACTGCAGCTATGGAAATTGGTACAGGGATGTCTAATTATGTAAAAAAATATCCAAATAGATATATTGATGTGGGTATAGCTGAGGGACATGCTGTAACTTATTCTTGTGGAATAGCAACTGGTGGATTTAAGCCAATTATTCCTTTTTATTCAACATTTATTCAAAGAGCCTACGATAATATTTTTCATGATGTTTTATTACAGGATTTACCTGTTATTTTTTGTATGGATAGATCAGGAGTCGTTGGACCTGATGGGCCGACACATCATGGAGTGTATGATATTTCACTATTAAGAAATCTGCCTAATTTAATTATTACTGCTCCTAAAGATGGTAATGAATTAAAAAATCTCCTTGCAACAGGTTTAACTTTAGATAAGAAATCAATGTCAATTAGATATCCTAAAGATACATCTTATTACTATGATGAAAATATATCGCCTGAAATTTTAGAAATTGGTTCATGGGAAGAATTGATAAAAGGTGAAAATGTAGCTATATTAGCTGTAGGGAGTATGGTTGGAGTTGTAAAGGAAAATTATAAAGAAATTTGTAATCATTTAGGGTTTTCACCTACATTGATAAATGCACGGTTTATAAAACCTTTAGATTGTAAATTACTTAATAAAATAAGTGAGAAATATGATTTAATTATTACAATGGAAGAGGGAGCCTTAAATGGTGGGTTCGGGGCTGGGGTATTAGAATATTATTCTGATAATAACTTAAATAATAATGTAATAAGAATGGGGATACCTGATAAATTTGTAGAACATGCGTCAAGAGAAGAACTATTAGAAGAATTAGGTCTTTCTCCAAATGGATTAATTCAATTAATTAAGGCAAATTTTAAAAATGAATAATAAATATAATGATGCGAAAAAACAGTGGGAAATTGAAAAAAATAAGTCAAAAAAGAGAGATTATAATTTTGATACTGTTTCTGGTATTCCAGTAGAAGAATTATATTTACCTGAAAATGGCAGTGAATCTTATTTAAATGAATTAGGATTTCCAGGACAATATCCTTATACTCGTGGTGTTCATGCAAATTTATATCGCGGTAAATTATGGACGATGAGGCAATTTGCTGGATTTGGAAGTCCTGAAGAAACAAATAACAGGTTTAAATTTTTACTTGAACAAGGCCAAACAGGACTTTCAGTTGCATTTGATATGCCAACATTAATGGGATACGATTCTGATCACCCAGTTTCTTTAGGAGAAGTTGGCAAATGTGGTGTTAGTATTTCGTCATTAAAAGATATGGAAGTTTTATTTGATGGAATTGATTTAAGTAAAATAAGTGTTTCTCAAACAATTAATGGACCTGCTGTAATTTTATTTGCATTCTATATTGCTGTTGCTGAGAAGCAAGGTGTTGATATTCGAAATTTACAGGGTACACTTCAAAATGATATTTTAAAAGAATATATCGCTCAAAAAGAATGGATTTATCCACCCAAAGAATCAATGAGAATTATTACTGATATGATTAAATATTGTGCAGATAATATACCGCAATATAATACAATATCAGTTAGTGGGTATCATATTCGTGAAGCGGGTTCAACAGCAGCTCAAGAGCTTGCTTTTACATTAGCTGATGGTTTTTGTTATGTTGAACATGCCGTTGAAGCAGGGCTAGATATAGATCAATTTGCACCACGATTATCTTTCTTTTTTAATTCTCATTTAGACTTTTTTGAAGAAATTGCGAAGTTTAGAGCTGGTCGAAGAATATGGGCAAAATTAATGAAAGAAAAATATAGTGCTAAAAATCCAAAATCGTGGAAACTTCGATTTCATACTCAAACAGCTGGTTTTAGTTTAACAGCACAACAACCCGAAAATAATATTGCTCGAACAGGATTTCAGGCAATGGCAGCTGTTTTAGGTGGGACTCAATCATTACATACAAATTCGATGGATGAAACACTTGCACTTCCTTCTGAAAAAGCGGCAGAAATTGCATTAAGGACTCAACAATTAATTGCTTATGAAACAGGTATTACAAATGTTGTTGATCCATTAGGTGGTTCATGGTTTGTTGAAAGTCTTACGGATAAAATGGAAAATGAAGTGATGGAATATTTCAATAAAATTGAAGATTTAGGTGGAGTAATTCCTGCAATCGAAATGGGTTTTTTCCAAAGAGAGATAGCTGAAGCGTCTATGGATTACCAGAAAAAAGTTGAAAGTAAACAAAGAATTGTTGTTGGTGTGACAGATTTTATAAAAGAAAATGAAGAAATTGATATTCCAATACTTGAAATTGATCCGAAAACAGAACTAAATCAAGTTGATAAATTAAAAAAACTAAAATCAGAAAGAGATAGTGTTCTTGTAAATAATTGTTTAGAAAAAATAAAATTAACAGCAATAAATGGAAATAATTTATTACCACCAATAATTGAAGCAGCAAAAGCATATGCAACAATGGGCGAAATTGTAGATGTGTTAAAAGTTGAGTTTGGTGAATGGCAGGAGACAGCTGTTATTTAATGAATATAGTAGCAGATTTACACATGCATTCAACATTTTCGGATGGAAAATTTAATATAGATTATCTTATTAAAAATTGTATTAAAGAAAAATTATCTTATTTTTGTGTCTCTGACCATGATACTATGAAGCATTATTCTGAAATACGGCAATATATAAACGCGAATAATTTAGATATTGAATTTATACCTGGAACAGAATTTTCGTGTGAATTTAATGGAGAATCAGTTCATATTTTAGGGTATGGAATTGATGAAAACTCTGATAATCTAATTGATTTATTTTATAAAATTAATCAAGAACGATTTGATATAATTCAAAAAATGGGTAAGAGATTAATTAATTTAGGATGTAAAATTAAATTTGAACATATTTTAGAAAACCAAAATTCTCCAGGAAGACCTCATTTAGCGAATGAATTAGTGAAAAGTGGTTATGCTGATGATATTGATGATGCATTTGATAAATGGTTAGGTAGGGGCAAACCAGGGTATTTAAAAAAATGGAAACCAAGTGCGCAGGAAGTAATAAAAATTATTCATAATTCAAATGGCATATCAAGTATTGCTCATGTTGGTCTTTATAAATCAATAAAAAACTTAAATGAAGTATTAGAATTAAATTTAGATTGTGTTGAGGCATTTCACCCAAATCATTCAAAAGAATTTTCTGAAAGTATATTGGGATTTTGTAGTGAAAATAATTTATCTTATTCAGGAGGTTCAGATTTTCATGGCTGGGATAATAATAATATAATTGGAAGTTATGGTTTAGGTGAGCAAGGAATTAATCAACTTATAAATAAACTACAAAAATGATTCAGCTAAATAAAAATATTTTTAGCCATGATAAATTATATACTCTTGGAGTTGAAGAAGAGTATATGTTATGTGATATTAAAACAGGTGAACTTATATCTAAAGCAAATGAATTTATGGACAGTTTAAATTCAAATGAAAAAGATAGATTCACTTATGAATTAATTCTATCTGAAATAGAAGCAAACACACCTATTTGCTCCTCACTTGATGATGCAATTAATCAAGTATTAAAATTAAGAAATAGAGCAAAGGATATTTGTGAAAATATTGGATGTAAAATTGGAATAAGTGGAACACATCCAACTTCACTTCCGGAGGATCAGATTTTTGTTGATTCTCCAGGGTATAATTGGGTTTCAGATCAGTTACAATTTTATGCGAGGAGAAATAATACTTTTGCTTTACATGTTCATGTTGCTGTAGAAGACGCAGAAACTTCAATTCATGTGACCAATGGTTTAAGACGGTGGTTACCTTCGTTGTTAGCTATTAGTGCAAATAGTCCATTTTTCATGGCAGAGTTGACAGGAATGAAATCGACGAGAACCATGCAATTTAGTGCATTTCCGAGAACTCAAATTCCAAATAAATTTGAAAATTATGAAGATTATAAAAATATAGTTCAAACATATTTAGAATTAAATTCAATTGAAAAAACACGGCAAATCTGGTGGAAAATAAGACCTCATTTTGATTATGGTACAATTGAATTTAGAATTTGTGACGTACAAAGATCAATTTATATGACTGAAGTTATTATCGGAATTTGCCAAGCATTAGTCCATCAATCAGTAAAAGATTATAAACTTGGAAATTTAATTGAAGATTTAAATGTTGAATTTTTAAATGATGGCATTTGGAAAGCAACTCGGTTTGGGTTTGATAGTAAAATTTACGATACAGGTACAGGCGAAATAAAAACTCAAAAAGAAATGATAATAACAATGTTTAATTATATTAAAGAGAGTTTAGATTATTTTGGAAATTCTCATATTTATGATTTTATTCAAAATTTAGATTCTTTTCAGTCTGAAGCAGAAGAACAAATTAAAATTTATAATAATAATGGATTTGATGAGTTAAAATCCTTTTTAATTAATAATGTTGACTATAATAAAAAAAATCAATAATAGGAGTAAATAAAAAATGCCACGAAAAATTATACATGTGGTTGGGACGGGTACAATTGGCGAACCATTAATTGGTTTATTAAGTGATTTTAAATCAGGGTTAGGTATTCATGAAATTACATTTCATAAAAATACACCTTTAACAACGGATAGATCAAAAGTAAAAAGTTTACTTAATAGAGGTGCTAGATTAAGTACAAAAGCAGAAGCATTTGATGGATTTAAGGATATTGGATTAAAACCTGAGTTTACTACTGAAGAAGCGATTGATAGAGCCTCAGTGGTTATTGATTGTACGCCATCTGGCATAGGTCATCGAAATAAAGCAGAATATTATAATAAATATCTTGAAAATACGGATGGATTTATTGCACAGGGAAGTGAATCTGGATTTGGAAAACCTTATGCTAGGGGAATAAATGATAATACACTTATAAAAGGTGAGGATAAATTTATTCAAGTTGTCTCTTGTAATACACATAATCTGTGTTGTTTGATTGATACAATGGTATTAAAAGGAGAAAGTCCAGATAATTTAAAGGAAGGAATGTTTACTTGTATTAGAAGAGCAAATGATGTAAGCCAAGCAAGTGGGTTTATTCCTTCACCTCAAGTTGGAACTCATAAAGATCCTGAGTATGGAACTCATCATGCAAGAGATGCGGCCAGATTATATAAAACTATGGGTATGGATTTAAATCTATTTTCATCTGCAATAAAGGTTAATTCTCAGTATATGCATATACTACATTTCCATTTACGAGTTGAAAAGCCAACAAATATGAATGAATTAATGGGAAAATTAGAAGCGAACGATAGAATTGCATTAACGGATAAAATAGATTCATGTAAAGTATTTTCATTTGGACGAGATCATGGTCATTATGGAAGAATATTAAATCAAACGGTAATTTCAGTTCCCTCCTTACATATTAGCCCAAATGGAAAATCAATAACAGGATTTTGTTTTACACCTCAGGATGGAAATTCATTATTAAGTTCCATATCTGCGGCATTATGGCTTATTCATCCTAATTCGTACGAGGATAAAATACAATGTCTAAAACAGTTATATTTTGATGAGGTTTAATTATCATTTTTGAATAAAATAAACAAAAATATATATGATGAAATAATTAAATTTAATTTAAAAAATAACTCATCTCCTACTTTTTTACTTGCTGTTTCAGGTGGGGTTGATAGCATTGTAATGTTAGATGTATTTTTTAAATTGTGTAACAAAATAAAGTTTACAATTTTTGTTTCTCATATAAATTATCAGATTCATAATAATTCAAATGAAGCTGAAACTAACATAAAACAATATTGTACTAAAAATTTAATTCCGTATGAAATTGTAAGAGCTGATATTAATAATTCATCTAATTTTGAAGCAAAGGCAAGAAAATTCAGATATGATGTGTTTCAAAAATTAATAGAAAAAAATAAAATAAAATATATTTGTACTGCTCATCATTGGGATGACCAATTAGAAACATTATTTATGAAACATATTCAAAATGCTCCAATTACTTCATTTAGGGGAGTATTAGAATTTAATAAGAATATATGGAGACCATTTCTAAAGTGTAGAAAAAATGAGATTTTAGAATATGCTAATATTAATAAATTAAATTGGGTTGATGATTCAACAAATGAAGAAAAAAATTACTTAAGAAATAAAATTAGAATTGAAGATATACCAAAATTAAAAATTAATAACCCAAATTTAATAACTGAATTATTTCAAAAAAAAGATCATATTTTAAAATTATTTAAAATTGCAGAATTAACTAAAGCAATACTATTTTCAAGTAAATTAATTATATTAAGTTTGAATCCATTTTATTTTATGGTTGATATAAATTCCATTTTAAAATTAGATGTAGTTATTAGACAGATAATTATTCAAAGTTTATTAAATGATTTTAAAATAAATTTACAAAATATGACAAATTTACATTGGAAGACATTTTGGCAATTTATTGGTAAACGAAAAATTGGGAAAGAATTTATTTTATATGAAAATATAAAAACATTAATAGATAGAGATAACCTCATAATATTTAACCCTGAAAATATTATTTCCCTCTCAAAAAAAATGAAAAATAATTTAAATTGGTATAATTCTAAATTTTATTTAGATGAAAGCGAAATTCATCAAAACGAATCTAATCAGTATTTTTTAGTGGATAGAACTTATTATGGCAAAGGAGTTTATGTTCGGAATTGGAAGCATGGTGATTTACTTATTGATAATAGATCTAAAAAGAATAAAAAGATAAGTGAATTATTTATAAAGAATAAATTTTCTAAACTTCATAAAATGATTCATCCAATTGTTGTAGATTATGAGGATAAACCAATATGGATTCCTAGTTTACGGCATAGTAATTGTAATAATATAAAAAACAAAGAAAATATAGTAATTAAATGGCAACAAAATTAGGTAAAATAGATTTAAAAAATTATAATTTAGATGGTTTTGAATTTGAAGAGTTAATTTCAGAAAAAAGAATCCAAAAAAGAGTTGAAGAAATAGGGTCTGAAATTTCAAAGGATTTTGAAAATAAAATTCCAATTATTATTGGAGTTTTAAATGGTTCTTTTTTATTTATGGCAGATTTAGTTCGAAATATTAATATTGATTATGAGGTCGATTTTATTAAAATTTCATCTTATGGGAATTCTACAAAAAGTTCAGGAACTGTACGATTAGTAAAAGATATTAGTGCAGATATAACTGGAAGAGATTTGATAATTGTTGAAGATATTGTTGATACAGGATTATCAATTGAATTTTTGTTTAATCGTTTACAGGAAGCAAAACCAAATTCAATAAGTTTTGTAACTTGTCTAAAAAAGCCTACAAAAGTTGATGTTGATCATCTTGTAAATTATGTAGGATTTAATATTGAAGACTCATTTGTAATTGGGTATGGATTGGACCTTGCTCAAAAGTTTAGAGGATTATCCTCCATTTATAATTTGACTCCAAAGAAAGATATAGAATGAAGCAAAGTGAAAAAAAGAAAAATGAAATGAAAAAAGGTAAAAATAGTTCATTGCCAAATTTTCCTCCAAATAAAAAATTCTGGAAAAGTACAGGTGGGAATTTTTTAATATGGGCATTAATTTTTATTACTGCAATTACAGTTGTGCAATTTATTTCAGGAAGTACTGAACCTAAAAAAGTAACATATTCTCAGTTAGAAAAGTACATTGAAGAAAAGAAAATTATATCCGCTGAAGTTGTTGGGAATAATTTTATTGGTATATTAAAAGAACCTGAAATTAGTTTTATTGGTAATACTGAAAAGCAAATAGATCGAATTACAACTACATTGCCATTTGTTGATTCAGATATATTAAAAGAGTGGAATAATTCGGGGATAGAATTTGATTTTAAAAATCAAACATTAGGATTAATGGATTATGTGTTACAATTTTCTCCATGGATATTAATTATTTTCGTTTGGATTTTCTTAATGCGTCGAATGCAATCTGGAGGTGGTGCAGGTGGGATATTTAGTTTTGCTAAAAGTCGTGCAAAAATGGTATCACATGATAACCCAAAAATAACTTTTGAAGATGTTGCTGGTTGTGAAGAAGCAAAAGTTGAGTTAAAAGAGGTTGTTGAATTTTTAAAGCATCCTAAGAAATTTTCTTCAATTGGAGCTAAAATACCAAGAGGTGCGTTATTATTAGGACCTCCGGGGTCAGGTAAAACCTTATTAGCAAAAGCTGTGTCTGGAGAAGCTGGCGTGCCATTTTTTACAATTAGTGGTGCTGAATTTGTAGAAATGTTTGTAGGTGTTGGAGCTAGTAGAGTGAGAGATTTATTTGAACAAGCAAAACAACATTCTCCTGCAATAATTTTTATAGATGAAATTGATGCAGTTGGTCGGCAAAGAGGAGCTGGTGTTGGTGGCGGACATGATGAAAGAGAGCAAACATTAAATCAAATTCTTGTAGAAATGGATGGCTTTGGAACAGATGATAATGTCATTTTAATTGCTGCAACAAATAGACCTGATGTTTTAGATAAGGCATTATTAAGACCAGGAAGGTTTGATAGACAGATTGTTGTAGATTTACCTGATGTAAAAGGTCGAGAAGATATTTTAAAAATTCATACTAAAAAAATTCCTTTAGGTGAAAATGTTGAATTGAATGTAATTGGCAAGGGTACACCCGGATTGGCGGGAGCTGATTTAGAAAATTTGGTTAATGAGGCTGCATTACTTGCTGCAAGAAAAAATCAAAAAGTAGTAAATATGATTGATTTTGAAGAAGCAAAAGATAAAGTAATGATGGGAGTTGAAAGAAAAAGTATGATTTTATCTGACGAGGAGAAAAAATTAACTGCATATCATGAAAGTGGCCATGCACTTGTTGCTTATAATACTAAAAATGCAGACCCTGTTCATAAAATATCTATAATTCCAAGAGGAAGAGCTCTTGGAGTTACAGCACAATTACCAAATGAAAAACACGGGTATTCAAAGAATTATTTATTAGGCCGACTTAATATTTTAATGGGTGGTAGAGTTGCAGAAAAAATTATTTTTAAAGATATTTCAACAGGTGCAGGAAATGATATTTCAGTAGCAACTGATATTGCAAAACAAATGGTTACCGAATGGGGAATGAGCGAGAAAATAGGACCATTAGCTTTTGGGAAAGAACAGAATAATGTTTTCCTTGGTAGAGAGATGACTCAAAATAAAAATATTAGTGATGAAAAAGTAAAAATTATTGATGAAGAAATAACAAATTTTGTACTTAATGCTGAAATGATAGCAGATAAAATAATAAATAAAAATATTAATCATCTTCATAATATTGCAAATGCTCTTTTAGAATTTGAAACTATATCTGGTGAAGAAATGGAATTGGTAATTAAAGGTGGTAAAATTGATAGACCTGAAGAAAAACCAAATGATACTTCAAATGAATCTAATACTAAATTAAAGAATAAGATATCTCCAGAAAATGAAGATTCAATTAATGAAATTGAAGGTAAACCTACACTTTCTCCTGCATGATAGATACATTTAAGTATAATGATAAAATCTCGATTATGGGGATTTTAAACTTAACTCCTGATTCATTTTATGACGGAGGAAAATGGAATAAACAATCTGAAATTCAATCTAAAATTGAAAAGTGGGTTGAATTAGGAATTGATATAATTGATGTGGGTTGTGAATCATCAAGACCTGGCTCATTACCAATATCAATTAACGAAGAAATTAATAGATTAGAAATAATTATTCCAATCATTAAATTATTTCCAAATACTATTTTTTCAATAGATACATATAAACCCAAAGTAGCTGAATATGCATTGCAAAATGGTTTCCATATTATTAATGATATTTTTGGTGGTTCTATTGAAATGTTTGAAATTGCAAAAGAATATAATGCACCCATTATAATTATGCACATGCTTGGTAACCCAACTGATATGCAAAATAATCCAGTTTATGAAAAATTAATTAATGAAATCAATTTATTTTTTAAAGATAAAATATTACAGGCACAAAATATTGGATTATCAAAAAATCAATTAATTTTAGACCCAGGTATTGGATTTGGTAAAAGCACAAATGATAATGATAATATATTAAAAAATATAAATTCATTTAAACAATATGGATGTCCTATTTTAATTGGAACTTCAAGGAAGTCTTTTTTGAAAATTAATGATAATCCCGAATGTAGATTGTCAAATAGTATTTCATCATTAACAATTGCTTTTTTAAATGGTGCAAATATTATCAGAGTGCATGATGTTAGAGAATCGATAAAAGTAAAAAAATTCTTGCAAAGATATTCTCAAAATTTAAAATTAGAAATAGCTTAATGGATTTAGATCAATTAAAAGATAATTTTAAAGAATTAAAAATTAGATTTAATGAAATCAGGGGGTATCTTTGACAATGAAAAGGCTTCAAATGAAATTTCTAAACTACAAGAAAAAACAAGAAAAGTAGGGTTTTGGGATAATAATAAATTAGCCCAAGAAATTCTAAAGACAATTTCTATTTTAGAAAATGAGCAAAAAATGTGGAAATCTTTAGATGAATTATATGAAAATTTAGAACTTCATTTTGAGTTAATTGATATTGGTGAAGAGCCTGAAAAGTCGTTAATCATAGAATTAAACAAATTTAAGAAAGAATTAGACCAAGCCGAAATTCTAACAATATTAAATGGACCTGATGATTCAAAGGATGCAATAGTTACAATTCATCCAGGTGCTGGAGGTACTGAATCTCAGGATTGGGCTCAAATGCTATATCGTCTTTATACAAGATGGTGTGAACAAAATAATTTTAAAATTAAAGTAATAAATTTTCAATCAGGTGATGAAGCTGGAATAAAGGATGTGTCTTTTGAGGTAAGTGGACCATTTGCTTATGGGCATCTTACTGTAGAAGCTGGTGTACACCGATTAGTTCGTATTTCTCCTTTTGATACAAATGGTAAACGGCATACATCTTTTGCCTCTATTTTTGTTTACCCAATTTTAGATGATGATATTGAAATTGAAATATTAGATAAAGACTTAAGAGTTGAAACTTATCGTGCGAGTGGAGCTGGCGGTCAACATGTAAATAAAACTGATTCGGCTGTAAGAATTACGCATATTCCAACAAATATTGTTGCTCAATGTCAAAATGAGAGAAGTCAATTAAAAAATAGAAAAACGGTTATGAAAATGTTAAAGGCTAAATTATATCAAAAAAAACAGAATGAATTAGCTAAAGAAAAAAATACAGTAGAAGAGCAAAAAATGGATATTGCTTGGGGATCTCAAATTCGGTCCTATGTTTTCCATCCATATAATATGGTAAAAGATCATAGAACTAATATTGAAACGGGGAATATTCAATCGGTAATGGATGGAAATATTGATTTTTTCATTCGAGGATATTTATTAAAAAAAATGGAGAATTCACAGATTGTCAAGTGATCAAAAAAGTTTAAAGCAAATAATTGACCATCGCATTGAAAAATTAAATAAAATAATTGATGGTGGTATAAATCCATACCCTCATTCTTTTGATAAAAAAAATGAGATTTCAACTTATAAAAATGAATCATCAATTGGTAAATCTGTTAAAACTGCAGGTCGAATTGTTTCATTAAGAAAAATGGGGAAAGCATCTTTTTTAAATATTCAAGATGAATCTGGGAAAATCCAGATTTATTTAAAAAATAATTTATTACCAGAAAATAATTATGATATTGTTGGTAGAAATATTGATTTGGGAGATATTGTAGGAGTTACTGGCGAAATATTTAAAACAAAAACAGATGAAATTTCGATTAGAGCTTCAGAAATTACAATGCTTTCTAAGAATATTAGACCTCTTCCTAATTTAAAAGAAAAAGATGGTAAAGCATTTAATTCATTTGAAGATAAAGAATTGCGATACCGCCATAGAGAATTAGACTTAATTGTAAATCCTGAAATTATTTCGACTTTTAGACTTCGCTCAAAAATAATTTCTGAAACTCGTAAATTTTTAGATAATAATGGTTTTTTAGAAGTTGATACTCCTGTTTTACAATCTGTTTATGGTGGAGCTAATGCTCGTCCATTTAATACTTTTCATAATACCTTAGATCAAAATTTGTTTATGAGAATTGCTGTTGAATTATATTTAAAACGGTTAATTATTGGTGGGATTGAAAAAGTTTATGAACTTGGAAAAAACTTTAGAAATGAAGGGATGGATAGAAACCATAACCCCGAGTTCACTATGCTTGAAATTTACGAAGCTTATAAAGATGTATATCAGACTGCTGAATTCACAGAAAAATTAATTAAATATGTTGCAAATAAAATTGATAAAGAAGATGTCCTCTTTGGAGGGAATGATATTAGCTTCAAAAAGCCTTTTTTAAAAACAACTATGGCTGAAGAATTATTAAAAGCGACAGGTTTGAATGTTCTTGAAATGGATGAGTCTGAATTATTTAATTTAGCAAAATCAAAAAATGTTGATGTAAATCCAAAAATGAACTATGGAAAATTATTGGATGAACTATTTAGTAAATTAGTTGAACCAACATTAATCCAACCTACATTTGTATTTGATTATCCTAAAGCAATTTCTCCACTTGCAAAATCTAAAAGAGATGGAAATGAAAATATTGTTGAACGGTTTGAATTATTTATTGGTGGAATGGAATTCGCAAATGCATTCTCTGAATTAAATGATCCGATTGAACAGCGAAAACGACTTGAAGCTCAAGCTAAACTGAGAGACCTTGGAGATGATGAGGCTCAAATTGTTGATGAGAATTTTTTGCAGGCAATTGAAACAGGTATGCCTCCTACAGGAGGAGTTGGCATTGGAATAGATCGATTAATTATGCTACTTACAGGTGAAAATTCAATAAAAGATGTAATCTTTTTCCCAGCAATGAGACCTGAATAATTTGATTAATTTAATCCAGATTTCATGGCGGTTTTTAAAGGGCAGACATTCTTCTGGATTAATATCATTTTCATTTTATTTATCTATTATTGGATTAGCGATTGGAACCGCATCTTTATTATTAATATCTGCATTTTCTAATGGATTTTCAAATGAAGTACAAAGTAAACTTGCAACAATTGATGGTGAAATTAGAATTGAGAAATATGGAAATTCATTAATTTCAAAAAAAGAAATTGACAATATTAAAGAAACTTTAAATGAATTCTCTGAAATTAATCAAATCTATACTTATTCACAAACTCATGCAATGTTACAAACAGGGCAACAGTCAGATGGTTCTTTATTATTCGGTGTAAAAAGTAAATTATTTACCACATTATCATCACATTCAAAATTATATCCCAAAAAAATTGATTTCGCAGGAAATAGTATTGTTTTAGGTCATAAAATTGCTGAAAATTTAGGATTAGAAATTGGAGACCAAGTTAATTTATTTGATTTAGATTTATTAACTAATTCTAAGCAAATAAAAGGATTGAATTTAAAATTAATAGGAACTATTGAAACTGGATTTTCTGAATATGATAAATTAATTTCATTTATTCCTGAAAATATATATCAAGATTTTTATGTAGCTAATTCAAATTTTTCAGGATTAATTTTAGATTTAAATTCAATTAAAACAGCTGAAATAGCAAATGAACTTAAAGAAAATATAAATTTTCCATTTATAATAAATACATGGGAAGATCGTCATTCTGTTTTACTTCAATGGATGAACATTTATCATATTCCAATTCAAATGGTGATGGGATTTATTACTTTACTTGCAATATTTAACATAAGCTCAACACTTTGGATGATTTCTATTGATAAAACAGGGAATGTAGGTATTTTGAAAGCAATAGGGTATTCTAATCAACAAGTAAGAAATATTTTTATAATTAAAGGAATAATTATTGGTTCTATTGGGATAATAATTGGTTTAGTTCTATCAATTAGTATTTATTTTTTACAAAATAAATATCAATTAATTTCCCTTTCATCAGATGTTTATTTTCTTGATTATTTACCTATTCTTCCAAAAATAAAAGAAAGCATTGTTATAATTATTGGCATTTTTATTTCAACGTTTCTTTTATCAAATATACCTGCAAATATTGTTAAAAGTATAAATCCTGCATCTGCATTAAAGGAAGACTAATGTCTATTTTTATGTTAAGCTGGAAGTTTTTCACAAGAAGATCTAAATCAAATAAATTAAACATAACATCTTTTTTACCAATGACTGGAGTTGCACTTGGCACGGTAACTATTTTATTAACATTTGCAATAATGGATGGTTTAGAACACGATATATTTGATACTTTAAAATCATTTTCTGGTGGTTCAATTATAAATATTAATGATATTTCATCTAAAGATAATGATGTTGTAATAAAATATTTAGAATCAAATAATTTAAATTATTCTAAGTTTATTGAACGCAAAGCTATTTTGCAAATGGAGGATAGAAGTAGAATAGTAAATATGAGAGCGTTTGATAACTTAAATTTAATTTTAAATAAGATAACAAATAACCTTGAATATAATTACAATAATAAGTCATTAATTATAGGCGAGGAATTATCAAATCGTCTAAATATTTCGTTACAAGATTCCGTGAAAATATTATCTCCATTAGATTTAAAATTTTCAACAACATTTATCCCTCAAGAAATTTTATATGTGGATAATATATTTTCAACACGGTTGTTGGATTTTGATTTAAATTTCATTTTTTTACCTTATTCAATTGGTGAAAAACTATTTAAAAAATCAGGTAATGTCGGGTATTTTTTAATAAATGATGTTGAAATTCCTAAATTAATATCCAATATAAAGGGTATAAAAATTGAAAAATGGGATGAAATTCATAAAAGTTTGGTTGGTGCAATGAAGTTAGAAAAAATAGCCTATGTTGGATTTGGATTTTTATTAATTTTAATTTCTTGTTTTAGTTTACTAAGCACGATGAGTATTTCTGTAATGCAAAAAATTTCACAAATTGGTATATTGAAAGCTGTTGGTTATAATAATTTTAAAATAAAAAAAATATTTTTTTATTTTAGCTGTATCTCGGGGGTTATTGGTGTAATCGTAGGAATATTTATTGCATATATAATTAAAATAATTGAAATTAATTATCCCTTTTTTCATTTATTATTCGGAGATTATCCTTTTTTAGAATTTCCAATTCAATTTAATTTATATAAAATATTCATAGTAAGCTGTTGTTCTATTTTTGCAATAATTATTGCATCAATTTATCCAGCGAGTAAGGCATCAAAATTTGACCCAATAATTAGTATTGGAATGAAATGATTTTATCAGCAAAAAATATTATTAAAAGCTATAAAGTAGCTAATGAAAAGGTAAATGTATTAAATGGAATTAATTTAGAGTTATTTGATTCTGAATTTATTTCTATAATGGGTGCATCAGGCGCAGGAAAATCTACCTTATTAAATATTTTAGGTACATTAGATTCATTTGACTCAGGTGGATTACAAATTAATTCAAATATTATAAATAATAATGAAGATTATTCTACATTTAGAGCATATAATATTGGGTTTGTATTTCAATTTCATCATTTATTACATGAGTTTTCAGTATTAGAGAATTTAATTATTCCTCAAATGTTAATAAAAAAAAATAATATAAATGCAATTCACAATGCAAAAAATTTATTAGGGGAATTAGATTTAATTAATCTAGAAAATAGATATCCATCTCAAATTTCCGGAGGTGAGAGGCAACGGATTGCAGTTTTAAGGGCTTTGGTTAATCAACCAAAATTGATTTTAGCCGATGAACCTACAGGAAATTTAGATAAAGAAAATAGTGTTAAATTGTTAGAGTTATTTAATACAATAAAAGAAAATTATAAAACAACTATTGTAGTTGCCACACATGATGAATTTATAAAAAATTACACAAATCGAAATTTTAAGTTAAATTGTGGCATTTTAATAGGAAATTAGAAGGAAATAAATATGAGAGAAAATTTTTCAAAAAGTATTCAAAATATATTAAAAATAGCTAAAGAACAAGCTGTTCGCTTTGGTCATAGTTATGTTGGATCTGAGCATTTATTATTAGGTGTTTTAAATGATTCAAACTGTAAAGCTGCTAAATTATTAACGACATTAGGTTGTGACTTTGAGGAAATGCAAGGATTAATAAGAGATATGGTTAAACCTTCAACGGGATCTATGACAATGGGGCATTTACCATTAACAAGAAGGGCAGAAAGAATATTAAGAACGACATATTCTGAAGCAAAAAGTTTGGGTTTTAATATTGCAGATGATACCCATTTGTTGCTTGCAATTTCCAAAGAAGATGAAGGATTAGCTCGTGATGTATTAATGAATTTTTCTATCGATTATGATTTATTATATTCCTATATAGAGACATCAACTCCTCCAATTAAAAAAGAAATTAAAAAGAAAAGAAAATCGGATACTCCTACTTTGGATTTATTCAGCCGTGATATTTCAAAACTTGCACAAAATGGGAAATTAGATCCTGTAATTGGGCGAGAGCTTGAAATTGAAAGAGTTGCACAAGTACTATCTCGCAGAAAAAAGAATAATCCTGTTCTTATCGGTGAACCTGGTGTTGGGAAAACAGCTATTGTTGAAGGACTGGCTTTAAGAATTTATGAAAAATCAGTACCACGAATTTTATGGGGACAACGAGTTTTAGCTTTAGATCTTGCAGGATTAATTGCTGGAACAAAATATAGAGGGCAGTTTGAAGAGAGAATGAAATCGTTGATGAGAGAACTTGAAAATAGTTTAGATATTATTATTTTTATAGATGAAATACATACACTTGTTGGTGCCGGGAATACTTCTGGATCATTAGATGCCGCAAATATGTTTAAACCGGCCCTAGCTCGCGGTGAAATTCAATTAATTGGTGCTACAACATTAGATGAATATAGAAAATTTATTGAAAAAGATGGAGCTTTAGAAAGAAGATTTCAAAAGATTATTGTCAACCCTCCTTCTTTTGATGATACTATTAAAATATTAAAAGGTATTCAGGAAAAATATGAGAAACATCATTCGGTGATTTATTCTGAAAATGCAATAATTGCGTGTGTTGAATTAAGTGGAAGATATATCGCCGAGAAATATCATCCAGATAAAGCAATCGATGTAATGGATGAGGTTGGTTCTCGGGTTCATATTCATAAAGTTAAAGTTCCAGATGAAATACTAGCACTTGAAAAGAAAATTGCTCTTTTAAAAAAGAAAAAAGAAAAAGTTATTCAAAAACAGTTATTTGAAAGAGCAGCAAAAATTAGAGATGCAGAACGAAAAGTTCAAAATAGTTTAGATAAATTTCAGAAAAATTGGGAAGAAAAAGAACAAGAAAATTTACCTGTAGTTACAGAAGAAGAAGTTGCAAATGTTGTTTCAATGATTACGGGGATTCCATTACAAAAAGTTGCAGAATCAGAACAAAAAAGATTAATAGAATTAGAAAGTAAAATAAAAAATCAAATTATAGGTCAATCTGAACCAATTGAGAAATTAGCAAAGTCTATTTTAAGAGCTCGTACTGGATTTAATAATCCGAATAAACCAATCGGATCATTTTTATTTTTAGGGCCAACAGGCGTAGGTAAAACAGAACTAACTAAAGTAGTTGCAAATTATTTATTTGGAAGTGATGAATCATTAATTAAAATTGATATGTCTGAATATATGGAACGTTATAATGTTTCTCGATTAATAGGATCTCCGCCCGGATATGTTGGTTATGAAGAAGGTGGGCAGTTGACAGAAAAAGTAAGACGAAATCCATTTTCTGTCGTCTTATTTGATGAAATAGAAAAAGCTCATAAAGATGTTTTCAATATATTACTTCAAATTTTAGATGAAGGTTGGATTACAGATAGTTTAGGCCATAAAGTTGATTTTAGAAATACTATTATTATTTTAACATCTAATATGGGTACTAAACATTTACAGTCCACATCGTTTGGTTTTTTATCAGAATCTGATAAAAAACAAAACCAAGAAGACAAAAATATAATTTTTAATGAAATTAAAAAATTCTTTAATCCTGAATTTTTAAATCGCTTAGATGAAATTATTACATTTAATCGACTAACAAAGGAAGATTTAATTAAAATAATTGATTTACAACTTGTTGATATTATTGATAATTTAAAGAAAAAAAATGTTACAATTTCTATTCGGAAACCTGCAAAAGAATTATTAATTCAAGAAGGAAATCATAGTGAATGGGGTGCAAGACCATTAAGAAGAGTTATACAAAATCGAATTGAAAATGTGATTGCTGGAAAGTATTTAATAAATGAATTTAAAGAAAATGGAAAAATAATTGTATCTGTAAAAAAAGGTGAACTGATTTTTACTTTTAAGAGCAATAGTATAGCGGTGAGAAAAAAATTAAAATCTGTATAGTTTAAATGTGATTTATTATTTTGTCTGCCAAATAGACGCATTGTTTGAATTTGGCATTATATTTGACCTCTTTTAGTTAAATTTAGCATTCAAATATTAAATTGGAGAAAAAAATGGGTAAAATTATAGGTATTGATTTAGGTACAACAAATTCATGTATTGCAGTAATGGAAGGTGGTAGCCCTGCTGTAATTCAAAATAGTGAAGGTGGAAGAACAACACCTTCAGTAGTAGGCTTTACAAAAGAAGGTGAAAGATTAGTTGGTCAACCTGCTAAACGACAGGCCGTTACAAATCCACAGAATACAGTATTTTCTGCAAAAAGATTTATTGGTAGCTTATATGATGAAGTCACGAATGAAATTTCAGAAATGCCATACGAAGTTGTAAAAGGTTCTAAAGGTGAAGTTAAGTTTAAAATAAATTCAAAAGAATATGCTCCACCTGAAATAAGTGCTATTGTACTTCAAAAAATTAAACAAACTGCAGAAGAATATTTAGGTGAAACAGTTACAGATGCTGTAATTACTGTGCCAGCTTATTTTAATGATACACAAAGACAAGCAACTAAAGATGCTGGAACAATTGCAGGTTTAAATGTAAGAAGAATAATTAATGAGCCTACCGCTGCAGCACTTGCATATGGTTTAGAAAAAAATAAAGATGAAAAAATTGCAGTATTTGATTTAGGTGGTGGTACTTTTGATATTTCAATATTAGAATTAGGTGATGGTGTATTTGAAGTAAAATCAACTAATGGGGATACTCATTTAGGTGGTGATGATTTTGACCAGACATTAGTTAATTGGTTAGCATCTGAATTTGAGAAATCAGATGGAATAAATCTTAAGAATGACCCAATGGCTTTACAGCGCTTGAGAGAAGCTGCTGAAAAAGCAAAATGTGAATTATCATCATCAATGCAAACAGATATTAATTTACCATTTATTACTGCGGATGCAAGTGGACCTAAACATTTAAATATTCCATTAACACGCGCTAAGTTTGAAAATTTAATTGGTGATTTATTAGAAAGAATTAAAAAACCATGTCATAAAGCAATTAAAGATGCTGGATATTCTCCTAATGAAATTAATGATGTCATTCTTGTCGGTGGTTCAATTCGAATTCCAAAAGTGCAAGAAATTGTAAAAGAAATTTTTGGTAAAGAGCCAAATAAGGGTGTTAATCCAGATGAAGTTGTTGCCATTGGTGCAGCTATTCAAGGTGGAGTTCTTGCGGGCGATGTAGATGATATATTATTACTTGATGTAAGTCCATTATCTTTAGGAATTGAAACTTTAGGTGGTGTATCAACTGCATTAATTGAAGCAAATACAACTATACCGGCAAAGAAAAGTCAAATTTTTTCAACAGCCGCTGAAAATCAACCATCTGTAGAAATTCATGTACTACAAGGTGAAAGGCAAATGGCAAATGATAATAAGTCATTAGGGAGATTTCACTTAGATGGTATTCCACCAGCACCAAGAGGAATTCCGCAAATTGAAGTTACATTTGATGTTGATGCAAATGGTATTTTAAATGTCTCTGCAAAAGATAAAGCAACGGGTAAAGAACAAAGTATTCGAATTGAAGCCTCAAGTGGGTTAAATGACGAAGAAATTGAAAAAATGAAAAGAGATGCTCAGGATCATGAAGCAGATGATAAAGCCAAAAAAGAAGAAGTTGAAACGCATAATAATGCTGATCAATTAGCATATCAAACTGAAAAACAAATTTCAGAAATGGGTGATAAAATTGATGAAGCTAATAAAACTAAGTTGACTGAATTAGTTGAGGATTTAAAGGAAAAAAATAAAGGGAATGATATTGATGGAATAAAAGCATCAATGGATAACCTAAATAAAGTTTGGTCAGAAATATCTCAAAAGATATATCAGTCTGAACAAGCAAATCCTGAACAACCTGCTGATCAAAATCAAAATAATAATGGACAAAATGATAGAGATGTTGAAGATGCAGACTTTGAAGTTGTCGATGAAAAGTAATTATTAAATTACTAAATACCCAAATATAAACGGGCAGATTCTTCTGCCCGTTTTTTGTTTTAAATAATATTTATTTTAATTACGAGTTGTAATTTAATAGGTATGGCAATCTCTAAAATTAAGAATTATAAATTAGTTAAAATTATTTTTGGAATATTAATAACTGGATTTTTAATTATTTTTATTACTTTTTTATTAAATCCATTTATTTTTATTCAAGATTTAGAAAATAAAATCACCTCAGTAGTCCAATCTAAATCTGGTATGATCCTGGATTATTCAAACTTTTCAGGTAATTTTTTTACTGGGTTTAAATTAGATTCACCTATTTTAATTCACAAAAAGAAAAAAATATGTAAGTTAGATAACTTAATAATACACCCTGGAATATTGACTTCTATACTAAGTAACTATTTAAGTTTAAATAAACTCGTATTAAATAATGGCTTTATTAATTTTGATTTATTATTTAATAATTCCAGTGAACATATTTCAAAAAATCTTTTTCAAATAAATTTATTAGAATTAAATGAAATAAATATTATTAATAATAATTTGAGTTATCAAGTAAATGCAAAGGTTAATATATCAATTGGTAATGAGAAAAACCTTAAAATTTATAGTTGTATTTGTAAAATGAATGAATGGCCGTATGAATTTGAGTTAAGTAATGGCGAAATAAACTCTATTGATAATAAGTTTATTGTAGAAGATTTAGAAATATCATCAAAATCAGGAACGGTGGAAATAACTGGAGAATTTGATAACCAAGAAATATTCAAATCTTTTGCTAATATAAATATATATAAATTAAATTTAAATGAATTATTAAATTACCCCGTAGAATTAGAAAATATAAATATAATGGTTGAACGAATAAATTCTGATTCGACAATAGCAATAATTAATGGTAAATTGATTACAGATAAAATAATATTTAATAATATTAATGCAAATATAGGTTTAGTAAATCAGTTTATTTATTTAAATAAAAGTAATTTTAAGTTTTTAAATAGCGAAATTAAAATTAATGGTTGGTATGATGTTTTAAATGAAAAAATAAATTTATCCTCTAATTTATTAAATGTAGAGTTGCCAAATAAATATAAAAATAATATTAATGGAAATATTGAATTATTAGGTTCAATTTATTCAGATTCTATAATTGTAAATTTGGCATTAGAAAATACTAAAATTAATAATTTTCATTTTACCAATTTAAATGGAGAGTTTTTATATGAAAACCAACATATTATAAATATAGAGAAAATTGAAGGTAATAGTGACAATATTGAATTTAAACTTGATGATGTAGCTTATTCAATAGATGATGAATTCTTTAAAACAAATGGAAGTTTAAAGCTTAGTAATTTTGATAAAAATTATAATTTATTTAATGAAAATATAAATTATACAATTAATGGAGAATTTATTGGGGAGTTAGAATTATCATCAGATTATATTAATTTAAATGGTGAAATTAATTTATTAAATTCTATAATAAATGAAAATGAAATAGGAAGTATAGAAACAGGTATAAATTTCACTAAAAATAATTTATTAAATTCTCAAAATTTTTCTTTAAATGGAAATGCCTTAAATATTAATTTAAAATCAATAAAATATTTTAAACTTGATTCTTTATCATATTCGATCAACATTGAAGATGAAAAAGTAAAAATTGATTATCTAAATGGATATAATGGACTAGAAAATATATTATTTTTAAAGGATATAAATATTAAACATAATGAAATAACATCAAATAAGTTTTTTATTAATTATAATGATGTTGAAATTTCAACTTTAAACTTGAGAGGAGAAAAACAGAATAATGAATGGGTATTTGAAAATTTACCATTATCATTTAATAATGAAGATATTTTATTAAATTCGTCATTTAGTTCATTTGAAAATTTCAAAATGAAGGTCAATTCAAATAAAGTAAATTTAAGTACAATTAATTCATTATTGGGATATTCCCAACGGATACAAGGAAATGCTAAAGGTGAATTTTTATTAAATAAATTAAATAGTTCTTATAAAGTAAATATTAATTCATTATTATTAAATGGTCAAATTGATGAAATAATGTATGATTCATTATTTGTTGCTATTGATGCAAATGAAAATAAAATTAACTATAATGAAATTAAATTAGTTTATGAAAATCAAAATTTATTATTTTCAGGAGAACATTTTCCAAATAAAAATTCTGAAAATATATATCGTTCGGGTGAAATTAATATTAATGGAAATGCACAAAATTTTAATTTATTAAATGTGAATAACTATATTCCTATTTCTTTCAATATTGATGGCGAATTGACTGGAAATTTTAATATTAGTGGTACTCCCGAATCCCCAGAAATTATATTTAATAGCAAAATTCAAAATCCTAAATTTGATTTAATTAAGGGTGAGCAAATTACAGGTGAAATTTATTATAAAAATGAAATTACTAGATTAGAAAATGTAATTTTAAAAACATTAAATGGGACATATAGGGTGAAAGGAGATATACCATTAAATTTAAATATTTTTGGAAGGAAATCATACTTTTATAATATCCCCAAATTAGATATTTCAATAATTGGAGAAACAACTGAATTTGAGTTTTTATCCCCATATTTTGAAATTGTTGATTCACTTACTGGACATATTAGTTTGAATTTAGAAATTACGGGTTCACTTCAAAAGCCAATTCGGAATGGGCAAATTAATATTAATCATGCCAAATTAAATTTAATGCCATTAGAAAACATAATATATGGAATTAATGGAAAAGCTAATATTATCAATAATAAACTAAATTTTATTTTTCTTAACGGAATTACTGGGAAAATACAAAAACAGAATCTTTTAACTAATATAACTAACTTTATTAAATCTTCAATTGGGTTGAAATCAGAAGATGAATTAGCTTCTTTATCAGTAATTGGGAAAATGGATTTAACTGAGTTTTTTAATCCTGAATTTGATTTATTAATAAAATCGGATAATTTATATATATCATCAATTGAAAATAGTTTTAGAGGAAATGCATCAGCAAAATTTGAAATAACAGGAAAAGATACAATTTATATTGATGGAAAATTTAATCCATCTCCAAATAAATTTACATTTTTAATGGAATTTTCAGAAGATGAAACTTTAACAAAAGAGTCAATTAAAAATGGTAAAATTATTTCATATAATATTCATATTCCTTTGGAAAATGGTGTGAAAATTGAGAATTCTCAAATGGATGGTTTAATTGATGGTGATATTGTATTAACATCAATAGGAAATGAACCATTTACATTTAGTGGAAATATTAATGTAGTTGATGGTAGTTTTTATTTTAACGGAAATACAATTGATCAAATTTCAGGTAATATTTCTTTAGACCCCACTGCTATTGAACCTATTATTGATTTTAATGGTATTACAAATGTAGCGGGTAAGGATATTGAAATTTCATTAAGTGGTAATATGGATAATCCGAATTTATCATTAGAATCAATTTCAGACCCGGATTTAACTCAAAATGATTTATTATATTTAATGGTTTTTACACCAGACTCAATAGGTAATAGTGGAGATTTTATTGGAACAGAACAAGTTGGAAACTTAATTACAAATTATGTTGAAAATACATTGGAAAGAAATATAGTTCGAAATAGTGTATTAGATAAATTTCAATTTAATACGCAGGGAGGAACTTTATTAACGGGTTTTGAGAATTCGCATTTAAATTTATATTTAGGTAAAAATATTGGTCCTAATTTATATTTGAATTTAAGAAGTGATTTGAATTCTGAAAATAGTACTTTTCAGTATGAAGTTGGGTATCGTCTTTCTCGAAATATGTCAATTATTGGAAGGATAGATGAAAATCAATTATATCATTTAACATATAGGTTTAAGTATAAATATTGAATAATATAAATATGAAAATTATTTTTATTTTTGGAATAATACTTAATATATGTTTTTCACAGCAAAAATTAATAAATGTAATCACTTTTTCTGGTAATAATTATATTAAAGAAAGTGAATTAATAAAATGGTTACCAATTAAAGAAACGACCATGTTTGATAAATCAATTTACAATTCTCGTTCATTAAAATTAGCAGTTATTCAATTAAAACATTTCTACAGTTCCCAGGGGTATATAAATGCAATAATCCACCCCGAGGTAATTAATGTTGAAGAAAATATTTCCATAAATTTTAAAATAATTGAAGGGAATCAATATCATATAAAAAAAATTGAATTTTTTGGAAATTATTTATATTCAAATGAAGAAATTTTAAATGTATTAGATGTTAAGGTAGATGATGTTTTTAATCCATTAAAAATTACAAAACAGTTAAAAAAATTAATTAGAAAATATTTATCAGAGGGTAAATTTAAAATTTCTATTTATGATGAGCTTATAGAAGAAGATAATAATGTTATTATTCGAATTAATATAGCAGAGAAAAAAACTTTTTATTTTGGAAATATAACTATTGATGGATTAAAGAAATTAAAACCTAAAACAGTATTTAGAGAATCTTTAATTAAATCAGGTTCAACTTATAATATTATTGAAATTGAGAAAACACAAACACGAATTTTCTCATCATTATTATTTAGTTCGGTCGAAATATTCCCCCAAATTAGAGGAGATATTCAAGATACAGTTGATTTGGTTATTAAAGTAAAAGAAATGAATGATCGAGATATTAAAGGTGAAATTGGTTTTGGACAAACAGAGTCTCCTTTAGGTGAAAATAGTCCTCCACTTTCTTCTATAGAATTAAGTAGTACAATTCAATCAGGTTATTTTCTGAATACATCTAATAAATTTACATTTAAAATTGATTTAGGTTTAACGATTGATGAAAATTTATCTCTTTTAAATAATAAACTATTTCCCAAAAGAAATTTTTCTATATCCTATAGAACACCATGGGTTTTTGGATTAAGAGTACCCCTGAATTTTAAAATATTTGATTATTATGTTGTAGAAGATGATGATTTTAGGCATCGACAGGGAATTGAGTCCTCATTTTTATATAGGCAAAATGAAAAAAATAAACTTTTAGGGAGTATAATTTTAGAATCAGTTAATTTTACGGGTCAAAATATAGAAGCAGATGAATCACTTGAAAGAAAAATTAGAATCACATACCAACGACATTCATTTAATAATTTAATTGCACCTAAAAATGGAAATTATATTGGATATTATTCAACATTAAGAGGAACATTTTTGGGAGGGGAAACTCATTATTTATTGACCGATATTGAATATAAAAAATTTAGGAACTTTTTTGATTTATTCATCGTTGGATTCAGATTAAAAACTGGATATTTGAAATTACTTAATAATACTGAAGAAAACTCAATCTCTGATTTTTTTAATTTAGGTGGAAGCACCTCATTAAGAGGGTGGGATAAAGCTGAAGATTTAAATTATAATGAAAATGCATTGTATAGAATATTAAATAATATTGAACTGCGATTTCCAATTTATAATAATTTGGGTG
Organism: Fidelibacterota bacterium; assembly: GCA_014381925.1. Lineage (GTDB taxonomy): Bacteria > Fidelibacterota > Marinisomatia > SCGC-AAA003-L08. The sequence continues at coordinate 8,733 of JACNKR010000062.1, read as the reverse complement.
GCGAAGTATTTTTTGATTCTGGAATTTTAGGGCGAAAAAAAGAAGATCTGAATTATTCTAATATTTATTGGGATGTTGGTTTTGGCTTTACAATCAATACACCATTGGGACCAGCACGAATTGATATTGCCTATCCGTATGCACAAAAAGAATATAACACTTCATTATCATTATTATATTCATTTTAAAAGTTAAGAAAATCTCAAGTATTCAATTTCAAAATTGCATTAAATTTTATATCTGTATTTAAAGGAAAATTTCAATGATTCGATATGTTTATTTATTAATTATTATGATAATTTTAGGATGTAGTTCTATAGAAAGTCCTGAAAAATTATGGGAACAAGTTAAAGTGTTCCGTTCAGAAAAAAACTTAAAAGATGCGATTGCAACTTGTAAATTAATCTTAAAAGAATATCCTAAAGATGAATTAGCTTCAACTGCATTGTTTCAAGTTGGTGATATTTATTTAAATGATGTTCAAGATTTTGATTTTGCAATTCAATATTTTCAAGAAGTTGTAGATAAATATCCTAAAAGTAAGGAAACAGAAAAAGCCTTATTTATGATTGGATATATATATGCAAATAATTTAGATAGTTTTAGTGATGCTGAAGAGTATTATCAAAATTTTATTTTAACATTTCCACAAAGTGAATTAATTCAATCTGTTCAATATGAATTAGAAATCTTAGAACCATTATTGAATACAATTGATTCATTAAATGCAGTAGTAGAAAAGGAGTAATTTTTGGAGTCTTTAGACTTAAATATATTAAATGATAAAATAAAAGAAGATTCGGCTTTTATTCAACCATTAAGTTTACAATTAAAATCATTAGTTGTTGGTCAAGAAAATTTGATTGAAAAATTAATAATTGCAATTTTAGCAAATGGGCATGTGTTTTTAGAAGGTGTTCCTGGTTTAGGGAAAACATATATTGTTAATGCACTTGCAAAATTAATTGACACAAAATTTCAACGGATTCAATTTACACCGGATTTATTACCCGCTGATATCATTGGAACATTAATTTATAATCAAGCTAAATCAACTTTTGAAGTAAAAAAAGGACCTATATTTTCAAATATTATTTTAGCTGATGAGATTAATAGATCGCCTGCGAAAGTTCAAAGTGCTTTATTAGAAGCAATGCAAGAAAGACAAGTTACAATTGGAGATTCAACTTATAAATTAGAAAATCCATTTTTAGTTATGGCAACTCAAAATCCTATTGAGCAAGAAGGAACATATCCACTTCCAGAAGCACAAGTAGATCGATTCATGTTTAAAGTTTTAGTTGATTATCCATCTGAGATTGAAGAACTTAATATTTTAAAAAGTATGTCTTCTTTGACAGGCCAAGTTGAAATTAATCCCACTGTAAATTCACAACAAATATTAAATGCCCGAAAAACAATTGACCAAATTCATATTGCTGAAAACTTACAAAAATATATTGTTTCACTTGTATTTGCAACACGAGAGCCCAGTCGGTATAATTTAAAAGATTTAACAGGATTAATCGATTTTGGAGCTTCTCCTCGCGCATCTTTATTTTTAGTTCAAGCATCTAAGGCTCTTGCTTTTATGAATCAAAGGGGATATGTAATCCCTGAAGATATTAGGAATGTTGGTTTAGCAATATTAAGACATCGAGTTGTATTATCATTTGAAGCTGAAGCAGAAGAAATAAATTCAGATGAAATTGTTACTCGAATTTTTGAGTCTGTTCCAACCCCATAATTAGATAAATGCTTCCTACAGAAATTCTAAAAAAGGTTCGCCTTTTAGAAATTCAAACTCGACATCTTGTAAATGATATTTTTGGAGGTGAATACCATTCTGCATTTAAAGGTATGGGAATGGAATTTGCAGAGGTACGTGAATATCAACCGGGTGATGACATACGCGATATTGACTGGAATGTTACAGCGAGAACAGGAAAACCATTTATTAAAAAGTTTGATGAAGAACGAGAATTAACTGTAATGTTAATGGTTGATGTTAGTGCTTCTGGATATTTTGGTTCGGGAGAAAACCTGAAAAGTGATTTAATGGTTGAATTAGCCTCTATATTAAGTTTTAGTGCAATCAAAAATAATGATAAAGTTGGGCTTATATTATTTTCTGATCAAATTGAGAAATTTATTCCTCCAAATAAAGGCAAATCTCATGTTTTAAGGGTAATCAGAGAATTGATATATTATAAAACTGAAGATAAAAAAACAAATATTTCTGAAGCTTTAGAGTATAGTTTAAAAGCAATTAAACGAAAAAGTGTCATATTTTTACTTTCAGATTTTTTAGATGATGGTTATGAAACAACTTTAAAATTAACAAATCAAAAACATGATTTAATCTGTATTCAATTAACAGATCCATCCGAAATTGAAATGCCTAATTTGGGTCTAATAAAAATGCATGATGTTGAAACGGGTGATACTTTTTGGGTTGATGCATCAAATCCAAAATTTAGAAAAGAAATGAAAATAAATTTTGATGTGGAAACAAACGATATAGCCCAATTTTTTAGAAAAAATAAAATAGACCATGTTATGATTAATACAAGTAAAAGTTATATTGAACCATTAGTTGAGTTTTTTAATAAACGAATTTCAAGACGATAAATGAAATTATTTCTATCTTTAATATTATTTTCTATCTCATTTTCACAAATAAGTATGAATTATTTTATTCGCCAAGATAGTATTTATATTGGCGATATTGTAAAATTTGTAATTGAACTAAATGTTTCATCAGCGCAAGTTCCAGTTTTTCCAGAAATAAATTCGAATTCTGATATTATGACAGTCCATGGAAAGCGAATTGGTGAAAATTTTGTAGAATATGATCTTTCGTTTTGGGAAACAGGGAAAGCAGTTATTCCAGTAATTCCGATTCAAATAATGGAAAATAATCAATTAAAACTTACTTTAGAGACAGATTCATTACAAATTGAGATATTTAGTCTAATAAATTCTCAAGAGGAATCTATTAGAGGTCTTAAAGGAATGAAAAATATTGAGATGATTTCTACTCTTGAAAAGGGGCTAATTATTTTTAGTATCATAATGGGTGCATTAATTGCAGTTTATTTTTGGAGGAAAAGAGAACTTAAAAATAAATTAAAAAGAAAAAAATATAAGTTTGTTGAACCCATGCATTTAAGAGTGCAAAAATCACTTGAGAACTTAGAAATACCATTTCCTATAAATTGGGAAAATGCAGAAAAATATTATTTAAAATTAACTTATTTATTTAGAGAATATTTAGGTGAAGAATTTTATTTTAGAGCTCTTGAAATGACAACAAAGGAAGTTATTGAATTTATTCAACATAAGAATATAATAAATGATGAAGTTTGTATTGAACTTGAAGAATTATTAAACCGTGCAGATTTGTCTAAATATGCAAAACAAATACCTGAAAAAGAATTTTTTATTTCAGATAAAAATAAAGCTATAAAATTAATTAAATTATTCCATGGTACAAACAATGAATTTACTATAAAAGAAAAATAAAATTAATAGATATTTAATAATTTTATCAGCTGTGCTCTTTTTTTCTTGTGATGTTACTGAGCCTGACACTATTCCTCCAACAATAATAATAACGTCTCCTATTGAATCTATATTAACAGGAATTTCCACTATTAAGGTGAATGCCTCAGATAATGAAGAAATTGTAAATGTTACATTTATTATTAATGGATTAATTGTATTTGAAGATTCACAATCACCCTATGAATATGAATGGGATGTTTGTGCTTATGATAATACTCAACATACTTTACTTGTTAAAGCAACGGATGATAGTGGAAATGTAGGACAATCTAATTTATTAACATTTACAACAAATGCTATTTATGATTGTGCAGATGTATGTGCAGGAAATTCAGAAATACTGACTTATTGGTTTGATGCAGATACAGATAGTTTAGGAGCTGGTGAATCTTCAGAGTATTGCGAAGCATTAGTAGAAGAAGGGTGGGTATTAAATAATAATGATAATGATGATAATTGTTTATCAAATGTACATGATTGTTTAGGTGAGTGTGATGGAAATGCGATAGAAGATATGTGTGGTACTTGTGATAATGATACTACCAATGATTGCATTCAAGACTGTGCAGGAGTTTGGGGTGGAACACATTGGGAAAGTGACTGTGGATGTGTAAGTATAAATAGTAGTTGTGTTACAGACATTGACGGCAATAGCTATGAAACGGTAGTAATTGGCAATCAAGAATGGATGACCGAGAATTTAACGGTCACTCATTATAGTAATGGAGATACTATTTCAACGGGGTATAGTAACTCAGAATGGGCTGATTTAGATGTAACTGAAACAGGTGCTTATTCCGTTTATCATGTTAACGATAATAATGCTTCTCAAAATTCATGTGGAAATAATTGTGCAGATGTGTATGGAAATCTATACAACTGGTACGCAGTAGATGATAGCAGAGGTGTATGCCCTATTGGTTGGCATGTACCAACAGATGACCAATATAAAGAACTAGAAATATATTTAGGAATGTCTCTAATAGAAGCAGATGATTGGGGTTGGAGAGGCACAAATGAAGGAAGTAAACTTGCAGGTAATGCCAATTTATGGTATGATGATGTTTTGATAAATAACACAGTATTTGGAATAAGTGGTTTCATTGGTATACCCTCTGGTTATCGTAATTTTAATAGTGGTAATCACAACGGAATGGGTATCTATAGTTACTTTTGGTCATCTTCTGAATATGATGGTGGGGATGCTTTGACTCGGATATTATTTTATTATAGTACAAATGTTTACCGAAATAATAACAATAAACAATCTGGCTTTTCTGTTCGTTGTCTTAAGGATTAATGCTTTAACTCTATAGAATACAGCAAACCTGTACCACAAAGCGGAATTCCACCAGGGTTGTCCCTCCCGATGAGGAGTTTTTATTAATGTTTAAATGGTAGAGATATAATGCGTTAAGGCTCTACTGGTTTTTTTAAACTATCTGAATGATCGAAGCTCAATTGATTCTTTATTCTTAGGCAGCCCCTGGCATATTCAGAATACAAAGTGGCTCAGAATTGATTTATTAATCCTATTTTAGAGTTATATGACAATGTCAAATTGATACTAGATTTTATTCAAGACTTGCGCAAAGGATTATTCAAACTATGCTTAATATCATAAGAAAACACATTTAATTTTTTCTGCCAAATAGACATAATAATGAATTATGGCATACCATTTGTAATGATTAAATACTTAGTATTACCTCAAAAATTAATATAAAAAAATGGAGAATTATTAATGAATGTAAAACCGTTAGCTGATCGTTTAATTTTAAGACCAGCAGAAGCCGAAGAAATGACAAAAGGTGGTATCATTTTACCTGATACTGCAAAAGAAAAACCACAACAAGGTGAAATACTTGCAGTTGGGCCAGGAAAAGTTTCAGACAATGGAACACTTGTTGAGATGAGTTTAAAAGCAGGTGATAAAGTTCTGTATGGAAAATATTCAGGTACAGAAATTTTAGTAGATGGTGAGGATGTACTCATCATGCGTGAGAGTGATATTTTAGCAGTACTTGCATAATTTAAAAGGAAAATAAAAATAATGGCAAAATTAATAGAATATGATATAGAAGCAAGATCTACACTCAAAAATGGTGTAGATAAATTAGCAAATGCGGTTAAAGTAACACTTGGACCAAAAGGTCGTAATGTTGTTTTAGATAAGAAATTTGGAGCACCAACAATTACTAAAGATGGTGTAACTGTGGCTAAAGAAATTGAATTAGATAATCCTGTTGAAAATATGGGAGCGCAAATGTTAAAAGAAGTTGCATCTAAAACTTCTGACATTGCAGGTGATGGTACAACTACAGCGACCGTTTTAGCACAAGCAATAATTACCGAAGGTTTAAAAAATGTAACTGCTGGTGCTAACCCTATGGATTTAAAAAGAGGAATTGACTCTGCAGTTAAGCAAGTTACTGAACATTTAAAAAGTATTACTAAAGAAGTATCAGATAAAGAAGAAATTGCACAAGTTGGTACTATTTCTGCTAATAATGATAGTGAAATTGGTGACTTAATTGCTGATGCAATGGATAAAGTCGGAAATGAAGGTGTTATTACTGTTGAAGAAGCTAAAACTGCAGAAACTTATTTAGAAACTGTAGAAGGAATGCAATTTGATAGAGGGTATTTATCACCTTATTTTGTAACTAATGCAGAAGCAATGGAAGTAGAATTAGAAAGTCCGCTTATTTTGATAAACGAAAAAAAGATTTCTGTAATGAAAGACTTACTTCCTATTCTTGAAAAGGCAAGTCAAACAGGTCGGCCATTATTAATTATTTCTGAAGATGTTGATGGTGAAGCATTAGCTACTTTAGTTGTAAATAAAATTCGTGGTTCGCTTAAAGTATGTGCTGTAAAAGCTCCTGGATTTGGAGATAGAAGAAAAGCAATGTTACAAGATATTGCCATTTTAACAGGTGCAACCGTAATTTCTGAAGAACAGGGTTATAAATTAGAAAATGCAACTTTAGAATACCTAGGTACTGCGAGAACGGTAACAATAGATAAGGATAATACTATCATTGTTGAAGGTAAAGGTGATGGTGATTCTGTACTTGCAAGAGTAAATGAAATTAAAGCACAAATTGAAAAAACTTCCTCAGATTATGATCGTGAGAAATTACAAGAACGATTAGCAAAATTATCTGGCGGTGTAGCGGTTATTAATATTGGTGCAGCTACAGAAGTTGAAATGAAAGAGAAGAAAGCTCGTGTAGAAGATGCATTACATGCAACTCGTGCAGCTGTTAAAGAGGGCATTGTGCCTGGCGGTGGTGTTGCTTTGTTAAGAGCATCTACAGTTATTAATTCTAAAGGAATGGACGCTGATATCGCATTAGGTGTTGATATTGTTAAAAAAACTCTAGAAGCTCCTGTTAGGCAAATATTGACGAATGCTGGATTAGAAGCTCCTGTAATTTTAGCTGATATTTTGAGTAATAAAAACAAGAATTTTGGTTTTGATGCTCGAAAGGAAGAATATACTGACATGGTTAAATCTGGAATAATTGATCCAACATTAGTTACACGAACAGCTGTTGAAAATGCCGCAAGTATTTCTGGTTTAATGCTTACAACTGAAGCTGTTGTTTTTGATAAGCCTGAAGAAGATAAAGCTCCTGCAATGCCTGGTGGTGATATGGGTGGTATGGGCGGAATGGGTGGTATGGGAGGAATGTACTAAACCCTTTTTCTTTTTAAATTAAAAGCCTCGGATTTATCTGGGGCTTTTTTGTTATAGGATTAATTTTATTTACTCAAAATCAAAATTTCACATTCTTTTGTTTTTAGCCATGTCTCTATGGGGTTTGTCTTGGAGTAATGCAAAAATTTTAGGAGAATATTTTCCTCCATTAATAATTATGTTTTGGCGTTTTTTAATGGCTTCAATTGTAATCTCTCCCTTTTTATTTTATTCTAAATATTCTTTTAATAAATTAAAAAATAATTTTATTGAACTTATTGGTATATCGATTATTTTAATTTTATATAATTATTGTTATTTTAAAGGTACATATTTAGGTTTTGCAGGTATTGGCGGAGTCATTGTAACTACGCTTGTTCCTACAATTACAACTATTTTATCATCTTATATTTATAATAAAGTTTATCCAGGAAATGTAAAATGGGGAGTTTTTTTAGGGATTATTAGTAGCATCTTTTTACTAAATTTATGGAATTTAAATTATAAATTAATTTTTATTAGTGGAAATTTATTTTTTATTTTAGGTGCATTTTTATGGTCAATATTAACATTATGGACACATAGAATTACAAAAAACTTACATTCTCTTCATTTTAGTTTTTATATATTCCTTTTTTCATCAATTATAATTTTCATCATAAATCCACAATCAATGGATTTTTCTATTTTTACAATGGGTATTCATTTTTGGTTGAATTTTATTTCAGTAACAATTGGAGCAATGGCATTTGGGACAGTCGCTTTTTTCTATGCAACTCAAAAAATAGGTGCACAATCAGCAAGTTCATTTACATTTCTTGTGCCGGTAAGTGCATTATTATTTAGTTATTTATTGCTTAATGAAATTCCAAATATAATGACTTTATTTGGGTGTATATTGGCTATATCATCTGTTTATTTAATAAATAGATCATCTGAAAATAATAATTAATTTTCAATTTTTTATTTAATAGGGAATTTATTTCCTGATAAATTTTATTAAATTTTACTATTTTTTATTACTTAATAATATTTAACAAAGTAAACTAATTTATTTTCTTCTCCCTCTCTAAATTTCTTTAATTTTATTTCTTTGATATATAGTTTTCCTGTCGATAATCAAATTAGATTCAATAATATCTTTTTTTAATTAATAAGAAATATTGAATGTAGACAACTCTATCTTGAGTTGTAGTATAACTGAGTATGGCACGGATGCCAAAATTAAAACAAGGAGGTAATATCTATGTTTGGTGATGTTACACGCGTTGGAGCTAACTACCACGCACAAGAAGCCTGGGGAAACTTAAAAAAAGTTAATGGTCAAATTGGTCAAATCCAATCTCGACTTTCAACAGGGAAACGAATCAATTCAGCTGAGGATGATACTTCAGGTTACGCTTTATCAAAGCATTTAGAATCTCGTACACGAGGACTAAGTCAAGCTTTAGACAATGTTG